>JBPBQX010000171.1:0-13466 GCA_050955025.1 Janthinobacterium lividum
GACCGTCAGGTGGCCGCCGCCCAGATGGCCGCCCTCGGCATGTGAGGCACACGGCGGGGGCACACAGGCCCCCGCCAGCCCCGCCCATCAGGTCAGACTTTCTCGCCTCCCGGAGCCCCGCCCATGCGTTTCCCCTCAAAGCCTCCCCTCACTGCGAAACACGTAGAGGAACGTCTAAAGCTCGCCGCCAACGGATTGCAGGCCCTCACCCTGGCCCTGTTCGGAACCAGCATCCTCGCCCCCCTGTTCAACGTTACCCAGGCAGGCATGGGGTGGAAGACGGGCGCAGCCGCGCTCATCGCCGCCTTGGCAGAGAGTGCAGCCTTCGAGCTTTTGCGCTATATTCCACCCAGCACCCCCGCAAAGGGACCATGAAAATGGATTTCCTGCTCAACGCCGTCGTCTGCACAGCGGTATTCGTCGTCGGCTTCTTCAGCTTCACGCGCCTGTGGGACTACCTGTCCGGCAGTCGCTGACCCGCTGACCTGACGCCCCGGCCGGTCGACACGCCGCGCCGGGGCACGCTCCCCGTGCAGGACGAAGCCGCGCCGGCCGCAGGCCCCAAGAGGCCCGCGCCCGTCGCACCTCCATCCCGCACGGTCGCATGCCTCAGACCCAGGCAGGCCAGCCAAGCCAGAAAGAGGGACCGCGCGCTCGTACGTTCTCAGGCGGGGCACGCTCGCCTCGTGCCCCGGAGCCGCCCCAGCCGCAGGCCCCAAGCGGCCCGCGTCCGGTGCAGCTCAGGGACACACGCTCTCATGCCTCTGGGCCGGCAGAGACAAGGACAGATCAAGAGCAGCGACGCCGCCATGCGGATCTCTACCGCACCAACGGTGCAAGCCCGGTCAGCACCGCAGCCACACCAACCGGCAGCAGTCCCCAGGCCATGCGGACCTCCAGCACTCGCTCCGGCGCCTGCTTCGCAAGCACCTCTGCCAAGTGCAGGCGCCGCAGCTTCGGCGTCTCGGCAGCGCACGCGACCAGTCGTGCCCAGGCCATCTCCAGCTCGTCGGCAGTCATACCTTTGAGCCGAAATACCAATCCACTTGCCGACAGTGTGCTGAACCAACGGGCGCGGTCGCCACTGGAGGCGAAGGGATGGCGGGCGGGGTTAAAGGGGTCAAATGGTGGCCGGCGTAGGTCAAGCGTCGATGAACAGCTCCACGAGCGTCATGAACAACGCCACAACCCACCCGAATCCGACTATTCTCGCAACTCGCGAAGGAAGCGATTGGCGTGAATGGCCCTTCCACCTTAAGACACCAATGCCGACGCTGACTCCAAAGAAAGAAAGCAACTCCACGCAAATCCCCATGAAATCTTTTGAGATATTTCTTAATTTTTGAAGAGACCTCAAGAAGTGTAATGTCTTAAGTGGGGACTCCGTGTAAACACCGACAGGAATCTGTGAAAGCGTCATTATTTTCCAATGTAGAAGTCTGTATACCAAAATAGGGATGCCGACCCCGCATGCGAGAACGGTTATCGTCTCTATGAGCCTAGCGATCCGATCCCGGCCTCGCGTCTGGATGGGCACTTGCTCGTCAACTACCATTCTAGCTCCAGCTAAAGTCTTGCAAAGTGCGGTATGCTAGCTTGTCCGGACGGCAACCCGCCAATCGAAACTCTATTGTAACTCTCGCATTGCCTCCGCTGATGTTCGTGTCAGCTTGCCGCACGCTGCGGAGCCTTACGGTCCGTCCTTAGAGCGCCTAACAGAACCGTCTGATCTGGTTGAGGCAGACGAGGGCGCATCCGAGGGTGACGAAGGCGAGGTGGATGTCCTCGCGACGCTCGTATCGGACCGCTAGGCGTCGAAGCCGGGCCATCCAGGCGTGTGTGCGCTCGACCACCCAGCGGTGTCGTCCAAGGCGCTGGCTGCTCTCGATGCCGCGCCGCGCGATGCGGGGCTTGATGCCGCGCACGCGGCACTCCGTCCGGCAGCGACGATAGTCATAGCCCTTGTCCGCATGCAGCCTGTCCGGCCTTCTGCGTGGGCGACCCCGCCCCTTGCGACGCACGCCAGGGATCGCGTCCAGGGTGGCTGCCAGCATCATGCTGTCGTGACGGTTGGCCCCGCTCAGGGTCACCCCGAGCGGCGTGCCGCGCCTGTCGACGACGAGGTGGCGCTTCGTCCCTGGCTTGCCGCGATCCGTGGGGTTCGGGCCCGTCGCCGATCCCCCCCTTTGGCCGGAACAGACGTGCTGTCCAGAGAGGCCCGGCTCCAGTCCAGCTGCCCCGCAGCATCGAGGTGCTCAAGCAACACCCTGTGCAGGGCGGCCCACACACCAGCTTGCTGCCAGGCGTGCAGGCGGCGCCAGCAGGTCATGCCGGAGCCGCACCCCATCTCGGCGGGCAGGTGCTCCCAGGGCAGCCCCGTGCGCAGCACGAACACGATGCCCGTCAGGGCCGCCCGGTCAGGAATAGGCGGTCGCCCCCCACGGGGACGGGGCCGGGCGGGAGGTAGCAGCGGGGCGACGAACGCCCACAGATCGTCGGGAACCAGGACCTTTGCCATCCCATTCAGATCGGCACGAACGCCCGCTAAGTCCAGGTTCTGTTAGGCGCTCTAAGGAACGAGTTTCCAGAGGTCGCTGGCCTCTGGCGGGTCAGGGCAGAGCCCGGCCCTGCTTCCTACTTCGGCGGGCTGGCGGCGTGCGTCGCCAGGACCGCCTCCGTTTCCGAGTCGACCTCCTGCAGACGCACCTCGTAGCCCCAGAGCACCGCAAGCTGGCGCAGCGTGGCCTCGGCATCCTTGGGCGCGAGCTTCTGCCCCGGGCGGGTGCGGTGCTGCAGAACCAGGCGGCGGTCGCCCGCGAGGTCGACGTCGACGACCTGCACGTCGGCGTCGTTGAGCCCGGGGTCGTAGGTGCGCGCGAGGCTGCGTCGGATGGCGCGGTAGCCCTCGTCGTCGTGGATGGCGTCGACCAGCAGCGTGGGCTCGGCGGACTCGTCGAGCAGGCGGAACATGCGGAAGTCGCGCATCACCTTCGGCGAGAGGAACTGCAGGACGAAGCTCTCGTCGCGGTAGTTGGCCCAGGCGTGGCGCAGGGTGGCGTTGGGCTCGCCGTTACCGGCGATGTCGGGGAACCAGGCGCGGTCCTCGGCGGTGGGCGTCTCGCAGATGCGGGCGATGTCGGTCATCATCGCGTAGCCGAGCGCGTAGGGATTGAAGCCCGGGCCGGACTGCTCGAAGCCGGGCTGGTAGATCACGTTGCTGGTGGAGTGCAGGGTCTCGAGGAAGGCGGCGTCGTCGATCTGCCCGGTCTCGTGCAGGCGGGTCATGATACGCTGGTGCACCCAGGTGGCGCAGCCCTCGTTCATCAGCTTCACCTGCGGCTGGGGGTAGAAGTACTGGGCGATCAGGCGGACGATGCGGATGATCTCGCGCTCCCAGGACGCGAGCTTCGGCGAGGTCTTCTCCAGGAAGTACAGCAGGTTCTCCTCGGGCAGGCCGAGGCGGCGGCGCTGCTCGGCGAGCCGGTCGGGGCCGGGGCCGGCCTTGGCGTCGGGCAGCGTGCGCCACAGGTCGTCGAACACGCGCTCGTCGTACTCCTGGCGCTCGCGCTCGCGCTTCTCCTCGGTGCGCAGGTTCATCGGGCGCGAGCCGCCGTGGCGGTGCACGCCGTGGCGCGACAGGCTGTGCGCCGCGTCCAGGATGCGCTCGACGGCCGCGACGCCGTGGCGGTCCTCGCAGCTCGCGACGTAGGCGCGCGCGAACGCCAGGTAGTCGAGGATGCCCGACGCCTCGGTCCACTGGCGGAACAGGTGGTTGTTGCGGAAGAAGTGGTTGTGGCCGAACGCGGCGTGCGCGATCACCAGCGCCTGCATCGTCGCGGTGTTCTCCTCCATCAGGTAGGAGATGCACGGGCTGGAGTTGATGACGACCTCGTAGGCGAGGCTCGTGTAGCCGCGTCGGTAGCTGTTCTCGTGCTGCAGGAAGCGCTTGCCGTAGGACCAGTGGCGGTAGCTCAGCGGCATGCCGTGCGCGGTGTAGACGTCGAGCATCTGCTCGGACGTGATGACCTCGATGCGGTTGGGGTAGAGCTCCAGGCCGAGCTCTTCGGTCGCGATGCGCTCGATCGCGTCGTAGGAGCGGCGCAGCGTGCCGAAGTCCCAGTCGGTGCCGGTGTAGAGGAGGTCCATCGGGCGGGCTCCGTCGGGAAGGAAGGAAGCTTGGGCTCTGCCCAAACCCGCCAGGGGCGAGCCGCCCCTGGACCGGCATGGACTTAAGTCAGGGTTTCCAAAGGCGAGCCTTTGGCGGAGTCCAGAGGCAGAGCCTCTGGCCTTGCTTTCCTCACGCGGTCACCTTCCGCCCGAACAGGTCGCGGAACACCGGGAAGATATCGCGCCGCTCGGCGACGCGCCGCATCGCGAGCTTCGGCGCGCGCTGCGCCAGGGGGGCGTAGCCGCGCCACAGGTCGGTCTCGCCGCGGATCATGGCGGCGGACATGGACACCTCGATGTAGGCGAAGTGCTGCACCACCGGCAGGATGTCGGCCTCCAGCATGGCGACGGAGCGCGCGGTGTCGCTGCCGGAGTTGTCGCCGTCCGAGGCCTGGGCGGCGTAGATGTTCCACGACCCGGCAGGGTAGCGGTCGCGCTGGATGCGGGTGAACTCGGCGAGTGCCGTGGAGACGACGGTGCCGCCGGTGCGGGGGTCGGTGAAGAACACCTCCTCGGCGACCTCCTCTGCGACCTCGGTGTGGCGGATGAACACGAGGTCGACGCGCTTGTAGCGGCGCTCCAGGAACACGTGGAGCAGCAGGAAGAACCGCTTGGCGAGGTCCTTCATGCCTTCCGACATCGAGCCGGAGACGTCCATCAGGCAGAACATCACGGCGCGCGCCGTGGGCTTCGGCGTCGGCGTGAAGCGGCGGTAGCGCATGTCGATCGGGTCGACCCACGGCACGCGGGCGAGCTTGCGCAGCGAACTCTCCAGCTCGGCGCGCAGCACGTGCAGGCGGTCGGGGTCGGCGCCGCTGGCCTCCAGGGCGGCGACCTCCTCCTCCAGGGCGCGGATGTCGGGCGTCTTGGGGCGGCGCAGTCCGATGCGGCGCGCCATGGACTGGCGCATGGTGCGCGACATGTCGACCTGCGACGGCGTGCCGTCCACGGAGATGCCGGCGCGCGACGGCGAGGTCGTGTCGGTGGCGACGACCTGGCTCTTCACCAGGTCGGGCAGCTCGAGATCCTCGAAGAACAGGTCGAGGAACTCGTCGCGCGTCAGCACGAAGCGGAAGCCGTCCTGCGAGTCGCCGGAACCGGAGCCGTCGCCCGCGCCGCCTCCGCCCTGCCCGCCCTTGGGCTTGGCGAGACGGTCGCCGGTGGAGAACTCCTTGTTTCCGGACAGCACGATGTGGCGCTCGCCGCCTGAGAAGACGGTGTGGAACGACGGCTCGTGCAGCACGTCCGCGGGGATGGTGACGGTGGTGCCCTCCGCCGTCTCGCGCAGCGTGCCCTGGTCGATGGCGGCGCGCGCGGCACGGGCGATGGCGCCGCGCGCGCGGGCGAGCACGCGCTGGCGGTTCTCCAGGTTCTTGCCGTGGGGGTTGGAGCGTCGGTCGATGATGTCCAAGGTCGCGCGTGCTCAGGCGGACTGCTTGACGCGCATGTACCACTCGACCAGGCGGCGGACCTGGCGCTCGGTGTAGCCGCGCGAGACCATGCGCTCCACGAAGTCGTGGTGCTTCTTCTCCGTCTCGCCGTCCTTCTTCGAGCCGAAGGAGATCACCGGCAGCAGGTCCTCGACCTGGGAGAACATCCGCTTCTCAATCACGTCGCGGATCTTCTCGTAGCTGGTCCAGGACGGGTTGCGTCCTGCGTTGTGCGCGCGGTTGCGCAGGGCGAACTTGACGACCTCGTTGCGGAAGTCCTTGGGGTTGGCGATGCCGGCGGGCTTCTCGATCTTGGTCAGCTCCGCGTTCAGAAGCTCACGGTTGAGCATCTGGCCGGTGTCGGGGTCCTTGAAGTCCTGGTCCTCGATCCAGGCGTCGGCGTAGTCGAGGTAGCGGTCGAACAGGTTCTGGCCGTAGTCGCCGTAGCTCTCAAGGTAGGCCTTCTGGATCTCGTTGCCGATGAACTCGGCGTAGCGCGACGCCAGCTCGGACTTGATGGTGGCGAGGTAGCCGGCCTCGGTGTCGGCGGGGAACTGCTCGCGGCGGATCGCCTGCTCGAGCACGTACATCAGGTGCACGGGGTCGGCCGCGACCTCGTTGGACGAGTGGTTGAAGGTCGCCGACAGCACCTTGTAGGCGAAGCGCGTGGAGATGCCGTCCATGCCCTCGTCGACGCCTGCGGTGTCTCGGTACTCCTGCATGGTGCGGACCTTGGGGTCGGTCTCGCGGATGTTCTCGCCGTCGTAGACGCGCATCTTGGCGAAGGGGCGCGAGTTGGCGTGCGGCTTGAGGCGGGAGAGCACGGCGAAGCGGGCCAGCATCTCCAGCGTGTGCGGCGCGCAGGGGGCCTCGGCCAGCGCGGAGCCGCTGATCAGCTTCTCGTAGATGCGGCTCTCCTCGGTGACACGCAGGCAGTACGGCACCTTCACGACGGACACGCGGTCGAGGAAGGCCTCGTTGGTGCGGTTGTTGCGGAAGGACTGCCACTCCGCCTCGTTGGAGTGGGCGAGCAGGATGCCCTGGAACGGGATCGCGCCGATGTTCTCCGTGCCCAGGTAGTTGCCTTCCTGCGTCGCGGTCAGCAGCGGATGGAGCATCTTGATCGGCGCCTTGAACATCTCGACGAACTCGAGGATGCCCTGGTTGGCGCGGTTCAGGCCGCCGGAGAAGCCGTAGGCGTCGGGATCGTCCTGGCTGAACATCTCCAGCTTGCGGATGTCGACCTTGCCGACGAGGGCGGAGATGTCCTGGTTGTTGTCGTCGCCCGGCTCGGTCTTGGCCACCGCGACTTGGCGACGGCGCGAGGGGTAGAGCTTGACCACGCGGAAGCGCTCGAGGTCGCCGCCCCACTCCTCCAGGCGCTTGAGCGCCCAGGGAGAGGCGATGCCGGTGAGCACGCGGCGCGGGATGCCGTACTTCTCCTGCAGCGCGTCGGCCATGGTGTCCGGGTCGAACAGGCCGAGCGGGCTTTCGAACACCGGGCTCAGCGTGTTGCCCGCCTTGAGCACGTGGATCGGCTCGTGCTCCATCAGCGCCTTGAGCCGCTCGCCGAGCGAGGATTTCCCGCCGCCCACCGGGCCGAGCAGGTAGAGCACCTGCTTGCGCTCCTCCAGGCCCTGCGCCGCGTGGCGGAAGAAGCCGACGATGCGCTCGATCGTCTCCTCCATGCCGTGGAACTCGGCAAATGCCGGATACATGCGCACGGTACGGTTGAGGAACAGGCGGCCGAGTCGCGGATCGCGCGAGGTGTCGACCAGCTCCGCCTCGCCGATCGCGCGCAGCATGCGTTCCGCCGGGCTCGCGTAGCAGGACGGGTCGTCGCGGCAGGCGTCGAGGTAGTCGGAAAGGCTCATCTCCACCTCGCGGCGGCCATCGCGCAACGCGGCGTGGAGAGCGAACACTGTGTCGGTCTGAGGCATCACGAAACTCCCAAGGGAGGCCGGGCCACGCAACACGCCGCTTCGGGCGCAGGGGCCGGCGACCAGCAGATCCACGCGAGCATATTGGCAGTTGGGCGGTCTTCGCCCCCAGGCAAGCAGGCCTTCCGGGGGCTTTCCCCACGCACCTTGGCAAGGCTAGCGCGGGGCAGATGGGGAACGCACGCGCAGAGTTGGTGCAAGCGGCGTGCCTCGCTGCACCGTGGCGGGACGGACGCAGAAGGCCGGGCTCTGCCTGGACCCGCCAGGGGCGAGCCGCCCCTGGACCGGCGCGACTCGGGGCCTGTCGTACGACACGCGGGGCGGAGGCTTGCGGCGGGTTTTCGAAGGTTCCCGGCCTTTGGCGGGTCCGGGCGGAGCCGGGCCTTGCTTGCCTTCCCTGCCCGCCCCCGCCAATCAAGGCCTCTCACTGTCCGGGCCGGTCGATGTCTCAGGTGCAAGGGTCTCCCCCGCTGACGCGGGCGCTGCTGCTGGTGCTGTCGGCCTCGGCGGGGCTGTCGGTGGCCAACATCTACTACAACCAGCCCATGGTCGGGCTGATGGGCGCCGAGCTGGGGCGGCTGGCGAGCCAGGTGCCGACGGCGACGCAGCTCGGCTACGCGCTAGGCCTGGTACTGCTGGTGCCGCTGGGCGACTGCACCGAGCGTCGGCGGCTGATCCTGCTGCAGACGGCGGGGCTGGTGGTGGCGCTGGTGGCGGCGGCGAGCCTGCACGGGGCGGTGGCGATCCTGGTGGCGTCGGCGGCGATCGGGGTGGCCGGCACCATCGCGCAGCAGATCCTGCCGCTGGCCGCCGAGCTGTCGCCACCCGAGTCGCGCGGGCGCACCGTGGGCACGGTGATGAGCGGGCTGCTGTGCGGCATCCTGCTGGCGCGCACGCTGAGCGGGATCGTCGCCGAGCATTTTGGCTGGCGGGCGATGTTCTGGGTGGGGGCGGCTATCGCGGCCGCGATGGGGGTCATGCTGCGGCTCGCGCTGCCGCGGGTGGCGCCGACGCAGAGCGTGCCCTACGGGCGCCTGCTGGGCTCGCTCGCGGGGCTGGTGCGGGCGCATCCGGCGCTGCGCCGCTCGGCGCTGGTGCAGGCGGGGCTGTTCGGCGGATTCTCGGCGTTCTGGTCGACGCTGGCGCTGCTGCTGCAGACGCCGCGCTTCGGGCTGGGCAGCGAGGCGGCGGGGCTGTTCGGCGTGGTCGGGCTGGCGGGGGTGGCCTGCGCGCCGCTGGCCGGGCGGTTGTCGGACCGGCACGGGCCGGCGGGGGTGGTCAGGCTCGGCGTCGGGCTGGTGCTGGCGGCCTTCGCGATCCTGGCGGCGTTTCCTACGCTCGCCGGGCTGACGGTGGGGGTGGTCGTGCTCGACGCGGGCGTGCAGCTGTCGATGATCGCCAACCAGACGGTGGTGCTCGGGCTCGACCCGGCGACGCGGGGGCGGATGAACACGGTGTTCGTGGCCAGCCTGTTCGGCGGGGGCGCGTTCGGCTCGGCGGTGGGCGGGCTGGCGTGGCACGCCTACGGGTGGACGGCGGTGGCGGGGCTGGGCTTCGCGATGGCGCTGGCGAGTCTCGTGGTGCAGCTTGTGATCCGGGTGCCGGCGCGGGCGCTGCCGTCCGGGCCGGACCAGCCGGCGGCGGTGGGTGACGGGGCCGCCGACCCTGACGTGGCGCGGGACCTGGGCCGCGCGTTGGTGGAACCAGGGCCGGGAGAACGCCGATGAGTGCCAAGGACAGCAAGCCGGTCGCGCTGCTGGCGTTCGGGGCGCTGGGGGTGGTGTTCGGCGACATCGGCACCAGCCCGCTGTACGCGGTGCGGCAGGTGTTCCATGACAGCCCGGGCTTCGCGCACGATCCCGGGGCGATCCTGGGCGTGCTGTCGCTGGTGCTGTGGTCGATCCTGCTCGTGGTGTGCGTGAAGTACGTGGGCTTCGTGATGCGCGCCGACCACGACGGCGAAGGCGGCACGCTGGCGATGCTCGGGCTGATCCACGCGCGGGTCGATCCGTCGCAGGACGGGACGCGCGACGAGATCCCGCCCGACGCGGGCGAGGCCGGCGGCGGGCGGGAGGAGCCCGGCAAGAGTGGCGGGGACGGCGCCGGGGCGGGCGAGGGCAGCAAGCCGCGGCCGACGCCCCGCGACCGGCCGGACGGGCTGACGCTGCTGGCGCTGTTCGCCTCGGCGCTGCTGTTCGGCGACGGCATGGTCACGCCGGCGATCTCGGTGCTGTCGGCGGTCGAGGGTCTCAAGACCGCGACGCCGGTGTTCCAGCCGGTGGTGCTGCCGCTTTCGGTGGTGATCCTGGTGGCGCTGTTCGCGGTGCAGAGCGGGGGCACGGAGCGCGTGGCGCGGCTGTTCGGGCCGGTGATGCTGGCCTGGTTCGCCACCATCGGCGCGGTCGGGCTCGTGGCCACGCTGCACCATCCCTCGGTGCTGGCGGCCGCCAACCCGGTGCACGGGCTGCGCTTCCTTCTCGGGCATGGCTGGACGGGGTTCGCGACGCTGGGCGCAGTGGTGCTGGCGTTCTCCGGCGTGGAGGCGCTGTTCGCCGATCTCGGGCACTACGGGCGCAGGCCGATCACGCTGGCCTGGTACGGCGTGGTGCTGCCCGGGCTGGTGCTGAACTACCTGGGCCAGGGCGGGCACGTGCTCGACGACCCTGCCGCCGCGGCGGAGCCGTTCTTCTCGCTGGTGCCGCACTGGGCGGTCTACCCGATGGTGGCGCTGTCCACGCTGGCGGCGATCATCGCCAGCCAGGCGCTGATCTCGGGCGCGTTCTCGCTGACGCAGCAGGCGGTCAACATGGGGTACGCGCCGCGCTACGCGATCCGCCACACCTCGGCCGACACGGAGGGGCAGGTCTACATGCCCGTGGTCAACGGCGTGCTGGCGATCGGGTGCATCGCGATCGTGCTGGGGTTTCGCACGTCGGACGCGCTGGGCGCCGCCTACGGGCTGGCGGTGATCGGGACGATGACGATCACCTCGGTGGTGTATTTCGTGGTGCTGCGCCGGGTCTGGGGCTGGGGGCTGGTGCGTGCGGGGGCGCTGGTGGGCGCGTTCCTGGTGGTGGAGGTGGCGTTCCTGGCGGCCAACTTGGCCAAGCTGCTGTCCGGGGCGTGGCTGCCGCTGGCGATCGCGCTCGTGGTGTTCGGCGTGGTGGCGGTGTGGACTGACGGGCGGGCTCGCTACCGCCGCTCGATCGCGCAATGGGAGATGCCGGTGGCGCGGTTCCGCACGCTGATGGACGGCTGGACCGCGCGCGAGCAGGAGACCGCGGTGTTCCTCACCGGCGACCTTGAGCAGGTGCCGCTGGTCGGGCGGCACCCGTGGCTGCTGGCGCACGTGCGCTCCAAGCGGGTGATGCTGCTCAAGGTGCAGACAAGCGATGCGCCGTTCGTGACCGGCGAGCGGCTGGCGATCGAGTCGCTGGGCGACGGGCTGTTCCGGGGCACGGCGCGGTTCGGCTTCATGGAAAGCCCGGACGTGGGGAGCGTGCTGTCGGGTGCGGTGCCGTTCGAGTGGGACGGGGCGGTGTTCTACCTCGGGCAGCCGATCGCGGCGGAGCACGGGCGGTGGCTGGACCGGCTGCGCTGCCGGCTGTTCCTGTTCCTCGGGCGCACCGGGCTGACGCCGATCGAGTTCTTCCGCATCCCGCCGGCGCAGGCGGTGTCGGTGGCGCTGGAGGTGGAGCTCTAGGCAAGGAAGGCCGGGCTCTGCCCGGACCCGCCAAAGGCCTGAGGCCTTTGGAAACCCGTGACTTAAGTCGAGGATTCCAAAGGCGAGCCTTTGGCGGAGTTCGAGGCAGAGCCTCGACCTTGCCTTCCTACTGCGCCGCTGCTGCCGGCGTCTGAGACATCACGGCGTGTTCCTGCTGGTGCAGGGCGGCGAGCTGGGCGTGGACGGTGGCGGAGCGGCTCAGCTGGTCCGGGGTCAGGAGGGCGCGGACCTGCATCGCGGTGGCGAGCTTCGCCTGGTCGAGCTGGTTCCGCAGGGTCTGCGCCTGCTGCTGGAGGGCGGCGAGCTGAGCGGCGCTGATCGAGGCGGTGCTGGCGAGGTTGCCGCCGATCTGCTCGCGCAGGGCCCGGAGCTGCTGCATCTGCGACTTCAGCTGCTGCCAGCTGGCGTGCATGATGTCGTGCATCTTCGCCTGCTGCGCGTCGGACAGCGTGACGCCCTGCAGGAACCCGAGGTAGCCGTGGTTCATGCCGCCGTGCATGCCCGGGTGCATGCCCTGGGCCTGGACGGCCCCGGCCGCGAGCAGCCCCGCCACGACGCCGGTCCGCATGATGGTCTTCAGCATGGAACGCTCCTTCCCGTGCGCCGCCTTGCGTGGCGGCCAGGATGGCATTGAAGAGGGGAATGATGTCAGGACGTGTGCACGCGTTGAAACGAAGTGTAAGAACCTGCCGGCGGCCCAACCCTGCACCGGCGGGGCCTTCACCCGACCGACACTCGGCGCAGGGCGGCAAGGCCTCGTGCCTCGGGCGCTGCGTCGGCGGCCCGGGCATGAAGGGCCTGTCGCCGCGAGAGGGGTCCTCGTGACGGGACCGGGCGCGAGGATCGGCCGGAGAACCCTTCTCGAGGCCCTCGCCCTTGGTGTCCTGCGGTGCGGCAAGGCGGACGCCGCCCCTGCCCCGCCGGCCCGGCCACCTGCCTGGCCAAGGACGCTGCCGGCCAGGACGGAGATGGCGGTGCAGGTCGTCGATTTCGGCTGGACCCGTGACGCCGCCATGTTCGGGACCGCAGGCCCCGATGGTGCCGTCACCAACGAGATCCATACGCTGGAAGGCGACGCGCACCACGTCCGCTTCCTGTTCCACAACGGCCTGCGCGCCGTCTGGACCATCTCCGGCGCCTCGTATGCGCCGACCGCACTGGCGCAGAGCAGCCCGGTCGACGCCGGCGGGGCCGCCGTGACGCCTCGCCCGGTCACCTTCGGCAACGGCGGCAGGGACCTGTCGCTCGCGGAGCAGCTTGCCGCCCCGGGCGTCGACAGGGTCGGAACGCTCGACCTGCCGGCCGCCGGGAACGACACGGTGTTTGGTGCGGGGGCAGCGTATGGCGCGCCGCCCGCCATCGTGTTCTCCGACTGGATGCCGCTGGCATCCGTTTCCAGGAGCGACGGCCACCCCGGCCGCCTGGTCATGCTGCGCGTGCGCACGCCGAGCCCGCGCTTCACCGGCGTCCAGCCGACCTACATGCACGACGCGAGGTTCTTCGCCGGCACCCCGGCCCGGCCATGGCGCGCCCTGTTCCTGACGGGCAACGGCGGCGTTGCCAACTACCTCGGCGCCCCCGCGGTCACCGACCCCGAGCCCCTGAAGGACTATCTCGGCAACGGACTGTGCTGCGGCGTGCAGTCCGTCGGCGTGCCGCCCGGCATCACCCTGGTGTCCGTCGGCGACTCGATCCTGATGGGCGGCGGCGAGCCGCTCGGCTACCTCGGCCCGGTCAGGCGTGCCGCCGACCTGCTCGGCACGCCAGAGCGTCCGGTGTCGCACGTCGGTGCCGCCACCTTCGGGTGCCCCAGCGCGGCGTTCCTGGCCGCCGGCCGCGATGTCATCCGCACGAACAAGGCGTCCTGCGCCTTCGTGCAGGTCTGGTCGGGCAACGACCCGCAGACCGTGGACGCCTCGCGCGAGGCCTGCGCCGCGGCGCTTGGCTTCGCGCAGGACTGCATCCGGCAGGGCGTGACCCCGGTTCTGTGCTCGCCGGCGCCGCGCCCGGCCTCGAGCGGCACGCCGGAGGGGGAAGCGGTGCGGCTCTGGTCCATGCCCCTGCTGCACGGCCTGGCGGCGCAGGGCGTGCCGTTCCTCGACATCAACGCCGTCGTGGGGGACGGCGCCGCGAACGGCCGCTTCACCCGGTTCCGCCCCGGCCTTGGCGCCGCGGACGACATCCACCCGAACAGCGCGGGCAATG
>JBPBQX010000172.1:0-13136 GCA_050955025.1 Janthinobacterium lividum
GTGCTCGCCGGCTGGCTGATCGCGCTCATGGTCTGGCTGCTGCCCGGCTCGGGCTCGGCCAGGATGTTCGTGATCCTGGTCCTGACCTACTTCGTGGCGATCGGCCACTTCTCCCACGCCGTCGCCGGCTCCGTGGAGGCCGCCTTCGCCGTGTTCGCGGGCCACATCCCGCCGATCGCCTACGTGACGCACTTCCTCCTGCCGACCGTGATCGGCAACACCCTGGGCGGCGTGGCCCTGGTCGCCCTGCTCAACCACGCCCCCCTGGCCGCCGAAGCATAGCAGGCAAGGCCGGGCTCTGCCCGGACCCGCCAGGGGCGAGCCGCCCCTGGACCGGCCTCACTTAAGGGGACGCGTTCCAAGGGCGCAGCCTTTGGCGGAGTCCAGAGGCAGAGCCTCTGGCCTTGCCTTGCCTCAGTAGTTCGGCCCGTGCGCCGGCCCCGGCGGCAGCATCTGGTTCTGCCGGAGCTGGTAGACCCACTGCCGCACGGACTTGCCCTGCACGATGTCGTCGTAGCGGTAGGGCGCGATGAACAGCGTGGTGCGCTGCCTCAGGCCCGGCGCCAGGGTGAAGAAGCCGTGCAGCCCGAAGTAGGAGTTCTCCCCGGTGTTGGACGCCTGGATGATCTGCGCCGCGTTGGAGAACGAGGCGATGGTGACGCACTGCCGGCCGGTGGTGTCGCACATGCTGGCCCAGTCCTCGGTCAGCCCGACGTCGTAGCCCGCGCCGTACTGCCCGGTGCGCGGCGTGAAGCCGATGATGCCGGTCGCCCCCACGGCGAGCGAGGAGCGGCTCACGAGCCCGCCCACGTCGGCGTAGGGCTTGGCGCCGTGGTAGTAGTAGACGAGCCCGCCGATCCCCTTGTGCAGGAAGATCGCCGGCAGTTCCTGGAAGTCCGGCGTCATGGTGCGCATGTTGCTGCCGCCCACGATGTCGTAGGTCAGCTGCGCGAACGGCCCGACCACCTGCGAGGTCTGCGCCCAGAACAGCCCGGGGACGTTGCTGCTCTTCGAGTAGTTGTTGGGCGCGTGCTTGTCCACCGTGACATAGCCGGCGGCGGGCGAGTACACGTCGTCCACGAAGTTGTTGTTGTCGCCGTACCAGCAGTTCAGCGAGACCGCCTGCACGGGATTGAACCCGGCGCCCGCGTCCTGGCCGTTGTCGGCGCAGCCGACCTCGTGGACGTCGTCGCTGACGTTGTCCGCGGCCAGCTCCAGCCGGCAGCTCACGCCGGGATGGGCGGCGTTGCACGCGGCCTGCGTCGGATACGCCCTGTTGTCCCAGCCCGCCGTGTAGGGCGGCAGGAACTGCTGGTTCAGGTTGGGCGCGAACCAGCCCTGCGGCGAGTTGGCCGGCGCGTAGTTGAGGTCGTCGCCGTAGAGCGCCATCTGCAGCGCCCCGCCGGGATGCTGCTGGATCCGGTCCAGCTTGTCCGTGCCGTAGAGCTCGAACACCGCGCCGCCGAAACGCCGGTTCACGCCGAGGCGCACGTAGTCGTCGTACTGGTAGACCGTGTCGCTCGTGCGCTGCGCCATGTAGCTCGCCCAGCCGCACCAGTCCGCGTCGGTGATCAGCCCGCTCACGTTGTTGTCACCCTGCAACTGCCCGTTGCAGTTGACCGGCGCGAACCGGCTCTCGTCGACGCCCGATTTCCCGTTTTGGTTGCATTCGACAACCGTGCCTGCACCCACCTGCCAGGTGCAGTCCCCGTTTCCCGAGATCGACAGGCATGTCGAGGCCGCTCCGCCCTGCGACCTGCATACCCCGTTACCTGTCTGGCCGTTCATCGTCGCTAGTACCTGCGTGACATTTCCGTAGCCGAAGGGAGTTACGACGTTGTTCTGTGCAGCAACGTATTGTTCTCCGGTCAGCTGCGCATGGGCGGACTGGGCATGTGTTGCCAAGGCTGCGCCCAGGATCAGGCCGAACGTGGTGTATATTCTCACTGGGGACTCCTTTTTTCGGAGTTTCACTGCGCGACGACCACGACTTTCCTGTCAAGCAAAGCGCCTTCGGCGCCCCGCAGGACCGCATGCCAAAACGAGCGCAACGTAACGAATTTAAGACGCACACGGATCCGTGATGCGAATGCCGAGACTTCGACTTCTATTTATGGTTGTGACAGTTCGGAGGCGTTCCCCGGAATTCTGCCAAATCCGCGCGGACCGTTGCCAACACGACACAGGGGCGCCAAACTTCGCCGGAGGCCGCGTTTTCCCGCTTGCCCGGCCCGATTTCCGGCCGTCGACGCCCGCCCACGCGACGAACCGCGGGTCGCTCGCCGCGCGAACCGCCTCTCGCGGCGCCTCCGCCGCCCCTTGCGGCGCCTCCGGCCCGCACGGCCCGGGCAGGCGCAGACGTGCCATGCTCTCGCCACGCCGCGGTGCAACGTCCATGATGGAGGCGTGCGACACGGCCGGGCACCCTTGCCCGGCGACGACACGCTGCAACGGAGAATCCCTGATGAAGACGACCGCTTTCCTGGCCGCGCTCGCGGTGCTGACCACCGGCCTGGCCACCGGCTCCGCGCAGGCCGAGCCGGGCGGCTGCCTGAAGTACGGCGCGGCCGGCGCCGTCGGCGGCCACGTCGCCCACCACGGCGTGCTCGGCGCCATGGGCGGCTGCGCCACCGGCATGTACGTGCGCCACCGCCACCGCAAGGCGATGCGCGCCCAGTCCGCCGCCCAGGACGCCGCGCAGACCCCGGTGACCACCCCCGACGGCACCACCCGCACCGCCGAGTGAGCCGAACGCTCCGGCCCGCGCCGCCCCCGTGGCGTCGCGGGCCGGAGGCCTCCCCACGACCGGGAAAGCGACGCGAACAGTTCCGCATCGCCTTCCCCTCTCAAAATTGCATCACCGACACAATAACGACCGTGACGGACGCAAGAAACGTCGCGCGTTGCTTCCTCTCGACTTGCGCCGGCCTCCGCTCCTGGCTAGTCCTCGCAACGTTCCGGCCTCCGGAACGGCAAACACCTGCGAAAGGACGCACCGCCATGACCAGGACGCTCGACCTGTGCGTGATGCTGGCCGCCTGCTGCGCGCTTCCCCTCGCCGCGCACGCGGCGCCCGAAGCCGCCGCCCCCTCCGCGCTCGCCGCCGAGGCCACCCCCGCCGCCGCCACCGCGAAAAGCCCCAAGCGCGGCGTCGCCTACGACCTCGCCGCCCCCGCCGACATCCAGGCGCTCTCGCCGGGCGTGTCCTGGTGGTACAACTGGGCCACCACGCCCAACGCCGCCGTCCCCTCGGGCTACCTGACCAAATACGGGATGGACTACTACCCGATGCTGTGGAACGGCAGCTTCAGCGCCGCCGCCGTGGAGGCCTTCCTCCACGCCAACCCGACAATCCACTACCTGCTGGTGCTGAACGAGCCCAACGTCGGCGGCCAGTCCTACCTGACCCCGCAGCAGGCCGCGAAGCTCTGGCCGCAGTACGAGGCGATCGCCGCGCAGGCCGGCGTCAAGATCGTCGGCCCGCAGATCACCTGGGGCAACATGCCGAACTACAACGACCCCGTCGCCTGGATGGACGCGTTCTACGCGGCCTACGCGGCCAGCAACGGCGGCCGCAAGCCCACGATCGACTACCTGGGCTTCCACTGGTACGACTACGGCCTGTCCGCTCAGCTCGACCGCCTGGACAAGTACAACAAGCCCATCTGGGTCACCGAGTTCGCCAACTGGCACAGCCAGACCGACGGCGCCCAGATCGTCACCCCCGGCGAGCAGGCCACGCAGATGACCTCCATGGTCGCCACCTGCGAAAGCCGCGCCGATGTGTTCCGCTACGCCTGGTTCACCGGCCGCGTCAGCCCCGACCCCCACTACTCCAGCCTGCTCGCCGCCCCCGGCCAGCTCACCGCGCTGGGCCAGCAGTACATCACGCTCCCGCACTGAAAGGCAGCGCAGCAAGCAAGCAGTTCTTTCTTGAAAGAAAGAACCAAAGAACTTTACCCATAGGCGCCGGTGCCACCCGCGTCGCACCGGTCCTTATGGGGCAGAGTCTTTTTGCTTCTTTTTCTCCAGAAAAAGAAGGCCTTGCCTGCCTTACCTGGGCTTGCGCAGCAGCAGCCGGACCGACCCCACGTTGGCCATCCCCGGCCCCGGCACCGGGTGCGTGGCCGCGAGCACCATGGGCCGCAGCTCGTAGAGGTTCAGCCACAGCGGGAACTCGCGCCGGATCACGCCGCCGGTCTCGCCGCTGCCCCGCCCGGTGATGACCTCGACGACGCGCTGCCGGTCGACGTGCGCCGTGCGCAGGAAGGCGTGCAGCGCGTGGAACGCCCGCTGCGCCGTGCGCCCGTGCAGGTCGAGCGTGCGCGTGGCCGCGAGCTTCCCCCGGCACAGCTTCTGCCAGGTCGCGTGGTCCACGCCCGGCGGCTGCATCCCGACGACCAGCGGCGCCACCCGCGCGACCACCGGCCCCACCGCCGCGCGCGACAGCACGAGCGAGCCCGCGGGCGTCGCCGGCGCGGCCGGCACGACGACGCCCGCCGGCACCTCCGGCAGCGCGGGCAGCGCACGCCCGGCCATCGGCACCACGAGCCGCGCGTACGCCGCCCACAGCGCCAAGTCCGCCTCGCTGAGCCCCGCCCGCCGCCGCGCCGTCACGCCGCCGCCGGCCCCGGCTCCGCGTCATCGATCAGCACGACGTGCAGCCGGCGCGGCCCGTGCGCCCCCAGCTCCAGCGTCTGCTCGATGTCCGCCGAGCGCGACGGCCCCGTGACCAGCATCACGTTGCGCGGCATCGCCTCCGCGCCCTCCCGCTCGCGCCGCAGCAGGTCCCACGCGTCCTCGTAGGGCCCCACCACCCGGCTCGCGCGCAGCACCACGATCGCGGTGTCGGCCAGCAGGTTCAGCGTCGTCGGCCGCTCCGGCCCCGACGGCAGCATCAGCGTCCCCGTCTCCGCGATCCCCGCGAACCCCTGCTGGATCGACACCATGTCCGTGCCCACCGCGATGCCCTCGCGCAGCTTCAGCATCGGCCGCACGTGCCACGGCAGCGCCCGCAGCTCCGGGTGCCCGCCGATCGCCGCCTCCGACGGCAGGTTCTGCGCCGCGAGGTAGTCCGCCACCGCCCCCGGCACGTCATCCGCCGACGCCACCCGCGCCACGCTGCCGAACTCCTTCTCCACGTGGCGCGCGAACATCGCCACCTGCTCGGCATGCGGCACCAGGCTGCGCAACGGGATCAGGTGCCGGGCAGGCGCCCGCAGCCGCTCCTCCAGCCGCGCCCTCGTGTCCGCATCCAGCTCGCCCCGCCGCAGGCCCCGCCGGATCGTGCCCAGGATCGCGTCGCGGCTCATGCCGGCACGCAGGAAGCAAGCATGGGCTCTGCCCAAACCCGCCAGGGGCGAGCCGCCCCTGGACCGGCGCTACTTAAGTGAAGCCATCCAAGGGGCTTCCCTTGGCGGAGCTTGAGGCGGAGCCTCGACCTTGCCTGCCTCATGCCGCCCTCTTCTCGCGCTCGTAGCGTGCGAAGAACGTCTCCCCCTCCGGCGCCGGCAGGTCCCGCCCCGCGGTCCACCCCCCCGCCATCGGCATCTTCGCGAACCGCCCGCGCTTGCCCCCGAGAGCGCCGAGCACCTTCGCCGCCACCCCCGTCGCCGCGCGGTACAGCGCCGGCCGTCGCGCCAGGTACGCCCACAGCGCCAGGTTCCGCCGCTGCGCGACCGGCGTGAGATGCCGCTCGAACTCCTTCTCCCGCCAGTGCCGCATCATCGCCGGCAGCGGGATCTTCACCGGGCACACCGCCTCGCACTTCCCGCACAGCGTCGACGCGTTGGGCAGCGACGCCGAGTGCTCCACGCCCACCAGCGCCGGCGTCAGCACGCTCCCCATCGGCCCCGGATACACCCACCCGTAGGCGTGCCCGCCCACCGCGCCGTACACCGGGCAATGGTTCATGCACGCGGCACAGCGGATGCAGCGCAGCATCTCCTGGAACTCGGTGCCCAGCATCGACGACCGCCCGTTGTCGATCAGCACGACGTGGTACGCGTCCGGCCCGTCGAGGTCGTCCGGCCGCCGCGCCCCCGTGGAGAACGTGGTGTAGACGGAAATATCCTGCCCCGTCGCCGAGCGCGCCAGCAGCCGCACCAGGCTCATCGTGTCCTCGAGCGTGGGCACGATCTTGTCGATGCCCGCGATCGCGATGTGCACGCGCGGCAGCGTCTGCGTGAGGTCTCCGTTGCCCTCGTTGGTCACGATCACCGACGACCCCGTCTCCGCGATCAGGAAGTTCGCCCCCGTGATCCCCACGTCCGCACCCAGGAAGTGCGTGCGCAGCTCGGTCCGCGCCTCCGCCATGATGTCCGAGCGCTCCGCGAACACCCGGTCCGCCGGCAGATGGGCGTGCGAAAGCCTGAACTGCGCCTCCCAATCCGCCCGCCCCAGGTGGAACGCCGGCGCCACGATGTGGCTCGGCGCCTCCTTCCTGAGCTGGAGGATGTACTCCGCGAGGTCCGTCTCCACCGGCACCATGCCGTGCAGCTCGAGGTGCTCGTTAAGCCCGATCTCCTCCGAGATCATCGACTTGCCCTTGGTCACGGTGCGCGCCCCCGCGTCCCGGCAGATCCCCAGCACCGCCTCGCGCGCCTCCGCCGCCGTGGAGCACCAGTGCACCGTGCCCCCCGCCGCCTCGACCGCCTTGGCATAGGCGTCGAGGTAGAAGTCCATGTGCTCGAGGGTATGGTTCTTGATGTCGCGCCCGATGTCGCGGAGGCGCTCGAACTCCGGCAGCCCCGCGACCGCCGCGGCCCGACGCGCCTGCATGTGCTTCGTGCTGTAGCCCAGCGCCGCCTGCAGGCCGGTGTCGCGCAGCGACTCCGCCGAGTGCGCCTTGAAGGCATTCGAGGTGGCAAGCATCGGACGCGATCCCCCTGCGCCGCAGCCCGCGGCCCCGCCCCAGAACTAGGCGCTCCCCGCCCGCTCCGCCATCACCTCGTGCTGTCCGCCTGCCGGGGCAGTGCCGGGGCAGGGCAGGGCCCGGCGGCGCGGGGCAGGGCTGCCGACCTGCCCCGCGCCGGGCCCGGGACGTCCTGTTCCGGCCCGGTCCCGCCCGGACGCCAGGCGGACCGTCGCGAGGCGCGCGGTCGTCCGGCCGACCCGGACCTCCCTCGCGCCATCGCGCCCTCCTACCTCGTCCCGCCCGCAACCGCAACGCGCATCATCCCACCGCGCGAGACGAACTCAGACTCCTGGAACATCCCCGCCCGCTGCCAGCCGCTCCAGCACCCGCCCCGCCGCCTCGCCCGCCGGCGCCACGAGCAGCCGCCCCGGCGCCGCCCCGTGCGCCACCGCGACGCCCCCCTTCGGGCACAGCCCGAAGCACCCGCCCTCGACCACGCGCACCTCGCGCCGCCGCCCCCGCTCGCGCAGCTCGTCCTTCAGCGCCCCGCGCAGCCCCTGCTCGCCGTCCGGCCCGAAGCCGCCGTCGAGCTTGCGGCTGCACTTGCCGCAGACCAGCACGAACTCCCGCCACGGTGTCGCCACGACGAGGTCCTCGCCCGGCACGGCCTTCTGCTTGTGTCCCATCCCGCCCCAACGCCCGACGCGCCCCGGCGTTCAGGCCGCCCCCGCATGGCAGCCAACCCGCCGCACGCCAGGAAGCAAGAAAGCAGTTCTTTCTTGAAAGAAAGAACCAAAGAACTTTGCAAACTGGCCTCGTGCTTAATTTGCAAAAGTCTTTTTGCTTCTTTTTCTTCAGAAAAAGAAGGCCTTGCTTCCTGCCTTCAGGCCGGCTGCCGCGCCCTGACCGCCGCCGCGAGCGTCCCGTCGTCGAGCGCGTCGAGCGCCCCGCCCATGGGCACGCCCTGCCCGACGCGGCTGACCGCGACGCCGAGCGGCGCGAGCCGGTCCGCGACCAGGTGCGCCGTGGTCGCCCCGTCCACCGTGGCCCCCAGCGCGAGGATCACCTCGGCGACGCCCCCCGCCTGCACCCGCGCCAGCAGCGGCGCGATGCTCAGCTCCTCCGGCCCGACCCCCGACAGCGCCGACAGCGTGCCGCCCAGAACATGGTAGAGTCCCCGGTGCACCCCCGCCCGCTCCAGCGCCCACAGGTCCCCCACGCCCTCGACCACGCACACCAGCGTCCGGTCCCGCCGCACGTCGGCGCAGATCGAGCACGGGTCCGTGCTGTCGAGGTTGCCGCACGCCCCGCACGGCCGCACCGCGCGCGCCGCCTCCTCCAGCGCGGCTGCGAGCGGCAGCATCCGCGTCTCCGGCGCCATCAGCAGCCGCAGCGCCGCCCGCCTGGCCGAGCGCGGCCCGAACCCCGGCAGGCGCGACAGCAGCCCGATCAGCCGCTCGATCTCCGGACCGCCCACGCCGCGGCGCCTAGAACGGCAGCTTCATGCCCGGCGGCAGCTGCAGCCCGCCCGTGACCTTCTGCATCTCCTCCGCGTTCATCGCGTCCACGCGCCGGCGCGCGTCCGCGTGCGCCGCGACCAGCAGGTCCTGCAGCATCTCCATCTCCGCCGGGTCGGCGAGCTTGGGGTCGACGCGCACCTGGCGCATCTCGCCCTTGCCGTTGAGCACGACGCGCACGAGGCCGGCGCCGGCGACGCCCTCGATCTCGACGGCCTCCGCCCGGGCCTGCATCTCGGCCATCTTCTCCTGCATCTGGCTCGCCTGCTTCATCAGCCCCGCAAGGTTCTTCACCCGCGCTCTCCTTCACGATGCACCACCCCGCCAACCTAGCGGAGCCCGCCACTCAACCCCAGCCCCGCGAAGATGGGCCGCCACGGCCAGCCCGCATCCCCCGCGGCCCGGCAAAGGAAGAAAGCAGTTCTTTCTTGAAAGAAAGAACCAAAGAACCTTGCCCCTGAATCCTTCTCTTGTGGGCAAAGTCTTTTTGCTTCTTTTTCTTCAGAAAAAGAAGGCCTTGCTTCCTTCAGGCCCTGAGCGCCGCCACCCCCTCCGCGCCCGCGAGGAACGGCTCCAGCCACCCGAGCACCTCCGCCGGCGCCTCCTCCGCGAGATAGTGCCCCGACGGCACCGCCCCGCCGCGAACGCCCCCCGCGCAATACTCGCCCCACAGCGACAGCGGGTCGTACCACCCCCCGATGCGCCCCTTCGCCCCCCACAGCGCGAGCATGGGGCATCGCACCTGCACGCCGTCGAGCCGGCTGGCGCGGTCGTGCACGAGGTCGATCGACGCCGACGCGCGGTAGTCCTCGCACATGCCCTCGATGGCGCGCGGGTCGTGCGCCGCCGCCAGGTAGTCCGCCAGCGCCTCGGGCGCGAAGAAGCCGGGGAGCCCGACCTCGCCGGGCCGGTCGCGCGAGGTGTGCGCCGCGAACCACTCGTCCGGCGCCGCATTGATCACGGACTCCGGCTTGGGGTGCGGCTGCGCGAACCAGAACCAGTGGTAGTAGCCGAGCGCGAACGCCATGTCGGCCCGCTCGAACTGCTCGACGGTGGGCACGATGTCGAGCACCGCCAGCCGCTCCACCCGACCGGGCGCGTCCTGCGCCAGGCGGTGCGCCACCCGCGCCCCCCTGTCGTGCCCCGCCACCGCGAACGAGGCGAACCCCAGCGCGTCCATCAGCGCCAGCATGTCCCCCACCATCGCCCGCTTGGAATACGCCGCATGATCCCCGGACACGGGCGGCTTGAAGCTCCCGCCGTAGCCGCGAAGGTCCGGGCACACCACCGTGTGCGTCCGCGCCAGCACGGGCGCCACGCGGTGCCACATCGCGTGCGTCTGCGGGTTGCCGTGCAGCAGCAGCAGCGGCGGCCCCGACCCGCCGACGCGCACCCGCAGCGCCCCGCCCGGCACGCTCACCTGCCGCAACGCGAACCCCTCGAAGAACATCGCCAACCCCTCCTGCTCGCGCGATGGTGCAACGCGGCGATGGCGACAGAAAGGCAGGAAGCAAGGCCGGGCTCTGCCCGGACCCGCCAAAGGCCTGGAGGCCTCTGGACACCCACCCCTGGAGTCCAGGCGTCACGGGCAGGCGGACCCGCGTCGTCGCAGGGTGGTCGTGCCCGGCTCCTAGCCGGACCCGGGCGGCCCGTCGTGGCGATGGCGCCGCAGCACGCGGAACTCGTACGTGACCGCACGCCGTCCCCAGTCGCACAGCAGGCTCGCGGCGCCGATGCCGACCAGCAGCACGACCACCGTCGCGAAATCGGCCTTGAACCCGCCCAGCGTGATCAGCAGCGTCGTCGCCGCCGCGGGCGCATGGCCGGCCCGGGCCGGGATCTGCCCGCCTATGGTCAGGGCCACGGCAAGGGCGCTCGCGGCGACGCGTTCGAAGGTCACGTGCCCGGCCGCCATCGCCGCCGGTGCGTCCAGCGCCCCGAACAGGAACAGGGACAGATAGGCCGCGGCCGCGCCGATGGCATGGCCGACGAAGGTGTTCCACGGGCGCGCCGCCTCCTGCTGCGGCGTGACGGTGTGGATGAAGATCGTCGGGCCCAGGCTCGGGAACAGCCAGGGCTGCTGGAAGGCAAGGCCGAGCCCGCCGACGATCCCGGTGATGACGAGGGCCACCCATCCCGCGTGGAGCGCCGCTCCGAGCCTCACGCCGTCAGCCCCCGCATGGGCGCACCATCGCCGTCAGATCGGCATGCGGTAGCCGTAGAACTCGTGGTCCTCGTTGTAGCCGCCGCGCCCCGCGCCGAGGTCGGCGAAGTCGTGCACGAACTCGATCGCGGAGATCCACTTGACCATCTTGAACCCCAGCTCGTTCTCGCAGCGCAGGCGCAGCGGCGCCCCGTGCAGCACGCTGACGCCCACGCCGTTCATCTCGTAGGCCAGGATGGTCAGGCGATGCCGCATGTTGTGGAGCTTGTGCACGTCGTAGTAGCGGCCGCCCTCTCCTCCATCGGCGAACGAGTAGAACACGGCATAGCGGGCTGCCGGCGTCGGCCGCACCAGGTCCAGGATGTGGCGCATGGGCACGCCGCCCCACTTGGCGACGCCGGACCAGCCCTGGATGCAGAAATGGGTGGTGATCTGCTGCTGCCTGGGCATCGCCTTGATCTCGGCCAGCGAGAACTCCCGGGGCGTCTCGACCAGGCCGTCGACGCGCAGGCGATAGCCGGCGAACCCGTTCGCGACGAGGTCGTCGTACTCCTTCGAGTGCGGCATGGTGCCGTTCGGCCAGAAATACGGCGAGATGTCCTTCTCGGTGAGCTGGGAGCTCGGGTCCCACCACTCGCTCAGCCCCTTGATCCATCCGGTCATGAAGGTGCCGACCCTCTGCACGGTGCGCGCGTGCCGGAGCGTGAGCGGCGAGGCCGCGGCCCAGGACACGGCAACCGTTCCCATGGCCAGAACAAAGGGCACGTAGCCGGCGTTCGACTTCCCGGTTTTCGCGGTCATGGGCCTACTCCCTCCCGGCGAACATGTGGTTCAGGTTGGCGCGCAGCCCGGTGACGAACACCATGACGATGTGCGCCGGAATGAAGAACAGGAACCAGCCGAGCGACAGGAAGTGGATCGACCGCGCCCGTTGCCGGTGCAGGACGCGGCCGACGATGCCGAGCCTGTTGGAGATCGCCGGTGCCTGCAGCAGTCCCGTGGCGATCGAGGCAGGGGCTGCCACGAACACGGTGATGAAGTAGGTCAGCTGCTGCAGGCCGTTGTAGCGCGTCCAGCTCTCGTCGAGCGGGAAGTTCAGCGACGCGTACTGGATGCCGGTCGACAGCGCGTTCGGGAACACGGCCCACGTCCGGGGCACCAGACGCCTCCACTGGTCGGTCCGGAACAGGTTGATGTACGAAACGACGCCGTTCAGCACCCACAGCAGGTTGATGGAGAAGTGCCACCAGCGCGCAAGGCCGATCGTGTGGCGCAGCCCGGGGATGCCAAGCCATTTCGGAAGCGTCACGGAGTCGTCCTTGGCGGTCCACACCCGGTCCTGCGGCACCGGACGCTGGAAGCGGAACCACTCGGTGCCGGGCGTGCAGTCCCGGTTCCAGTAGAGGCGGGGATGGTCGGCCAGGATCTGCACGCCGGACCGGATGATGAACGTCATCAGGAACAGGTTGAAGAAATGGTGCCAGCGCAGCCACAGCGGGAAACCGGAGTCCACGGACGGCGCGCGCTGCGCAATGCCGGGGTAGCGCCGGATGAACGCCCGGCCCCGTGGCGTCGCCCGGATCCCCTGCGAGACGGTGACGGCGCCGACCAGCCCGACGAAGCCGGCCGGAAGCAGCCAGGCCAGGCTGTACCAGCGCCGGCCGACGCGGACCTCCGGGAACACGCCGGCCTGTGGCGGCAGCCAGCGGCTGACATTGACGCGATCGTCGGCGTGGGTGAGCCGTGCCGCAAGCGGGTCGTGGCGCGGCGGGGTCGCGGAGGGAGGCGGCGCGGACAGCGTGTCCCGCAGTCGCGCGAGGAGATCGCTGTCGCCGCTGCCCGACTGCCAGCGGGCAATCCTGCGCCTCAGGCGCCCGGCCGGGCGGCCGGCGGCGGAGAGAGGGGCGGCATCATCCGATGCGGTCATCACGACCTCGAGCTTTCGTGCGACGCCGCCGGCTCGCCGGTCAGACCTTCGCAGCGCACCTCCTGGGAGTCGTCCGGAGATCCCGACGATGGCGTGCCGATCGGTACGCCGGAATGCCGACTACAGCCGAACGAGCGGCGGCGCGATGCTCCAGACCGGATCGGGCGTCAACATTCAGGTGATGCCCGCCTTTCCAGGCGTGCAACCCGGCCCTTCCACAGTACGGCCGGTCAATCACCTCGCAGGTGCCAGCCTGGACAGCCAGGAGTCCGGGCGACTTCCATCGGTCCCGGCAGCCCGAACGCCACGTCCGCCTTCAGGCCCCGCGAAGCACCACAGGAACAACCGGGACAAGGCGCCGGGCCGTAGTGTCGCCCGGACGACGAGCGCCTGCTCCCAGGCAAGGCACCCGGCTTCCCGAACGACGGACATGGCGCGAGACCCGACGTCCCAACCCCGCCCCCCGCCCTCCTTGCCCCCGCCGCGCCCCCATGCCATCGCCACGCCGCACGCCCCGCCGGAGACCCCCATGCCCGACACCCCCATGCCAGCCCCCCCGACCGACACGCTCGACCCCCACGACTGGACCGCGCTGCGCGCCCTCGGCCACCGCATGCTCGACGACGCCTTCGCCCACCTCGAGCACCTCGGCGAGGGCCCCGTCTGGCAGCG
>JBPBQX010000173.1:0-12398 GCA_050955025.1 Janthinobacterium lividum
GACGCGCCCGGCCACGTGCATGTCCTGCCCGGCAGCGCGCCGCTGGTTCCCGCCGCCGGCGTGCGGCCCCCCGCCACCTTCGCCGAGGCCCTGCCGCGATGATCCGTGCCCTGCCCTGGCTGCTGGTCCTGGCGCTGCCGGCCTGCGGCACCCTTTCGACGCTGTCCGAGGTGGGCCGCCCGCCCGCCATGACGCCGTCCGGCGACCCGACGCAGAGCGCCGACTACCGCCCTATGACGCTGCCCATGCCGCGTCCGCAGGGTGCGCCCGCCGAGGCCAACAGCCTGTGGCGTTCCGGCAGCCGCGCCTTCTTCAAGGACCAGCGTGCCGCCCAGGTCGGCGACATCCTCACCGTGGTCGTCAACATCACCGACGCGGCCGACGTGGAGAACGGGAGCAACGTCACCCGAAACGGCAGCGAGGCGCTGGGCGTGCCGAACCTGTTCGGCCTGCAGGGCTCGATCCCCAAGCTCCTGGCGCAGACCGCGGCCACGTCGCTGCTGTCGACCAGCTCGTCGAACGCCAACACCGGCACCGGCACGATCAAGCGCAACGAGACCGTGACCCTGCGCCTCGCGGGCCTGGTCACGCAGGTCATGCCGAACGGCAACCTCGTGGTGCAGGCGCGACAGGAGGTCCGGGTGAACAGCGAGCTGCGCGACCTCTCGGTCAGCGGCGTCGTGCGGCCGCAGGACATCGCCAGCGACAACACCGTGCTGCACGACCGCATGGCGGAGGCGCGCATCTCCTACGGCGGGCGCGGGCAGCTCACCAGCGTGCAGACACCGCGCTGGGGACAGCAGGTGATCGACGCGGTCCTGCCGTTCTGAGCGGCGGCAAGGCAGGCAAGGCCAGAGGCTCGGCCTCTGGACTCCGCCAAAGGCTGCGCCCTTGGAACGCGCAACTTAAGTAAGTGGGATCAAAGGGTCCTCGGACCCTTTGCGGGCCCGGGCAGAGCCCGGCCTTGCTTGGCTGGGCCTCAGTCGTCGCGGTGCACCCGCTCCATCCGCTCGTGGCGCTCCTGCGCCTCGATCGACAGCGTGGCGATCGGCCGCGCCTCCAGCCGCTTCAGGCCGATCGGCTCGTCGGTCTCCTCGCAGAATCCATAGGAGCCGCTTTCCAGCCTGACCAGCGCCTGGTCGATCTTGGAGATCAGCTTGCGCGCCCGGTCGCGGGTGCGGAGCTCGAGCGCGCGGTCGGTTTCCACGCTGGCCCGGTCGGTGATGTCGGCCTCGTGGATGCCACCCTCGGACAGCGAGGCCAGGGTGCCGTCCGCCTCGCGCAGGAGGTCGGAGCGCCAGCGCAGCAGCTTGCGCCGGAAATACTCCACATGAAGCGGGTTCATGAACTCTTCGGTTTCGCAGGGTCGGTAGTCGGCCGGCAGCGTGATCATCATGCGCGGACGGGTCCTCACTGGCGTGGTCTTGCCGAAACGACGGCCTTATAGCCACGCAACCCCGTCGAGCCAAGAACTACCCGATCGTGTCCCGACACTGTCACCGGATTGCGTCGCCCGCGCCACACCCCGGCACCACGTCGGGCAGCCCGCGACGCGCCAGCTCCAGCCGCGCGCGCAGCCCCACCGAGCGCAGCACCCCGTCCAGGCCCGGGTCGGCGGCGGCCGGCATCGACCGCAGCAGCGCGACCAGCCGGCCGAGCGCGCCCTGCCCGGCCTCGTCCCCGCCCGCGAGCAGCGCCTTCTGAAGCGCGGCGAGTTCCTCCAGCAGGTCGCGGCCATGGCGCCGTGCCTCGCGGTCGCGCGTGGCGGGGTCCTGCGCCACGGCCGCGGTCTCCTGCAGCGCCAGCAGCGCGTCCAGCCCCCGCGCCGGCGACGCGGCGGCCACGGCGCCGCCGTTCCCCGCGGCCTCGCCGGGCACCCGGAACGCCAGGCCGGCCGCGGCCGCGTCGCCGCCCCGGGCCGTCTCTGTCGCGCGGATCGCGGCTGCGGCTCCGATCTGCATCCTGTCTCCTTTCGCCCTGCCTGCCCTGCCGCCCGGCAGGAACTGCCGGGCTCTCGAACGCGAAAAGCCCCGCGAAACCGGCTGTCCCGTCTGGCACGGCGGTTGCGCTGCATGTCGCGCCGGCCGGCCTGCGCCGCGGGACTGGCCGACCGCGGACGGACCGCACGCCCGCCGCAGGATGGGCGCAAATGATTTACGTTCCGGAAAGGACTGCCGTGCGATTCCTGGTGCTGCTGGCTCTCGTGTTCCTGGCCGTCCCCGCCGCGTCGCCCGCGTCCGCGCAGGTGCGCATCAAGGACATCGCCGACGTGGAAGGGGTGCGCGCCAACCAGCTGGTGGGCTACGGGCTGGTGGTCGGGCTCAACGGCACCGGCGACCGGCTCGATAACGCGGTGTTCACCCGGGAGTCGCTGATCGGCATGCTCGAACGTCTCGGCGTCAACACGCGCGACCAACAGGCCAAGCTGCAGACCAGGAACGTCGCCGCGGTGATGGTCACGGCCGAGCTGCCGGCCTTCGCGCGCAGCGGCGGACGCATCGACATCACGGTGTCCGCGATCGGCGACGCCTCCAGCCTGCTCGGCGGTCAGCTCCTGGTCACGCCGATGCTCGCGGCCGACGGCGACGTCTACGCGGTGGCGCAGGGCGCGCTGGTCACCAGCGCGTTCTCCGCGCGCGGCGCCGCCGCCTCCGTCACCCGCAACGTGCCGACCTCCGCCCACGTCGCCAACGGGGCCACCGTGGAGAAGGAGATCCCGTTCGAGCTGGGCGCGGGACGCACGATCCGCCTCGGCCTGCGCAATCCCGACCTCACCACGGCGATGCGCATGGCCGAGGCGGTCACGCGCGCCGGCTTCCAGGCGCGCGCGACGGACCCGCACACGGTGGAGCTGGCGCTCGGCGGGCGCGACGTGGTGTCCAGCCTGGCGCGCATCGAGGAGCTGACCGTCAACCCCGACAACGCCGCGACGGTGGTGATCGACGAGACCAGCGGCACGATCGTCATGGGGGCGAACGTGCGCATCTCCACGGTGGCGATCGCGCAGGGCAACCTCACCATCCGGGTGAGCGAGGCGCCGCAGGTCAGCCAGCCCGCCGCGCTGTCCAACGGGCAGACCACCGTGGTGCCGCGCACCAGCGTCTCGGTGGACACCGGCAACGACCACAAGCTGGGCATCCTGCCGTCGCAGCCGACGCTGCGCGACCTGGTGGGCAGCCTCAACGCCATGGGGATCGGGCCGCGCGACCTGATCAGCATCCTGCAGTCCATCAAGGCGGCAGGCGCGCTGCAGGCCGACCTGGTGGTGCGCTGATGAGCATGGTCATCCCGCCGCCGGCCACCACGGTCAGCCCGGAGCAGCAGGCCAAGACCTGGGCCGAGGCGCAGAAGTTCGAGGCCATGGCGCTCAACGAGATGCTCGCGCCGATCTTCAACACCGCGGACAACTCGAAGAGCATCTTCGGCGGCGGCGAGGGCGAGGCCACCTGGCGCCCGATGCTCGTTAGCGAGATGGCAAAGAAGATCGCGTCTGCTGGCGGCCTGGGGCTGGCACAGCCGGTGTACCAGCAGATGCTTCGGCTGCAGGAAGCCGGTGGGGGACGCAGGCGATGACCAACGAGCTGATCCTGGCGGGGCGCGCGCTCGGCCAGCTGCTGCTGGCGGAGAACGCCGCGCTGACGGCCCACGACCATGCCGCCGCGACCGCGCTGCTGGACGACAAGCAGCGGCTGATCGCGGCGTTCGACCGCGCGCTCGCGGGGACGATCCCGCTGCTCGACGGTCCCGCCCGCGACGAGGTCAGGGCCGTGGGCCTGGAGCTGCAGGCGCTCGCCGGCCGCAACGTGGCGCTGCTCGAGCAGGCGATGGAGGTGCAGGCGCGCGTCATCGGCATCGTCGCGGAGGCCGCGCGGCAGCAGGTCCGTGTCGCCGCGCCGGGCTACGGGCGGCCCGGCCGACCGGTCCCGGCGGCGCGCCCGGACGCCCATGCCATGGTGGCGCGCGCCTGAGGCCGAGACCCCTCGAACCCCTTCCTTCAACCAAGGTTTCCAAAGGCGAGCCTTTGGCGGAGTCCAGAGGCGGAGCCTCTGGCCTTGCCTGCGCGCCCTCAAAGACCGACGCGGCCGGCGCGGCACAGGGTTTGCGTGTGCCCGGGGCGATGGTAGGTCGGGCGCGATGATCGAGCTGGTGTTCTTCGTGCCGCCTTCCCCCGAGACTGCCGGTGGCGGCAGCGCCTACAATCGGCACCTGACCGCGGCTCTGCGGGAACTCGGCTGCTCCGTGGCCACGATCGTGACCGGGGACGAGGCCCAGGCGCGTCAGGGCTGGGACGCGCTGGCGGGCACGGCGCGCGCGGTGATCGACGGCATGGTGCTGCCCTGCTTCGATGCCGGGCCCGACCGGCAGCCCTGGCTCGACGGCCGTGCGGCGGCGCTCGTCCACCACCCGACGGCGCTGGCCGACCCCGCCCGGCGCGACCTGGTACGCGCTGCGGAACGCCGCATCCTGCCGCACCTTGCCTGCGTGGTGGCGACCAGCGCGGGTGTCGGGGCGCGCCTGGTCGCCGAGTTCGGCGCACAACCCGCATGCGTGCACGTCGTGGAGCCGGGGGCAGGACGATTCGCGCGCACGACAGGGGCCGGCGGCGGAGCGTGCCACCTTCTCTCGGTCGGCCGCCTCGCGCCGCGCAAGGGACACGACGTGCTGCTGCACGCCCTGGCCCGCCTGCCGGACCTCGCGTGGCGCCTGACGATCGCCGGCGACGGCCACGGGGACGCGGCCTGGGCCGGGAGGCTCGGCGCGCTCGTGCGCGAACTCGGGATGGCGGAGCGGGTGCGGCTGCTGGAGCACCCGTCGTGCGCGGAGCTGGCGCGGCTCTGGGCGGCCGCCGACCTGTTCGCGCTGGCGTCGCGACGCGAGACCACCGGGGCGGCCGTGGCCGAGGCGCTGCGACGCGGCATCCCGGTGGCCGTGACCGGCTGCGAGACGCTGCCGCCCGGCGCCGGGACCTCGTGCCCGCCGGGGGACAGCGCCGGCCTGTCGCGGTGCCTGCGCCGCATGATCTGCGACGACGGGCTGCGCCGCCGCATGGCCGAGGCGGCCTGGGCGGCCGGACAATGCCTGCCGTCGTGGCCGACGCAGGCCGCACGGTTTCTCGACGCCCTCGCGGCCGCGCGGCAGCACGTCTCCTGAACGCCGCGTGCCTGCCCGGACCTCAGGCGGCCGGCACGTCGAGGTTGTCGAGCAGCCGCACCGTTCCCAGCCGCGCCGCGACGATCAGCCTCAGGCCGCGCGCGTGCGGCGCCGCGAGGTCGCGCACCTCCAGCAGGCTGTCCGCCTCGACCAGCGCCAGGTAGTCCACCCCGAACCCCGATCGTGCCAGCGCTTCCATCGCCCCGCCCAGCACCGCCTCCACGTCGCGCGACCGGGCCGGCGACGGCGCGAGACGGGCACCCGCCGGCTCGATGCCGTCCGTGTCCGGCGCGGCGAGGCGCGGAGCCTGGTCGCGCGCGAGCGCCACGATCGACGCCGCGGCCTCGCGCAACGCCCGGGGAAGCAACGGCGCCGTCGCGCGCTCGGCCTCCGACAGGAAACGGTTGCGCGACGACATCGCCAGCCCGTCCGGGTCGCGCCGCGTGGCCACGCCGACCACCTCGACCGGCAGGAGCAGGTCGGCCGTCACGCGCCGCACCACCTGCAGCTGCTGCCAGTCCTTCTCACCGAAATACGCGCGCTGCGGCCGCACCTGGCCGAACAGCTTGGCGACGACGGTGGCCACGCCGCGGAAATGTCCGGGACGCTGCATGCCCTCCCAGCCCAGCGCGGGGCCGGCGGGCACGATCTCCGTCGCGTCGCCGGGCGGGTACATCGCGGCGACATCCGGCAGCCAGGCCAGCGCGCATCCCGCGGCGCGCAGCTTGTCGAGGTCGCCCGCCTCGTCGCGCGGGTAGCGGGACAGGTCCTCGCCGGGCGCGAACTGCAGCGGGTTGACGAAGATCGAGGCCGCGACCGACCCGCACTCCCGCCGCGCCGCCGCCACCAGGGACAGGTGGCCGTCGTGCAGCGCGCCCATCGTGGGCACCAGCCCCACGGCGTCGCCGAGCCCGGCCCTTGCCGCTGCGAGCTCCGCCGGGGTTCGCGCGATCCGCATGCCGCTCCTCCTCCCGCCGTGACGCGCACGGCCGTGCCGGCCCGGTCTGGCGGGTCGCGGCACGGACGACAAGTGCGTGACATCGGGGCCCGGACGCCCCAGATGACAACCTGGACACCCCGGCAACGGCGTGCAGGCTGCGCCCGGCCTGCCTGGCGGCACCCCGGCGGCCGGCAGGAGATCGACGACATGCCCGACATGATGCCCCTGGAGCGCTGGGAAGCCGACCGCGCGCCGAGGCCGACCCCCTGGCCGCAGCCGCCCCTTCCGGTCGCGATGGCGCGCGGGGCCATGGGACGATGCCCGGCCTGCGGCGAGTCGCGGCTGTTCGACGGGTTCCTGCGGGTCTCCGCGGCGTGCCCGCACTGCCATGCCCCGCTCGGCGAGGTGTCCGCCGACGACGCGCCACCCTACTTCACGATCTTCATCGTGGCCCACGTGGTGATCGGGCTCATGGTGCTGGTCGAGCAGCTCCGCGCGCCGCCGCTGTGGGTGTACGCCGTGACCTTCCTGCCGTTCACCCTGGTCCTGACGCTTGCGCTGATGCGGCCGGTGAAGGGCGCCACTGTGGGGCTGATGCTGCACCTGGGCCTGCTGCGCGACGACGCGGACGCCGCCCTGCGCTCGGGCGCGCTCCTTTCGGACGGCGTGCCAGGCGGCCCGTCGCGATCCGGCAGGCCGCATGCCTGAGGCCGTCCTGCCGCTGGCGGCCGACACGCAGAAGCTGTCCAGGGTCGTGCTCGAGGGCGAGGCGCTCGGCCGCCTGTCGCCGCTGCAGGAGGCCGACCGCGCGCAGGCGGTGGCCGACCTGTCCGCGGGCAATTTGTTCTCCCCGGTGGGCCAGGTCGGGCCGTTCGCGCTGCACCTGTCCGTCCAGGAAGGCCGGCTGGTGCTCGACGTGCGCGACGAGGCCGACCGCAAGCTGATGGCGACGCTGCTGGCGCTCGGCCCGTTCCGCCGCCTGATCAAGGACTACCAGCTTCTGGTCGACAGCCACGTCAAGGCGGTCGAGGAAGGCCGCGAGGCGCGCATGGAGGCGATCGACATGGGCCGCCGCGGCCTGCACAACGAGGGCGCGGAGCTGCTCGTGCAGCGGCTCGACCGCAAGATCGCCATCGACTTCGAGACGGCGCGCCGCCTGTTCACCCTGGTCTGCGTGCTCCACCAGCGCATCTGACCCACCCTTTTCCAAGAGCCAGCCAGCCATGAAGATCGACGGTGTTCCCTTCCGCAGCGTGTGGGTGGACGAGGACGGCTGGGCCGTGCGGATCATCGACCAGACCCGCCTGCCCTGGGCGCTCGACACCCCTCGACTCGCCGACAAGGACGCGGTCGCCACCGCGATCCGCACCATGCAGGTGCGCGGCGCCCCGCTGATCGGCGCCGTCGCCGCCTACGGCCTCGCCCTCGCGCTGCGCGCCGACCCGTCGAGCGAGGCGCTGGAGCGCGACGCCGCCATGCTGCTCGAGACGCGCCCGACCGCGGTGAACCTGCGCTGGGCGCTGGAGCGCATGCTCACCCGTCTGCGCAACACCCGCCCGGAGGAGCGCCCCGCCGCCGCCTACGCCGAGGCCGCCGCGATCGCCGACGAGGACGCCGCCCAGAACGAGGCGATCGGCCGCCACGGCGCCGAGCTGATCGCCGACGTCGCGCGCCGCTCGCCCGGCCGCCCCGTCAACGTCCTGACGCACTGCAATGCCGGCTGGCTCGCCACCGTGGACTGGGGCACCGCGCTCGCGCCGATCTACCAGGCGCACGACGCCGGCATCCCCGTCCATGTCTGGGTCGACGAGACCCGCCCGCGCAACCAGGGCGCGGCGCTCACCGCCTTCGAGCTCGGCAAGCACGGCGTCGCGCACACCGTGGTGTCCGACAACGCCGGCGGCCACCTGATGCAGCACGGCCAGGTCGACCTCGTCATCGTCGGCACCGACCGCGTCACCCGCACCGGCGACGTCGCCAACAAGATCGGCACCTACCTCAAGGCATTGGCCGCGCACGACAACGGCGTGCCGTTCTGGGTCGCGCTGCCGTCGACAACGATCGACTGGACGGTGTCCGACGGCGTCGCAGGCATCCCGATCGAGGAGCGCGACGCCTCCGAGGTGACCACCGTCACCGGCCGCGCCCCCGACGGCCAGGTGGTGCGCGTGCAGGTCACGCCCGACGGCAGCGCGGCCGCCAACCCGGCCTTCGACGTGACGCCCGCGCGCCTGGTCAGCGGGCTGATCACCGAGCGGGGCCGTTGCGACGCCGACGCCGAAGGCCTGGCGAGGCTGTTCCCCGAACGGGCCTGACGGTGGCCCCCGGGGAAGCAAGGTTGAGGCTCTGCCTCAAACTCCGCCAGGGCGAGCCGCCCTGGACTGGCCTTTCTTAAGGGAGGCGTTCCAAGGGCGCAGCCTTTGGCGGAGTCCAGAGGCAGGGCCTCTGGCCTTCCTTGGCCACCGCCGCCCTCACGCGCGCGGCGGCACGCCCCAACGCTCCTCGATGCGGCGCCGTGCGGCGAGCAGAGCGGCCTCCTGGGCGTGGTCGTTCCTGTCCAGGGCGACCCTGACCAGCACCGGTGCCAGCTCCGCCAGCAGCCAGCCCACCGCGCATGCCGCCCAGGCCGTGCCCAGCACGCCCACGTCGCCCAGCAGAGCCAGCGCCTCCACCACGCCGCCGCCGCCGTGCCACAGCCGCGTCACCGGGCCGATCGACAGCGCCGCCCCGAACAGCGCCACCGAGCGCGCCACCGGGCGGCCCGGCGTGCTGTCGCTCAGCAGCGCTGGCGCCAGCGGGGCCATCAGGCCGGCGAGCAGCAGCACCGAGGCGGGCGAGACCGCCAGCACCAGGCCGCAGCCCATGCCCTGGACCCAGCGCAGCGACCCGGCGCGGCGGCCCGCGGGCGCGCCTTTCGCGCCGCTGCCGGCCTGCCCGCTCATGGCCGCGGCGCGCGGACGGGTGTCACGACAGCACCGCCAGCATCAGGAAGCCCGTGGCGAGCATCAGGCCGAGGCCGCCGACGATGTCGCGCCCGGTCCGTCGCGCGCCCTCGAGCCGGCCGCCGCGCCGCGCGGCCAGGGCGGCGAGCTGCGCGTCGATGCGGGCCGCCTCGGCGCGTGCCAGCGCGGCGCCGGACTCGTCGCGGCCGAGCGCGCCGTCGTCGTTGAGCAGGGCCACCATGTCGGACAGGAGGCCCTGCCCGGCCAGCGCCTCCAGCCGCGCCGCCAGACGCTCGCGCGTGTCGCGGTTGCGCCAGGCCGACAGGTCCGACAGCCCGCTCCGCAGCAGCCACCCGGCCAGCGCGGGAAGCGGGCCCGCGCGCAGGCGCTGCTGCAGCAGGCCGAGCAGCTGCGCCTGCCGCATCGCGCCGCCACCCGACAGCGCGGCGTCGTCCGGCCGCTGGCCGTGCCGTGCCGCGACGAAGGCCAGCACCTCCGCGTCCAGCGGCGGCGGCGGCGCGGCGGCGGGCTCCTCGGCGACGCCGCGCTGCGCCACGGCGCTGCCGCCCTGGGTGGCCGCGCCTTCCCTGGCCATGAGCTCCAGCGCGGGCAGCAGGTCGGGGAGGCCGACCACCACCTGCCGGCCCAGCAGCGGCGACGCGCAGGCCAGCAGCGGATTCAGCTCGTATGCCAGCCGCGCGACCGAGGCGCCCGATGGCGAGGAGCCGGAGTCGGCCGCCGCGCTGCCGAGCAGGAGGTGCTGGGTGCGCGTCTCCGCCCGCAGCCGCTCCACGTCGCTGCGCTGCGGACGCAGGCGCGCCCAGCCGAGGATCGCCTCGGACGCGACCAGCTCGTGCAGCGACGACAGCATCGCCTTGTCCCCGCGCGCCTGCACCAGCGCCGGGCCGAGCCCGTCGGGCCACAGCGACAGGCCGCGCCAGCTCAGCGGCGCCAGCGGGTCGAGCAGGGCCACAGCGCGCATCACCCCGACCGAGTCGTGGGTGCGCTCGAGCCCGGCCAGCGCCGTCTCGATCCGCGTGGCCGCGACGTTGTCGCCGAGCGAGCGGCGCAGCCACGTCGTCACCGCGCCAGCGCGCAGCAGGGCGGCCGCCGCTTCCGGGTGCTGCGACATCGCCAGCGCCAGGCCGCGCGCGCTCCACGCCTGCACCGGACCCACCGCCAGGCCGCGCTCGGCAGGGCGCAGCGCGCGGGTCACCATGCGGCGCGCCCGCGCGGCCGCGGGGTCGCGCAGCTGGGCAGGCGCTGGCCGGTGCTGCGGGTCCTCGGCCAGCATGGCGCGCAGCAGGTCGGCGAACGCCGGCGACACGTCGCCCGGGCCGACCAGGGCGTCGAAGCTGCCCAGCTCGACCTTGCGGCGCAGGATCGCCGCGTCGTCGAGCCCGGGCAGCGGCGCGCGCCCGAGCGCCAGGCACAGCAGCACCACGCCCAGCGCGTAGATGTCGTCGGCCATCTCGCCGTCGCCGCGCCCGGACCTCAGGCAGCAGGCCGACGCGGGCGGCTCGAACAATGCGGGCTGCAGGCTCGCGGGCACCTCCGCCCAGGCCGGGCCCAGCACCACCTCGCCGGAGCCGTCGCGGAACAGGTTGTCGGGGCGGATCGCGCGGTGCGTCACGCCGAGCTGCGCGAGGGCGTCCAGCACGGTGGCGGCCGGCCGCAGCACCTCGGCGAGCAGCGAGGACTCGCTCCACGGCCTGGCCACGGCGGACAGCGGCGGCCCAGGAGGCGCGGGGCACACCACCCAGGCGGCGCCCGACGCGACCCCGTGGGCGAGCGGCAACAGCAGGCGCGGGATCACGGCGTCGGCCAGCGCAAGGATGGCGCCGGCGCGCGGCGGCGAGGCGGGCAGCACGCGCAGCGCCACCAGCCCGCCGGGCCAGTCCCGCCCGGGCTCGCGCGCCTGCACCGCACGCAGCTCCGGCGCCAGGTGCGCGGCGGGACGGTCGGGCTCGGGCATGAAGCGCCCGGCGATGGGCGCGTCCTTCGGCTCTGCTGCCATGGGTGGGTCGCTTCGTCGTTCTGACGCGCCACCCTGGCCCGGGGCCGCCTAACCCCCGGTTAACGCCGCCGCAGCCGCGCCCTCAGCCCTCGAACGGGTCGCGCACCAGGATCGTGTCGTCGCGCTCCGGGCTTGTGGACAGCAGCGTCACCGGCGCCTCGGCCAGCTCCTCGATGCGCCGGACGTACTTGACCGCCTGCGCCGGCAGCTGCGCCCACGACCGCGCGCCCCGCGTCGAGTCGCTCCAGCCCTCCATCGTCTCGTAGACCGGCACCGCGGCTGCCTGCGCCGCCTGCCCCGCCGGCAGGTGGCGCACGCGCCGGCCGCCGATCTCGTAGCCCGTGCAGATGCGCAGCTCCGGCAGCCCGTCGAGCACGTCGAGCTTGGTCAGCGCCAGGCCCTGCACGCCGCCGACCTTGCACGCCTGTCGCACCAGCGCCGCGTCGAACCATCCGCAGCGCCTGGGGCGCCCGGTCACCGTGCCGAACTCGTGGCCGCGCTCGCCGAGCAGGCGCCCGGTGTCGTCGTGCAGCTCGGTGGGGAACGGCCCGGAGCCGACCCGCGTGCAGTACGCCTTGGCGATGCCCAGCACGAAGCCCACCGCTGCGGGACCCATGCCGCTGCCCGACGCCGCGGTCGCGGCCACCGTGTTGGAGCTGGTGACGAACGGGTAGGTGCCGTGGTCCACGTCGAGCATCACCGCCTGCGCGCCCTCGAACAGGATGCGCCGCCCCGCCCTGCGCGCCTCGTCCAGCCGCTCCCACACCGGCTCCACGTACGGCAGGATCCGCGGCGCCAGCGCCATCAGGTGCGCCATCAGCGCCTCCTTGGCGAAGGTCTCCGCCCCCAGCCCCGCCAGCAGCGTGTTGTGGTGCAGCAGCAGCTCGTCGAGCTTGTGGTCCAGCGTCTCCGGCTCCGCCAGGTCGCACGCCCGGATCGCGCGGCGTGCCACCTTGTCCTCGTAGGCAGGTCCGATGCCGCGTCCGGTGGTGCCGATCTTTCGCTCGCCGCGCGCCTGCTCGCGCGCCCGGTCCAGCGCCGCGTGCACGGGCAGGATCAGCGTCGCGTTCTCCGCGATGCGCAGCGTCTCCGGCCCCACCGCGAGCCCCTGCGCCCGGACGCGCTCGATCTCGGCCAGCAGCGCCTCGGGGTCGACCACGACGCCGTTGCCGATGATGCCCAGCTTGCCGCGCACCAGGCCCGACGGCAGCAGCGACAGCTTGTAGGTCTCGTTGCCCACGACCAGCGTGTGCCCGGCGTTGTGCCCGCCCTGGAAGCGCACCACCACGTCGGCGCGGCTCGCCAGCCAGTCCACCACCTTGCCCTTGCCCTCGTCGCCCCACTGGGC
>JBPBQX010000174.1:0-12288 GCA_050955025.1 Janthinobacterium lividum
GCCGGGGGCGTCGGAGCGCTTCGTGCAGGAGGTCTTCTGGCGCACCTACTTCAAGGGGCACCTGGAGACGCGGCCGGCGCTGTGGGACGACTACCTGGCGCTGGCGCGCGACGGGCAGGAGAAGGTGGCGGCCGGGTCGGGGCTGCGTCGGGTGTACGAGGACGCGGTGGCGGGGCGGACGGGGATCGACGGGTTCGACGACTGGGCGCGCGAGCTGGTGGAGCACAACTGGCTGCACAACCACGCGCGGATGTGGTTCGCGTCGATCTGGATCTTCACGCTGCGGCTGCCGTGGGCGCTGGGGGCGGAGTTCTTCATGAGCCACCTGATCGACGGGGATCCGGCGAGCAACACGCTGTCGTGGCGCTGGGTGGCGGGGCTGCACACCAAGGGCAAGGCGTACGCGGCGCGGGCGGAGAACATACGCCGGTTCACCGAGGGGCGGTTCGATCCGCGCGGGCTGGACGAGGACCCGGTGGCGCTGGAGGAGGAGCGGGACGTGAAGGCGGTGCCGGTGCCGCGGGCGGACGTGGCGCCGTCGGGCGAGGTGGCGCTGCTGCTGCACCTGGACGACCTGAACCCGGAGAGTCTCGATCTGGGATCGGCGCGGGTGGTGCGGGTGCGCGGCGTGGTGGCGCATGCGGACGGGGCGGTCGAGCGGGTGCGGGCGGCGGACCGGGAGGCGATGGCGGACGGGCTGGCGCGGGCGGGGGCACATTTCGGGTGCGAGGCGGGGCTGATCGAGGGCGGCGCGGTGCCGGAGGACTGGGCGGGCGGGCTGCCGGGGGTCGCGGCCTGGGCGCCGGTGGGGCCGTCGGCGGCGGTGCTGCCGGCGTGCGCGCGGGTCCGGCGGGGGTGGGACAGCGCGACCTGGCCGCGGGCGACCAAGGGGTTCTTCCAGGTGAAGGCGGCGATCCCGCAGGTGCTGGCGGCGGAGGGGATCGCGGAGTGAGGGAGGAAGCAAGGCCGGGCTCTGCCCGGACCCGCCAAGGGCTGGGCCCTTGGATTGCCTTCCCTAAGGGACGCGTTCCAAGGGCGCAGCCTTTGGCGGAGTTTGAGGCGGAGCCTCGACCTTGCTTCCTGCCGTGAGCGACCATTTCGACGGCGAGCGGTTCTTCAACCCCGGGGGGCAGCGCGGCGGGGGCAGCCTGCTGCGGGTGCTGCGCTGGCAGATGTCGGAGCGGGGGGCGCGCTGGGCGGTGCCGCCGCCGGGGCCCGCGTATCCGCCGCCGCCCGACGCGGTGCCGGACGGGCATGCGGCGCTGAGCTTCGTGGGGCACGCGACGTTCCTGCTGCGGTTCGGGGGCGTGGTGGTGCTGACGGACCCGGTGTTCTCGGAGCGGTGCTCGCCGGTGTCGTGGGCGGGGCCGAGGCGGGCGCGGCCGCCGGGGCTGGCGCTGGACGCGCTGCCGCCGGTGGACGCGGTGCTGCTGTCGCACAACCACTACGACCACATGGACCTGCCGTCGCTGCGCGCGCTGGCGGCGCGGGGGACGCGGCGGGCGATCACCACGCTCGGCAACGCGGAGGCGCTGCGGCGTTGCGGGTTCGAGCGGGTGGACGCGCTGGACTGGTGGGAGGGCGCGTGGGTCGGGGCGGAGGGGGGCGTGCGGGTCACGGCGACGCCGGCGCGGCACTTCAGCCGGCGGGGGTTCGGGGACGCCAACCGCTCGCTCTGGGCGGGGTTCATGCTGGACTCGGGCGCGGGCGGGCGGGTGCTGTTCGCGGGGGACTCGGGGGCCGGGGCGCACTGGGGGGAGATCCGGGCGCGGCTGGGGGCGCCGGACCTGGCGCTGCTGCCGATCGGGGCGTACGAGCCGCGCTGGTTCATGGCGCCGGTGCACATGGACCCCGGGGAGGCCGTGGACGCGCACCGGGCGCTGGGGGCGCGGCGGTCGGTGGGGATGCACTTCGGGACGTTCCAGCTCACCGACGAGGCCATCGACGCGCCGGAGCGGGCGCTGGCGGCGCTGGGCGTCGCGGCGTTCGACACGCTGGGGTTCGGGGAGACGCGGGTGGTCCGGCTCGGGGCGTGAGCCGGGCTGGCGGTGAGCCAGGGAAACAAGGACGCAGTTCTTTCCTGAAAGAAAGAACCAAAGAACTTTGCCCATAAGGACCCAGGCCAGTTTCGTGGCTTGCTTCTTATGGGCAAAGTCTTTTTGCTTCTTTTTCTTCAGAAAAAGAAGGCTTTCTTGCTGGCTTCTACCCGGCGGCGCGGTCCAGGGGCGTGAAGGCTGCCAGCGTGGCGCGGGCGGCGTCCAGGGCGGGGCCGTGCAGGGCGAGGGGTGCGCAGGGCTCGGCGGCGTCGTGGCCCGGGGCGAAGCTGGCGTGGAGGGTGGTGACGGGAGCGTTGGCGAACTGGGCGCGGTTTCCGGTGTCGAGGTAGCTTTCGGCGGGCAGGCCCTCGGCGAGCAGGATGTCGTGGCGGTCCAGCTCGACGTGGAAGTAGGTGACTTCGGCGGGGGTGTCGCGGGTGACGGCGCGGTTGTCGACGAGGAGGCCGGCCGGGACGAGGGCGCCGCCGAGGAAGAGGGCGTGCTCGGGGCTGAGGAGCAGGTCGCGGGCGGGGAGGCCGGGGCCGAAGGCGTGGGCGTGGATGCGCACGGGGTTGACGGTGTCGGGCGCGGGGTGGGCGTGGCAGCGGACGCGGCGGTGGCCGACCCAGCGGACGGGGGCGTGGCGGCCGGCGGCGGTGAGCAGGGTGTCTCCCGGGCGGACGTCGTCGACGCGGCGCTCGCCGTCGGGGGTGCGCAGGCGGGTGCCGGCGGCGTAGCAGGGCGCGGTGGGGGCGAGTGCCACGCCGCGGATGTTGGTGTCGGCGGGGGCGGTGACGAGGGTGGCGAAGGTCTCGCCGGCGCCGGTGGTGGCCGAGAGGGTGTCGGTGACGGCAACGAGCGAGGTGGGGTCGGTGTCGCCGATCGTGGCGCTGGTGGCGTAGAGGCGGACGGTGTCGCCGGTGACGGTGCCGGCGAGGCCGATCAGGCCGGTGGTGCCGGCGCTCGCGGTGTCGGGCACGAGGCCCAGGCCGGCGGAGAGGGTGTAGTCGAGGTGCCAGGCGCCGCCGGCGAGGCTCCACTTCTGCAGGCCGCCGTCGCCGGGGCCGCCCTGCTTGGGGTTGCCGGCGTCGGCGACGTAGAGCGTCGAGGCGTCGGCGAGGAAGAAGTTCTCGGGGGACAGGTGGACGGCGGTGCCGACGGCGGCGGCGTTCACGGTGTTGGCCTGGGCGGCGGTGAGCGTCACGGTCTGGCTGATGCCGGGCAGGATCGCGGGGGCGGTGGCCGTGGTGGGCAGGGCGCCGTAGGTCGCGATGTTGGCGGTGCCGCCGGTGCCCTGCTTGCTGTCGCGCGAGACGATGAGCTGGCCGTTGGCGATCTCGAGCGTGCGGGTGTCGGTGGAGGTGTCGATCGCGGTCGCCTGGGTGGCGCCGTCGGCGGCGAGGAAGACGCCCTGGGTGGCGTCGCCCTTCACGCCCTGGCCGGACAGGTAGAACGAGGAGCCGTCGACGGTGGCGGCGGAGCGCGGGTTGTTGGTGTTGGCGACGCCGTAGAGCGCCGTGGAGGTGTCGACGCTGCCGTCGGCGCGGATGTCGGCGATCACGCGGGTGACGGCGGTGAGCGTGCCGCCGGGGATGCTGGTGGTCTGGGCGAGGGCGGCGGTGCCGTAGGTCGCCGGGGGGGCGGCGTTGAAGGTGGCGGCGTTGACGCCGTAGCCGGCGATCACGAGGGAGTGGCCGTCGGCGGAGCGCTCCAGGGAGCCCTCGGACGAGGAGCCGTACTCGCCGGAGATCGCGGAGCTGGTCACGCCGTTCGACACGGTGGCGGACTGCGGCAGGACGAGGCGGCCGGCGAGGGTGCCGTCGGGGGCGATCTGCTCCAGGGTGATGGGCGCGGCCTGGTTGTCCGCGTAGGCGCCGCTGCCGTCGCCGTCGCCGCTGAGGCTGATCACCAAGTCGCCGGGCACGAAGGCGAGCGTTCCGGCGGCGGTCGGGGCGTCGGTCATGGGCGGCGGCATCCTGGGTTGGCGGGGCGCAAGGGCGGGGCGTTCGGGGCGTTGATAGGGGAGGCGGCGGGGCGCGGATGTGACAGTTCGGCCAAGGCGGCGGGCGCGGCCGTGTCCTGCGGCACGGGGCGGGTCCGTCCTGCGCGGCAGGACAGAACCGTCCTGCGGCGCAGGACGAACCGGGGGTCGAGGGGGCGAAACCGTCCTGCGCGGCAGGACGGGGGGCGTTCCGGGATGCGGGACGCGGTGCCGCGTGCGGGACGCGGCTCCGGCGGCGGGACGGGGTCGGCGGGCGAGGCGGCGGCGCGTGCTAGGGTGGGGGATGTCCAGGGTCAGGCTGCGCATCGACTTCGACGGCGGGCGAGCGCTCGGGCCGGGCAAGGTCCGGCTGCTCGAGCTGGTGGCCGAGACAGGCTCGATCTCGGCGGCGGGGCGCGCGATGGCGATGAGCTACCGGCGGGCCTGGGTGCTGGTCAGCGCGCTCAACGCGACGTTCCGCCAGCCGGTGGTCGAGACGCGCGGCGGCGGCGCGGGCGGCGGCGGGGCGAGCCTCACGGCGTTCGGGGCGGACCTCGTGCGGCGCTTCCGCGCGATGGAGGCGACGGCGCACGCGGCCGTGGCGCAGGACCTGGCGGCGCTGGAGGCGGCGCTTGCGCCGGGGGGCGAGGCGGCGGGCGCGCGGGGCGGCAAGCAGGGCCGGGCGCCACCCGGACCCGCGAAGGGCCGGGGGGCCCCTTGATCCCGGCGCACGGGAGTCTCGCCAGCGGGGGGTTCGTCGCCTAGAAGGCAGGGATGATCCGCGTCCTCCGCCATCTCCGCCACCGCCCGTCGCTGATGGTCGGGCTCTGTGCCGCCGTGCTTGTCGCGGCGGGCGCCGCGCTGTCGGGGGTGCACGCGATGCGTGCGCTGCTGATCGGCTGGGACTGCGGGGTGGTGGCGTATGGGGCGACGCTGCTGTGGGTGATGCGGCGGAGCACGATCGACGGGCTGCGGCGCGTGTCGGCGGTGCTCGACGAGGGGCGCTGGGCGATGCTGGGGGTCACGGTGCTGGCGGCGGTGGCGTCGCTGGGGGCGATCGTGGCGGAGCTGGCGCGGGTGCACGGCACGCCGCACGCGGGCTGGGCCATGGCGCTGGGCGGGGCCACCGTGCTGCTGTCCTGGTTCTTCATCCACACGGTGTTCGCCACGCACTACGCCCACGAGTTCTGGAGCGCGGGCAGCGGGCCGGACGGCGGGGGGCTGGCGTTCCCGGGCAATGCCCGCCCGACCTACTCGGAGTTCCTCTACTTCTCGTTCTGCATCGCGGTCGCGAGCCAGGTCAGCGACGTGTGCACCGAGACGGCGTCGATGCGCAGGCTGGTGCTGGCGCACTCGCTGGTCGCCTACCTGTTCAACACGGCGATCATCGCGCTCGGCGTCAACATCGCGGCGTCGCTGGCCGGGTAGGCAGGCAAGAAAGACTTCTTTTTCTGAAGAAAAAGAAGCAAAAAGACTTTTGCTGACTAGGTTTCAGGCTCCCGGGCGGGCCTGAGGCCAAGTGGAGAAAAGTTCTTTGGTTCTTTCTTTCAAGAAAGAACTGCTTGCTTCCTTTGTCGGCGGTCGCGTCTACTGGTCCGGCGTGTGGTATTCGGAGGGCGATCGGGATGGCTGACGGCGGCACGGTGCAGGCGCGGCATCCGCGGTTCTTCTCGTGGTCGAGCCTGCTGCTGATCACGCCGCTCTGCATGCTGGGCTCGGTGGTGGGCATGCAGGTGCTGGTGCGGCTGGGGGTGACGACGAACACGGCGCTGATCGGGGCGCTGGCGGCGATGGGGCTGGGGCGGGTGCCGGTGGCGTCGCTGCGGCGCTACCGCGACATCCACGTGCAGAACCTGGCGCAGAGTGCCATCTCGGCGTCGACGTTCGGGGCGGCGAACAGCCTGCTGCTGCCGATCGGCATCCCGTTCCTGCTGGGGCGGCCGGACCTGGTGCCGGCGATGCTCGCGGGGGCCGTGGCGGCGATGCTGCTGGACGCGACGATGCTGTACCGGATGTTCGACTCCGAGGTGTTCCCGGCGCGGGGGGCGTGGCCGCCGGGCGTGGCTGCGGCGGAGGCGATCCGGGCGGGCGACGAGGGCGGGCGCAAGGCGGTGGTGCTCGGCGTGGGGCTCGGCGTCGGCGTCGTGGGGTCGCTGTTCGGGGTGCCGATGTCGGGGTTCGGGGTGGCGTTCATCGGCAACGCCTGGGCGCTCGGCGTGTTCGGGGCGGGGCTGCTGCTGCGGGGCTACGAGCACGCACTGCTGGACCACCCCGCACTCGCGTGGCTGGTGCCGGGGGGCGACATCGAGGGCGCGCATGTCGCGCAGGGGATGATGCTGGGGGCGGGGCTGGTGGCGCTCGTGCAGGTGGTGGCCACGATCGTGCGCAGGCCGGCGAAGGAGGGCGCGGCCGGCGACGGCGCGGCGCACGGGTCGGCGGCGGGGCCGACGCCGGGGCAGCTTCGCGCGACGCTGGGGGTGGGCGCGGGCGTGTATCTCCTGATCGCGGCGGGGATCGCGGCGCTGGGCGGGCTCGCGGAAGGCATGGACACGGGGATGCTGGTGCTGTTCGTCGTGTACGCGGCGTTCGCGGCGCTGCTGCACGAGCTGATCATCGGGCTGGCGGGGATGCACTCGGGGTGGTTCCCGGCGTTCGCGGTGGCCGTCGTGTCGCTCGCGGTGGGGATGCTGATCGGGTTCCCCCCGCCGGCGCTGGCGCTGCTGGTGGGGTTCACGGCGTCCACGGGGCCGGCGTTCGCGGACATGGGGTGCGACCTCAAGGCGGGGTTCCTGCTCCGCGGCGACGGGGCGGACCCCGAGTACGAGCGCGACGGGCGGCGGCAGCAGTATCTCGCGGCGATGTTCGCGCTGGTTGTGGCGGCGCTCACCGTGCTGGTGCTGTACCCGGGGTATTTCGCGCGCGGCGAGGTGGCGCCGGTGGACCGCGTGTTCGTGGCCGCGATCAAGGCGGGGAGCAGCCCGGCGGTGGCGCACGCGCTGATGCTGTGGGCGATCCCCGGGGCGGTGCTGCAGGCGCTCGGCGGGTCGCGTCGGCAGATCGGGATCATGTTCGCGACCGGGCTGCTGCTGAACTCGCCGCTGGCGGGGTGGGCGGTGATGGCGGGGATCGCGTGCCGGGTCGCGTGGGAGCGCTGGCGGGGCGAGGCGGGGCGCGGGGACATGGAGGTGTTCGCGGCGGGCTCGATCGCGGGCGACGCGCTCACCAGCTTCGCAGGGTCGGTGATCCGGGCGTAGCGCGGCGCAGGGAGGCGGTGCGGCGGCGTTCCTGCGCTGCCGTTCCGACGAGCCGGGCGGGCTGGCGTGCCTGCAGCCCGTGCGCCCGGGTCCGGCCGCGTGCAAGCCGCTTTCTCGGGTGCCGGACTCCGGAGGCAGGCGTCTGGCGGGGTTTGAGGCAGGGCCTCAAGCTTTCCTGCTTCCACCACAGGCACTCGCATGTTCTTCTCGTGCACGGCGAAGTTGTCCGGGGTGGCACGAGTGTTGCAGAACCGTTTCGGTGGCTTGAGGCCGCGCGGCGATCTTGCCGCATTGCTCCTGGAAAACAAGGACAACCGAATTTGTTGCAGTTGAAGTATGTTCTACCCTCGGTTGCATTGCTGATGTCCTCCTCGGCTCTTACGACGACGGCGGGGGCGGCGGAGGCGGCCGCCGCGGCGAAGGCCGGCCGGGTTGCCGGCAACGTGGCGCAGTGGGTCGCGCACGCCAGCGCGGTGGGCGAGGCGCCGGCGGCGCAGAGCGTGGCGATCGTCGTGCACATGGCGCTGCGCAACGCCAGCGACCTGAAGACGGTCGCGGGCGCGGTGTCGAGCCCCGGCAGCGCGTCCTACGGGCACTACCTGACGGCGGCGACGTTCGGCTCGACCTTCGCGCCGGCGCAGGCCGACGTGGACGCGGTGCAGGCGATGCTCAAGGCCGGGGGGATGGGCGACATCGTCGTGGGCGCGGCGGGGACCACGGTGTCGGCGACGGCGACGGTGGCGCAGCTGCGCTCGACGTTCAAGGTGACGCAGCGGATGTATCGCGCGGGCGCGGGCACGATGCGCGCCAACGCGGAGGAACCGACGATCCCGGCGTCGCTGGCGGGCAAGGTGGTTTCCGTCGAGGGGCTCGACGACACGACGTTCCTCAAGACGCCGCAGCACGTCTCGGCCACGGCGGGCGAGGCCGTGGCGCCGGCGGGCACGGCCGCCGCCGCCGCGTCCGGCGCGGCGCCGGCGGCGACGAGCGCCCGGCTTGCCGCGGTGAGCGCCGCGGTGACGCCGCCGCCGGTGGCCGCGAACCTGCCGTCGCCATTCTGCGACACGTACTGGGGCGACCTCAAGGCGACGCTGAGCACGAAGCCCAGCCCGTATCCGAAGACGCTGCCCTGGCTGGTGTGCGGCTACACGCCGCAGCAGGTGCAGGCCGCGTACGGCTTCGACAAGGTCAAGTACGACGGCACCGGGGTCACGGTGGCGATCATCGACGCGTACGCCTCGCCGACGCTGATGGCGGACGGCAACCGCTATGCCGCGAACCACGGGCTGCCGCCGCTCACGGGCGCCAACTTCACGCAGATCATTCCGAAGGGCATCTACGACGTGCCCGCGGCCGAGGTCGCAGGGGCGTACGGGTGGTGGGGCGAGGAGTCGCTGGATCTCGCGGCGGTGCACGGGTCGGCGCCGGGGGCGGCGATCGTCTACATCGGGTCGCGCGACGCCGGCACGTCGCTGACGGTCGCGCTGATGAACGCGATCTACAACCACCAGGCCGACATCATCACCAACAGCTACGGCTACAACGGCGAGTCCGTTTCGCCCGCGGACGTGGCGGCGGAGGACCAGGCGTTCATGGCGGCCGCCGCCATGGGCATCACCGTGCTGTTCTCCTCGGGCGACGACGGCGACCTGTCGCAGCTCAACGGCGTGGCCGGCGGGTCGTGGGAGGCCACCAGCGCCTACGTCACCGGCGTGGGCGGCACCTCGCTGGGCGTGAAGAACGCGGCCGGCGGCAAGGTGGAGTACGGCTGGGGCACGTATCGCGCCTACCTCGCCAACACCACCGTCAACGGCGGCCAGTCGATCACCACGAGCGGCGTCGCGCAGACCAAGGTCTCGAACGTGGCGCAGGACGCCTACGCGTTCTACTCCGGCGCGGGCGGCGGGCTGAGCCTGCTCGAGGCGCAGCCGGACTACCAGGCGGGCGTGGTGCCGGACGCGCTGGCGACCACGCTGTTCGAGGCGAGCGGCAACACCATCACGCTGTCGCCGCACCGCGTCAGCCCGGACGTCTCGATGGTGGCCGATCCGTACACGGGGTACCTGTACGGCGAGACGCAGACCATCGCGGGCGACCCGGTCAGCGACAACGGCTGCACGCCGCTCGACGGGACCACGGAGTACTGCGAGGAGGCGATCGGCGGCACGAGCCTGGCCTCGCCGCTGATGGCCGGCGCGTTCGCGGTGATGAACCAGGCGCGGCTCGCCAAGGGCAAGGCGCTGGTGGGCTTCGCCAACCCGCTGCTGTACTCGCTCAAGGTGGGCACGGCGGCCTCGCTGAAGGGCGCCGCGGTCAACCAGGTGGTGCCGCCGGCGACGCCGGTGTCGCTGCTGCGCGGCTACGCCAACGACCTGACCCGCGTGCGCGTGGTGACGGTGAACTCGGTGCCGACGTTCGCCGAGCTGACGCCGTATCCGCTCCAGGTGTGCGGGCTGGCGATCTGCGAGGGGCTCGACGACGTGTTCAACGTGGTCACGCCCGGCTACAACGACGTCACGGGCCTGGGCGTGCCGTTCCTGCCCGACCTGATCAAGCACTAGGCCGCGGAGACGGCGGGGGGCGGTGCCTCCCGCCACGCCTGAAGCAGGCAAGGTCGGGCTCTGCCCGAACCCGCAAAGGGTCCGAGGACCCTTTGATCCCTTGACTTAAGAAAAGCCATCCAAGGGGCTTCCCTTGGCGGAGTCCAGAGGCAGGGCCTCTGGCCTTGCTTCCTTACGCCAGCGTTTCGTAGCGCGCGAGCAGCCATGCCTCGGGCTCGGCGGCGGCGAGCGCGTACCACTCGTCGACGAGTGGGTGCGCGCGGACGGCGTCGCAGTAGGCCTGGGCGTCGTCGGGCAGCGGCGGGCGGTAGGTGAGCAGGCGGGCGGCGACGGGGGCGAACATCGCGTCGGCCGCGTTGAACGTGGCGCCGAACAGGAACGGGCCGCCGTCGCCGAAGCGGGCGCGTGTGTCGCGCCACAGGGCCGCGATGCGGGCGAGGTCGCGTGCGGTGGCGGGGTCGGCGGCGAGGCGCGGGCCGAGGGGCGCGTAGTCGGGGCGGCCCAGGTTCATGGGCATGGCGACGCGCAGGGCACGGAAGCCGGCGTGCATCTCGGCGGAGATCGAGCGGGCGTGGGCGCGGGCGGCGCGGCCCGCGGGCCACAGGGCGGGGGCGTGCTCGGCGCAGTACTCGCAGATCGCGAGGCTGTCCCAGGTTTCGGCGCCGTCGTGGCGCAGGGACGGGACCAGGCCGCTGGGGGTGTCGGGGGGCTGCGCGCCGAGGGGGAGGACGCGGTCGGCGACGTCCAGGCCGGCCAGGCGCACGGCGAGCCAGCCGCGCAGGGACCAGGAGGAGTAGCGGCGGGTGCCTAAGGTGAGCACGCCTTGGGGCATGGGGGTCTCCCGGAGGAAGCAAGGTTGAGGCTCCGCCTCAAACTCCGCCAAAGGCTGCGCCCTTGGAACGCACAACTTAAGTGAGGCCGGTCCAGGGCGGCTCGCCCTGGCGGGTCTGGGCAGAGCCCATGCTTACTGCCTTGCGACGAAGCCTTCGAGCCAGTGGATGGTGTAGTCGCCGGCGGCGAACTCGGGGTCGGCCATGATGCGCTGGTGCAGCGGCAGGGTGGTCTTGATGCCGACGACGGCGAACTCGCGGAGCGCGCGGCTCATGCGGGCGATGGCCTCGGGGCGGGAGGCGGCGTGGACGATGAGCTTGGCGACCATGCTGTCGTAGTAGGGGGGGACGACGTAGCCGGCGTAGAGGGCGGAGTCGACGCGCACGCCGAGGCCGCCCGGGGCGTGGAACACGGAGACGCGGCCCGGGGTGGGCATGAAGGTCTGCGGGTCCTCGGCGTTGATGCGGCACTCGATGGCGTGGCCCTCGAAGCGGACCTCGTCCTGGGTGAAGCCGAGGGGGTGGCCGGCGGCGATGCGGATCTGCTCGCGCACCAGGTCGATGCCGGTGACCATCTCGGTGACGGGGTGCTCGACCTGCAGGCGGGTGTTCATCTCGATGAAGCAGAACTGGCCGTCCTGGTAGAGGAACTCCAGCGTGCCGGCGTTGCGGTAGCCGAGCTGGGCCAGGGCGTCGGTGGCGACGCGGCCGATGGCGTCGCGGGCGGCGGCGTCCAGCGCGGGGGAGCCGGCCTCCTCCACGAGCTTCTGGTGGCGGCGCTGCAGGGAGCAGTCGCGCTCGCCGAGGTGGACGACGTGGCCGTGGGTGTCGGCGAGGATCTGCAGCTCGATGTGGCGGGGGCGGTCGAGGTACTTCTCCAGGTAGACCTCGTCGTTGCCGAAGGCGGTGCGGGCCTCGGTGCGGGCGATGCGCCAGGCGTCCTCGATCTCGGAGGCGTCGGCGGCGACCTTCATGCCGCGTCCGCCGCCGCCGGCGGCGGCCTTGATGAGCACGGGGTAGCCGATGAGGTCGGCGACGCGGCGGGCCTCGGCGAGGTCGGGCAGCGCGCCGTCGGAGCCGGGGACGAGGGGGACGCCGAGGCGGCGCATGGCGTCCTTGGCGGTGATCTTGTCGCCCATCATGCGGATGTGGGCGGCGGTCGGGCCGATGAAGGTCAGGCCGTGAGCCTCGACCATCTCTGCGAAGTCGGCATTCTCGGAGAGGAAGCCGTAGCCGGGGTGGATGGCGTCCGCACCCGTGACGGCGGCGGCGGAGAGCAGGGCAACCTGGTTGAGGTAGCTGTCGCGGGCGGCGGGGGGGCCGATGCACACACTCTCGTCGGCGAGGCGGACGTGCATGGCGTCGGCGTCGGCGGTGGAGTGCACGGCCACGGTGGGGATGCCCAGCTCGCGGCAGGCGCGCTGGATGCGCAGCGCGATCTCGCCGCGGTTGGCGATGAGGATCTTGCCGAACAGGGGGCGCGGGGCGGGGGCGGGTGGGGCGGCCGTCAAGGCTCAGGCCTCGACGATCATCAGGGCTTCGCCGTACTCGACCGGGCTGCCGGAGCCGACCAGGATGCGGCCCACGGTGCCGGCGCGGGGCGCCTTGATCTGGTTGAAGGTCTTC
>JBPBQX010000175.1:0-11894 GCA_050955025.1 Janthinobacterium lividum
CCCGGGCCGATCCGCGCGCTGCTGATCGCGACCTGCACCGGCGTGAGCTTCTTCCACGGCAGCAACGACGGGCAGAAGGGCATGGGACTCATCATGCTCATCCTGATCGGCGCCGCGCCCACCGCCTACGCGCTGAACCGCGCGGTGCCGGAGAGCACGACGCCCGCGTTCCTGAAGGCGATGGGCGACGCGCAGGGCGTCTTCCAGGCGCATGCCGAGGGCGCAGCCGTGCCGGGCGACGCGGCGGCGGCGCGCTCCGCCGTGGGCGAGGCGCTCAAGACCAGGGGCGTGAACACGCCGGCGGTATACGCCGCGCTGGGCGTGCTGTCGGCCGACATCGGCAACCAGGTGAAGCAGTACGGCGCCATCAAGGCGGTGCCGGCGCAGGCGACCCAGAGCGTGCGCGGCGACATGTACCTCGAGTCCGACGCGATCCGGGTGATGGGCGCCAAGCCCGCCGGGTTCAGCGAGCAGGACGTGGCCACGCTCAAGGCCGGGCGCGGCTGGCTGGACCGGGGCACGCGGTTCATCCCGACCTGGGTGAAGGTGTCCGTGGCGCTGGCGCTCGGGCTCGGCACGATGGTCGGCTGGAAGCGCATCGTCGTCACGGTGGGCGAGAAGATCGGCAAGACGCACATGACCTACGCCCAGGGCGCGTCGGCCGAGATCGTGGCGATGTTCACGATCGGGCTGGCCGACGCCTACGGGCTGCCGGTGTCGACCACGCACGTGCTGTCGAGCGGCGTCGCAGGCTCGATGGCGGCGAACGGCTCGGGGCTGCAGTGGGCGACGCTGCGGGCCATGGCCCTGGCATGGGTGCTCACGCTGCCGGCGGCCATGGCGATCGCGGGGCTGCTGTTCGTGATCCTGCGGCAGGTGTTCTGAGACGGACGCCTTGACGGAAGGAAGCAAGGCCTTCTTTTTCTGAAGAAAAAGAAGCAAAAAGACTTTGCCCATTGGGGCCTGTGCCACGCGGTTGGCACGGGCCCTTTTGGGTGAAAGTTCCTTGGTTCTTTCTTTTAGGAAAGAACCGCTTGCCTGCTTCGGCTAGGGGTGTGGCGGCAGGGTGCGGTCGAGCCAGGCCTCGATCGCGGCGGCGATGGCGTCGCTGTCGGACTCCAGCATCATCATGTGGCCGTTGCCGTGGATGCCCTGCTCGGCCAGGGCGATGTGCTCGACGGGGACACCGGCCTGGGCGAGGAACTCCACCGTGCAGTGGTCGCTGGACGCGCGGAACGAGGCCTCGGCGGTGACCACGGCGACCGGCACGGTGGCCAGGTGCGGCAGGCGGCGCGGGGTGCCGCCCTGCAGGACGCAGCGCATCAGGGCGGGGTCCGCGGGCGCGGGCTGCAGCGCCGGCGCGAGGTCTGCGGGGGCGGCTGCGGGCGGGTCGAAATCCAAAGGCACGCGGGTGATGCCGTAGGGGCGGGCCAGGGTGTCGGGGTAGGTGTACCAGTCGGCGCCGCCGTGGAAGGCGGGGTCGCGGAACGGCGGGCCGTTGGGCTCGACGGCGACCACGGCGCGCACCAGCTCGGGGTGGCTGTCGGCGACCTTCCAGCCGAAGGCGCCGGACTGCGAGTGGGTCAGCAGGATCGCAGGGCCGGTGCGCTCCAGAAGGGCGACGAGGGCGGGGTCGTTCAGCTCCTCGGAGTGCAGCGCGCTGGCGATGCTCTCGACCTGGGAGGCGAAGAACTGGTCGAAGGCGGGGTTGCCGGGCACGCCGGGGCCGCCGGGCCACTGCGTGTGCAGGCCGGACTGCGGGTAGAGCGAGTAGGCCTCGGGGCCGGTGAACAGGCTGGCGACGTCGCGGGTGGAGAAGCGCGTGGTCGGGCCGTAGCTGCGCTCGGACTGGCCGGAGCGGCCGCGGCCGACCTGGTCGACGACGTAGACGTCGTGGCCGCGGGCCGCGAACCACTGCGCCCAGCCGGGGCGGCCGTCGGGGGTGCCCAGGAAGTTGGTGCCGGTCTGCGCGGTGCCGTGGACCATCACCACGGGGACCGCAGCGGGCGAGCCGGGCCGGGCGGGGGACGTCGGCGGGAGGTGGCGGACGTACATCTGGCCGGACATGAACTGGGCGCCGGCGTCGTCGACGTAGCGGCCGCCGACGAAGAAGTAGGCGGCGGGCTCGTCCGGGGCGGCGCGGGCGTGCGGGGCGGCGAGCAGGAGCGCCAGGGCGAGGGCGGCAGCGGTGCGCGGCATCGGGCGTTCCCCGTCGGTTCGGCGCGGCGGGCGCCGGGCGGGGCGACGATGGCACGCGCACGCGGGCGCGCAAGGGTGGCGAGGCAGGGCCGGGCGTTGCCCTGGGTCCTGGGGGCTGCGCTCCGGCGCCTGCCTTCGGAAAGGCGGCGGGTCTGGTGGCAGGAGGGGCGCAGGGCCTAACGTGGCGGCGGAAATGTGCCCGGAGGCCCGCCTTGCGCCCGACCCGACCCCTTGCTCTCGCGTGCCTCCTGTTCGCCGCGTCGCCCGCGCTGGCCGCGCCCGATGCGCCGCCGGCTGCGGGGGGCGCCGCGGATCCGGGTGCGGCGGCGGCGGCGCAGTTCGCGCCGTGGGGCTACGACATGTCGGCGCTGGACCGGGCGGAGAAGCCGGGCGCGAACTTCTTCGACTACGCGAACGGAACCTGGCTCCGGGACGCGCCGATCGCGGCGGACCGCAGCAGCGCGGGCAACTTCATCGCGCTCGCCGACCTGTCGGAGGCCAGGGTGCACGCGATCCTGGAAGCCGCGGCGGCAGAGGTTGCGCCGGCAGGCACGGTGGCTGCGGGCGGGGCCTCCGGGGGTGCGGCGGGTGGCGGCGGGGCGGAGGGAGGCGCGGGGCGGATCGGGGCATTCTACCACGCGTTCATGGACGAGGCGCGGGTCGAGGCGCTGGACGCCGGGCCGCTGGGGCCGGACCTGGCGGCAATCCGGGCGGCGTCGGACCCGTCGGCCATCGCGGCGCTGATGGGGCGGGGGCAGCGCGGCTTCCTGTCCAGCGTGTTCGCGCTGCAGATCTCGGCGGACCAGAAGGACGCGCACCGCTACAGCGTCTATCTCGGGCAGGGCGAGGGCGGGCTGCCGGACCGCGACGAGTATCTGTCGCCGGACTTCGCGCCGCAGCGGGAGAAGTACCGGGCGTACGTCGCGGCGGCGCTCGGCATGGCCGGGTGGGCGGAGCCGGAGCGCGCGGCGGACGCGGTGCTCGCGCTGGAGACTGAGATCGCGAAGGCGGGGTGGACGCGGGCGGAGCGACGCGACCCGATCCGGACGTACAATCCGGTCGAGGTGTCGGCGCTGGCAGGCTATGCGCCGGGGTTCGATTGGGCGGCGTTCCTGGGGGCGGCCGGGCTCGGGGGCCTGGGCAACATCGTGCTGGAGGAGAACACCGCGGTGCGCGACGTCGCCGCGATCCTCGGGCGCACGGAGGTCGGCACGCTGCAGGCGTGGGCGGCGTTCCACCTGGTGTCGGCGGCCTCGCCCGAGCTGTCGCGGCGCTTCGCCGAGGCGCACTTCGACTTCTACGGGCGGACGCTGAACGGGCAGCCGTCGGAGCGGGCGCGCTGGAAGCGGGCGGTGGCGGCGACGAACCGTGCGCTCGGCGAGGCGGTGGGGGAGCGCTACGTCGCGCAGTTCTTCCCGCCCGCGTCGAAGGCGGCGATGGACCGGCTGGTGGGCGACCTGAAGACGGCGCTGCACCACCGGCTCGAGACCGTGACGTGGATGGACGAGCCGACGCGGGCCGAGGCGCTGCGCAAGCTCGACGCGCTCGACGTGCAGGTGGGCTATCCGAAGCAGTGGCGGGACTACTCGGCGCTCGTGGTGAGGCCGGACGACCTGTACGGCGACGTGGAGCGGGCGACGGACTTCGAGTGGGAGCGCCAGGTGAGGCGCCTCGACAAGCCGGTCGATCGCGACGAGTGGGACATGAGCCCGCAGACGGTGAACGCCTACAACCAGCCGAGCTTCAACGAGGTGGTGTTCCCGGCCGCGATCCTGCAGCCGCCGTTCTTCAACCCGGACGCGGACGAGGCGGTGAACTACGGCGCGATCGGCGGCGTGATCGGCCACGAGATGACGCACAGCTTCGACGACCAGGGGCGGCACTACGACGAGCAGGGCAACCTGCGCGACTGGTGGAGCGCGGGCAGCGCCGAGCGGTTCGGGGTTCTGGCGGCGAAGCTGGGCGCGGAGTTCGACGCGATGCAGCCGTTCCCCGGGGTGCACATCAACGGGGCGCTGACGATGGGCGAGAACATCGCGGATCTCGGCGGGCTGAACCTCGGGCTCGACGCGTACCATGACCACCTGGCGGGGGCGCCGGCGCCGGTCGTGGGGGGGATGAGCGGGGACCAGAGGGTGTTCCTGGGGTGGGCGCAGGCGTTCCGGGCCAAGGTGCGCGAGAGCGCCGCCAAGCAGCGGCTGGTGACGGACCCGCACTCGCCGCCCGAGGCGCGCGTGGACGGGCCGGTGTCGAACGTCGACGCCTGGTACGAGGCGTTCGGGGTGGCGCCGGGCGACGCCATGTTCCGGGCGCCGGGGGAGCGCGTGCGGATCTGGTGAGGAAGCAAGGCCAGAGGCTCTGCCTCTGGACTCCGCCAAAGGCTGCGCCCTTGGAACGCATCCCTTAAGCGAGGCCAGTCCAGGGCGGCTCGCCCTGGCGGGTCCAGGGCAGAGCCCTGGCCTTGCCTTCGCTGCCGTAGCTGCCGGGTGGTATTGCGGCGCGGTGTTCCGAGTGAAATGTCAGACATGGCGGGGCGGCGGGCAGACACGTCGGCGTGTCGTGCTGCAACAGATGCGTCGCCGTGCCGTTCTCCCGCGGTTGCACCTGGGAGTTCGAGACGATGCGCCTGACCTATTCTGTTGCGGCTGTGGTATCCATTGCTGCGCTGGCCGGTTGCCAGATGGCGCCCCCTTCGCCGGACCCGACCGGGCGGGCGGACGCGGACATGGTGCGCGTGCTGGCGGCGCTGCAGGCTTCGGGCGCGAAGCCGGTGTCGACGCTGGACGTGGCGCAGGCGCGGGCGCAGCCGACGCCGGGCGATGCGGCGGCCGCCGTGGCGCGGCAGATGGGCGTGGCGGCGAAGCAGGACGTGGCGAAGGTGTCCGACATCACGATCACCGGGGGCGCGACCACGCTGCCGGCGCGCGTGTACTACCCGATGCCGCCCCAGGGCGGCGCGATGGCCGATGGCGGGCAGGCTGGGTCGGGCGCGATGCTTTCGCAGGTGCCGGCGCCGAGGCCGGGGCAGCCGGTGATGCCGGGGGCGCTGCCGGTGATCCTGTACTTCCATGGCGGCGGGTGGGTGACGGGGACGCTCGACACGTATGATGCGTCGGACCGGGCGCTGGCGAATGGGACCGGGGCGATCGTGGTGTCAGTGCAGTATCGCGAGGGGCCGGAGAACCGGTTCCCGGCCGCGCAGGACGACGCGGACACGTCGTACAACTGGCTGCTGAACAATGCGGCGTCGATGGGGGGCGACCCGAGGCGGGTGGCGCTGGCCGGTGAGAGCGCGGGCGGCAACCTGGCGATCGACACGGCGATCTGGGCGCGCGACACGCACCTGCCGGCGCCGGTGGCCGAGCTGCTGGTCTATCCGGTGGTGGGCACGGACCTGACCACGCCATCGTACAACGAGACCATGAACGCGGTGCCGCTGAACCAGGCGGCGATCGGGTGGTACGTGTCGCACTTCACGAGCAACCCGGTGGATCTGCAGGACCCGCGGCTGAACGTGATCGGCAAGGCGAAGCTGGCGGGGCTGCCGCCGACGACGATCGTGTCGGCCGAGATCGATCCGCTGCGTTCCGAGGGCGAGGCGATGGGGCAGGCGCTCAAGGCGGCGGGCGTCGACACGGAGCAGCGCACGTTCCCGGGCGTCACGCACGAGTTCTTCGGCATGGGGGCCGTGGTCGGGCAGGCCAAGCTGGCGGAGGATTTTGCCAGTGCGCGGCTGAGGGCGGCGTTCGCGCAGCCGGTGGCGGCGGCGCCGGTCGCGGTGCGCAGGGGGCACCACATGCGGCGGCTGGAGGACTGAGGGAAGGCCGGGGGCGCCGCCTCCGGCCTTCCCCGGTCGTCAACTTGCAGGCTGGATTGAACCCCCGCACAGGCTGCGGGGGCTTTCTTGTGTGCGCCGGTCCAGGGGCGGCTCGCCCCTGGCAGGTCCGGGCAGCGCCCGGTCTTGCCTGCTTCAGCGCGCGGAACTGCGGCCTTCGGCGGCGAGCTGGTTGCGGCGGTACTCGCCCTGGCGCTCGAACATCCAGCCGGGGTACTCGGCGGGGAGGCTGCTGACGGCGGCGAGCGCGTCGAGGTCGGCGGTGCTCAGCTCGACGCTGGTGGCGGCGATGTTGTCGTCGAGCTGCTCGATGCGCTTGGCGCCGATGATGACGGACGAGACGACCTTCTGGTGGAGGAGCCAGGCAAGGGCGATCTGTGCGACGGAGACGCCGCGGGCGTCGGCCATGGTGCGCATGGTGTCGATGCAGTCGTAGGCGCGGTCGCGCTGGACGGGGGGGAAGTCGAAGTTCGCGCGTCGGCCGTCGGCGGACTTCTCGTTGTCGCGGGTGTACTTGCCGCTGAGCAGGCCGCCGGCGAGCGGGCTCCAGACCAGCAGGCCGACGGTCTCGGAGCGGAGCATGGGGACGAGCTCGCGCTCCAGGTCGCGGCCGGCCAGGGTGTAGTAGGCTTGCAGCGTCTCGAAGCGGGGGAGGCTGTGGCGCTCGGCGATGCCCTGCGCCTTGACGATCTGCCAGGCGGCCCAGTTGGAGACGCCGACGTAGCGGACGTGGCCGTGCTTCACGAGGGTGTCGAGTGCGCCCATGGTCTCCTCGATCGGCGTCGCCGGGTCGAAGCCGTGGATCTGGTAGAGGTCGACGTGGTCGAGCTGCAGGCGCTTGAGGCTGGCCTTGCAGGCGTCGATGAGGTGGACGCGGGAGTTGCCGCGCTGGTTGGGGCCGGGGCCGGTGGGGCCGAAGCCCTTGGTGGCGACGACGACGCTCTCGCGGGGCACCTTGAGGTTGCGCAGAGCCTGGCCGGTGATCGTCTCGGACACGCCGTCGGCGTAGACGTCGGCGGTGTCGATGAAGTTGATGCCGGCTTCGATGGAGCGGCCGACGAGGCGGTCGGCGTCGGACTGGTCGAGCGCGCCGATCTGCTTCCACATGCCCTCGGCGCCGCCGAAGGTCATGGTGCCGAGGCAGAGCTCGGAGACGAAGAGGCCGGTGCGGCCGAGCTTGTTCATGCGCATGGGGGTGTTCCTGGGTCGGTGACCTGGATGCAACGCGCGGCGGGGCAGGAAGGCAGCAAGGCCGGGCTCTGCCCGGACCCGCCAGGGGCGAGCCGCCCCTGGACCGGCACATGAAAGGGACTTCGTTGTGCCGGTCCAGGGGCGCTGCCCCTGGCGGGTCCAGGGCAGCGCCCTGGCCTTACTGGCCGAGGCGGGCGGTGAGCTCGGGCATGAGGTCGGCGAGGTCGCGGGACTCGCGGGCGCTGAGGCCGAAGGCGGCAGGGTCGAGCGGGCCTGGAGAGGCCAAAGCGGCGCGGACCAGGGCGATCTGCTGCGCGGACAGGGGGGCGGCGTTGCGCACGTAGTCCTGGAAGGCCTCGTGGACGGTGGGGACCCAGCGGGCGACGACGTCGAGGATCGCCTCGGCGTAGACGCGGATCTCGTACTGGGCGTGGCCGTCGGCACGCAGGTCGAGGAAGTGCAGCAGGTTCCACAGGTTCACCTTCCAGTAGAACTGCGTGTAGATGCTCACCGGCAGCGTGGTGCGGGCGAGCTCGCGGGTGAGGCCCTCGCGGGTCGGGTCGAGGGGGGTGCCGTCCTCGTCCTGGTTCAGCATCGCGAGGTAGGCGTCGTAGGAGCGCGACGCCTCCTGGCGCAGGGTCTCGATGGTGGCGCGGGCGGTCTCGGCGTCGGCGGGGTCGCCGCGGCCCTGGCGGTTGGTGGCAGACTGGGTGGCGACCTGGTCCGCGTCGGGGACGTAGAACTCGCGCTCCAGCACGGAGTAGCGGCCGGAGTACTCGTTGATGCTGGCGGTGCGGTGGCGGAACCACTGGCGGGCGACGAAGATCGGCGCGCGGACGTGGAGCTTGAGGTCGCACAGCTCGAACGGCGTGGTGTGGCGGTGGCGCATCAGGTAACGGATCAGGCCGCGGTCGGAGGACACCTGGCGGGTGCCGCGGCCGTAGGACACGCGCGCGCCCTGCACCACGGCGTCGTCGTCGCCCATGTAGTCGATCACGCGCACGAAGCCGCTGTCGAGCACGGGGGTCGCGCGGTAGAGGACGTCCTCCATGGCGGGCACGGTGGCGCGCGCTGTGGTCTGGCGGTGGTCGCGGGCGGCCTCGATGTCGGCGAGCTGCTCGGGGGTCAGGGGGGGCATGGCGGGGTTCTCCGGGGCGTGGGCGGGTCTCGTATAGACCAAGCGAGGGAGGCCGGGGGGCAAGGCCGCCCCGCGGACCCCGGCGCGACGAAGAAAGCGGTTTTGCCCTGGTATTTGGGCGGTGGGTCGACTATGTTTGTGGGGCTGGCTTGCCGGCTATGGTGATAAACGGTGATTGGAATAAGCGTTGTGGACCCGGGGGCAGTGCCCGGCGCCTCCACCACCAATCCGGAGTTGTCCGGCGTTGGGGGCGACACAGGCTCGACACGCGTGGTAAAGACTCATCTTTTGCCCGGCATGATACCGCCGTTATCGGGTCAATTCACAAGTGCCAATGACAACAACATTGCACTCGCGGTCGCAGCCTAACAACTGAGACACGCGCGGTTCGGGGGGCACCGGGCAACAGAAGCCCCCCACTTCCTCCCTGTCTTTTCCCCGCGGCGTGCGGGCCTTGCGCGGGGCACGCGGGCGTCGCATTGCTGTGCGGTGCGTGCCGGCTCCGGCGGGGCTGGCGCGGGCGGGTCGGGCGGCGGCCCGCCGTGGCACGACAAGGCTTGGCGCGGACAGGATCGGCCGATGGAAGACGACGACACCCCACCCTCCGGCGAGGACGAGGCCGGCACGCCGAGCCTGTTGCCGTACGACTCCTGGATGGAGGACGCGATGCGCGGCGTGATGGTGCGCGCGCTGTGCTACGTGGCGGCCAACGGGCTGCCCGGCGGGCACCATTTCTACATCACGTTCCGCACCGACTACCCGGGCACGGTGATCCCCACGCGGCTGTCGGCGCAGTACCCGCAGGAGATGACCATCGTCCTGCAGCACCAGTTCGGCGGGCTGAGCGTGGACGAGGCGGCGCGCACGGTCAGCGTGCGGTTGTCGTTCGGCGGCGTGCCGTCGAGCCTGCTGATCCCGTTCGAGGCGGTGAGCGCGTTCGCCGACCCCGAGGTGCAGGTCGGGCTGCGCTTCGGCGTCGCGGTGCCGGAGAAGGCAGAGGCGCCCACGGACGTGGTGCGCCTGGCGCCGCCGCCCGCGCCGCAGGAGGACGCGACGCCTGCGGAAGGAAGCGCGCCGCAGGTCGTGAGCCTGGACGCGTTCCGCAAGCGGCCGAAGGACTAGGCAGGCAAGGCCGGGCTCTGCCCGGACCCGCAAAGGGTCCGAGGACCCTTTGATCCCTTTCACTTAAGGGATGCGTTCCAAGGGCGCAGCCTTTGGCGGAGTTTGAGGCAGAGCCTCAACCTTGCTTCACTGGATGATCTGTCCCGGGTCGAGCTCGCCGAAGCCGCAGTGCGGCTGCTGGAAGCCGGTGGGGGCGGTGCCGACGGGCGCGTACTGGATGTTGTCGCTGGGCAGGATGCCGGTGGGGATGGTGTCGTATCCGGCGTAGTGGCGCATGCGGTAGGCGATGGTGTGGTCGGCGCAGGAGCTGTCGCCGCTGACGCCGAGGGCGCCGATGACCTGGCCGCCGCTGTAGAGGGCGAGGCCGCCGCCGAAGGTGATGATGCCGCCGGGCGTCTGGCCGACGCCGGTGCCGGGGCCCTGGCCGATGGTGACGAGGTTGTCGGCGGGGTTGAACGGGTTGGAGTTGTTCAGGCCGTAGAGGGAGCCGCCGGGCTGGGTAGCGGCGTAGAGGTTCGCGGTGGAGAGCGAGAGGGCGCTGTTGCTGAAGTCGTTGGCGGTGGAGGCCTTGGCGATGGCGATGGCGCGGCTGCCGGGCCAGGCGTCGCCGGCCTTGGCGACGGAGCACAGCACGCCGGCGCGGTCCACCACGGCGGACCACATGCGGCTGGGACTGAAGATGCCGCCGTTGTTCATCTGCACCACGATCTGCAGCTCGCGCTGGACGTTGATGACGACGGCCTGCGGCAGCGCGCACTGGCTGCGGTAGTCGATGGGGTCCGCGTGGGCGGCGGTCGCGGCGAGCAGCGGCAGCGCCAGCAGGGCGAGAGTGCGTTTCATGACACGTCCTGTGTTCCAGGGGGCCGGCGCGGCGGCCGGGCGCGCGGTCCGTTCGGCGCGCGGAATGTTGCTATACCGGATCGGGGCGGCTGTTAATGGGGTGGGACCGTGAAATTCCTTGCGAGTCTTGCATTGCCGGGGATGGCGGCTATACGGCTGCGCAAACCTGACAGGTCGCCCCCATGCGCTTCACCGTCGATCGCCTGGACCATCTCGTGCTGACCTGCCGCGACCTGGAGATCACCGCGTCGTGGTACCAGCGGGTGTTGGGCATGGAGCGCGAGGAGTTCGGCACGCAGCGGCGCACCGCGCTGAAGTTCGGCGGGCAGAAGATCAACCTGCACCAGGCCGGCGAGGAGATCGCGCCGCACGCGAAGCTGCCGACGCCGGGCGCGGCGGACCTGTGCTTCGTCACCGCGGTCGGGGTGGAGGACATCGAGCGCCACCTGCACGAGTGCGGGGTTGCGCCGGAGACGGGGCCGCTGGCGCGCACCGGGGCGCTGGGGCCGATGACGGCGGTGTACTGCCGCGATCCCGACGGCAACCTGGTCGAGATCGGCACCTATCTCCCGCAGTAGCGCGCCTCTCGCGGCGTCCGGGGCGGCCGCGTCGGGGATGGATGCGTACGACTTCGCGCTGCCGCCCGGGCTGATCGCGCAGGAGCCGGCGCGGCCGCGCGACTCGGCGCGGCTGCTGCACGTCGGCGCGGCGGGGCTCGCGGACCTGGGGGTGCGCGACCTGCCGTCGCTGCTGCGGCGCGGCGACATCCTGGTGGCCAACGACACGCGGGTGATCCCGGCGCAGCTTCTCGCGTGGCGAGGGGAGGCGCGCGTCGGCGTCACGCTGGACCAGCCGGCGGCGGACGGGTGCTGGCACGCGCTGGTGCGCAACGCGCGTCGGCTGCGGGCGGGCGACGTGCTGCGCTTCGTGGCGCGTGGCGAGGCGGACGGGGGCGTGCTGGGCGCGGAGGTGGTGGCGCTGGACGGGCAGGGCGGGGCGAGGCTGCGCTTCGACCGCGAGGGGGAGGCGTTCGACGCGGCACTGCGGGCGGCCGGGGCGCTGGCGCTGCCGCCCTACATCGCGCGGCCGGACGGGCCGACGGAGGCGGACGCGGCGGATTACCAGACGGTGTTCGCGCGCAGCCAGGGGGCGGTGGCCGCGCCCACGGCGGGGCTGCACTTCACGCCGGCGCTGCTGGCGGCGCTGGACGAAGCGGGTGTGGGGCGGGCGACGGTGACGCTGCACGTGGGGGCGGGGACGTTCCTGCCGATGCGCACGGACTCGCTGGACGCGCACACGATCCATGCCGAGCGGGGCGTGGTCACGGAGGAAGCTGCGGCGGCGATCAACGCGGCGCGGGCGGCGGGCGGGCGGGCGGTCGCGGTGGGCACGACGTCGCTGCGGCTGCTGGAGAGTGCCGTGGGCGAGGACGGGGCGGTGCACGCGTTCGACGGCGAGACGCGGCTGTTCGTGCGGCCGGGGCACCGGTTCCGCGCGGTGGACCTGCTGCTGACGAACTTCCACCTGCCGCGCTCGACGCTGTTCGTGCTGGTGTGCGCGTTCGCGGGG
>JBPBQX010000176.1:0-11222 GCA_050955025.1 Janthinobacterium lividum
TCCATCACGAGGACGCGGGCGTCGCCGGCCAGCGCGCGGGCGATCTCGACGAGCTGGCGCTCGGCGATGGAGAGGGAGGCGACGGGGGTGCCCGCGTTGAAGGCGACGCCGAGGCGTTCGAGCACGGGGCGGGAGCGCTCGCGCATGGCGGCGCGGTCGACGAGGCCGAGGCGGCGGGGCTCGCGGCCGAGCCAGATGTTCTCGGCGACCGAGAGGTTGGGCGAGAGGGCGAGCTCCTGGTGGATGGTGACGATGCCGAGCGCGCGGGCGGCGGCGGGGTCGGGGATGGTCACGGGGGCACCCGCGAGGAGGATCGTGCCGCCGGGGTCGGCCTGGTGCACGCCGGAGAGGATCTTCATCAGCGTGGACTTGCCGGCGCCGTTCTCGCCCATCAGGGCGTGGATCTCGCCGGGCCAGGCGGAGAAGGTCACGCCGGAGAGCGCGCGCACCGGGCCGAAGGTCTTGGCGATGGCGCGCATTTCCAGGACGGGCGCGCTGGCGTGCGCGCCGTCCGGATTGTCGTCCGCTGCCGCCCGGGTGGTGCCGGGGTCGCCGCTGTGCGTCATCGTCGCGCCCTTGGCCCGCGGCCCGGCCGGTGTTTCCGGTTGCGGGCCTGTCTCCTCCGTCGGCGCCTTCGAGGGGCGCCGTTGGGGGCACACTCACGCAGGGCGGGGGGCGTGTCCAGGGCGGAGTCTCGCGCGGGCCGGGGTCGGGCGGGCGCGGCGCGGGCGGCGGGCGGGCGGGGCGGCGGCGGTATCCGGGGGCCGTGCTAGCAGATCGGGGTCGGCGGGGCGGCCGTCGGGCCCGCGGGGGGCGCGGGGTCGGCCTCCACGTTCAGGCCGAACAGGGTGCGGTAGGTGTCGGTCACGCCGGCGGCGGTCTGGCCGCGGCGGGCGGCCTGGAACGGGTCGGACACGGTGATGTCGACCGCGACCGTGCAGCCCTGCGGGGGCGGCGGGGTCAGGACGGGGGCGGCGCCCATCCAGCCCTGCGTGGTCACGGAGCTGGAGCCGGAGCCCGGACCGGGTCCGGGGCCAGGGCCGGGTCCGGGTCCGGGGCCCGTGCAGGACGGCAGGGGCACGCCGGGGGCGGTGCACTGCACGGTGATCGACGGCACGGAGTCCCCGGTGATGGTGGGCGCGCCGAGCAGCAGGGCGGCGACGAGGCCGGAGCTGGTGTCGGACATGGTGAACTGGCCGTTGACGGACTGCGCCATGTTCGCCGGCACGCTGGTGCGGTTGTGGCTGCGCAGGCCCTCGACCATGGTGAAGCCGCGGGCGTTCTGCGGGGTGCTGAAGCTGGCGCTGCCGTCGCCGAGCAGGGTCATCACCTGGCGGGCCTGGGCGTCGCGGGCGAAGCGGCTGTTGACCAGCGTGGCGGTGCGGAAGGTGCCGTTGAGCAGGGCGTAGGCGGGCAGCACCAGGCACAGGCTCAGCGTGGTGGCGACGAGCATCTCCACGAGGGTGAAGCCGTCCTCGGCGGAAGCGGCCCCGGGCGCGGGGCGCGGGGGGCGGGGCGCGCGGGCGCGTCTTGGCATGGCGGGGCTCCTGCTCCGGGGCCGCGCCAGCCTGCGCCCGCAGGGGTGAAGGAAGCGGCAAGAACGGCGGACGCAGGGCCGGCGGCGGCCGCGCGTCCGGAGGTGGCGGGACGTCGGGGCGGGGCGTCGCGCGGGAGGGGCGTGTCGGGCGGGGTGTCGGGGCGGGTCAGTCCGGGTGCCAGCCGATGGCGCGGCGCAGGAAGGCGGCGCCAAGCGCGGAGAAGGAGGCGATCTCCGTGTTGTCCTTGCCGTAGCCGTGGCCGCCGGCGGCGGTTTCGTAGAGGGGCGCGTCGTAGCCGAGGGACTGCAGCTTGGCGGCCATCTTGCGGGCGTGGCCGGGGTGGACGCGGTCGTCGCGCCGGGCGGTGGCGAGCAGGATCGGGGGGTAGCGGCGGCCGGGTTCGGCGGCGTGGTAGGCGGAGATGGTGCGCAGGAAGGCCCAGTCGGCGGGGAGGTCGGGGTCGCCGTATTCCGCGATCCAGCTGGCGCCGGCGAGCAGGCGGCTGTAGCGGCGCATGTCGATCAGGGGGATCGTGCAGAACAGGGCGCCGAAGCGTTCGGGGAAGCGGGTCAGCATGTTGGCGATCAGCAGGCCGCCGTTGGAGCCGCCTTCCGCCGCGATCCTGTTGGGGGTGGTGACGCCGCGGCGCACGAGGTCGGAGGCGACGCTCGCAAAATCCTCGTGGCTGAGGGCCTTGCCTTCGCGTCGGCCGGCGTCGTGCCAGCGGGTGCCGAACTCGGCGCCGCCGCGGATGTTGGCGAGCACCGTCGTGCCGCCGCGCTCCAGCCACAGGCGGCCCTGCACGCCGCCGTAGTGCGGCAGGGTCGAGATGCCGAAGCCGCCGTAGCCGGAGAGGTGGACGGGGGCGTCGCCGTGCTCGCCGGGGGGGCCGACCTGGACGTAGGGGATGCGCTCGCCGTCCACGGAGCGGGCCTCGTGGCGGGTGGCGACCAGGCCGCGGGCGTCGAACAGCGCGGGGGCCTGCTTCAGGATCGCGGGGGCGGCGGGCGGCGCGGGCGTGGGGGCGGCGAGGAGGAGGAGGGTTGCGGGGGTGAGCGGGCCTTCCGTGCGGGCGAGCAGCGTGCCGTCGGATTCCTCCGACTGGGCGTCGAGGGGCCAGACGCTGACGACGCCGACCGTGGGCAGGCCGGCGAGGCGGCCGGGGGTCCAGCCGGCGGCCGACGGGGTCGCGGTGAGGAACACCGGGTCCAGCTCGTCGAGGAGGGAGATCACCAGGCGGTCGGCGGACCAGAAGAAGCCCTGCAGCGCCTGGCGGTCGCCGGGGGCGAACAGGACGGCCACGGTGCGGTCGCCGGCGAGGAAGGCGGAGAGCGCGATGCCGAGGACACTGTCGGGCGCGTGGGTCGTGCCGCCGGCGGTCCAGGGTGTGCGGGGGGAGAGGGCGAGCCAGTCGCCGTGCCAGTCGGCGCGCATGTCGGTCGGCCAGTCCAGGGCGGGGCCGGCGCCGGTGCGGTCGCCGAGGTGCATCGCGGTGTCGAAGAAGCCGAGCTGGGCGCCGTAGGCCACGCGCTCCGTGCCGGAGGTGCGGTCGACCTGCGCCCAGGCGGCCATGCTGGTCTCGGCGGTTTCGAAGAGGACGGGGGCGGCGAGCGGGTCGGTGCCGCGGCGCCACAGGCGCACCGTGCGCGCGTAGCCGGAGCGGGTGGACATGCCCTCGCCCAGGGCGGCGGACAGGAGGAGCGTGTCGCGGTCGAGCCAGGCGGCGTCGCCCTTGCACTCGGGAAGCACGAAGCCGCCGTCCACGAAGCGGCGGGCGGGGAGGTCGTACTCGCGCAGCACCACGGCGTCGCCGCCGCCGGGGGAGAGGCGCAGCAGGGCGCGGTCGTGAGTGCCGGGGAGCGTGCCGGCGCCCTGCCAGACCCAGTCGCGGTTCTCGTCGCGCGCCAGGGCGTCGAGGTCGAGGAGGGTTTCCCAGTCCGGGGCGTCGGTGCGGTAGCTCTCGGGGGTGGTGCGGCGCCAGAGGCCGCGGGGGTGGGTCGCGTCCTTCCAGAAGTTGTAGAGCAGGCCGGCGCGGCGGGTGACGGCGGCGATGCGGTCGGTGCGGTCGAGCAAGGCCTTCACCGCGTCTCGGTCGGCATCGAAGGCAGGGCCGGCGAAGCGCGCCAGCGTGGCGGCGCTCTGCCTGTCGGCCCAGGCGGTGGCGTCGGGGCCGTCCACCTCCTCCAGCCACAGGTGGGGGTCGTCGTCCGGGGCGTCGGGCGTGGGGCGCGGGTCGGGGGACATGCGGGGGCCTCGTCGGTCGGGGTGCGGCGCGATGGTGCGGCAGGAGCGGGCGGCGGCCAAGCCGGCGGCTTGCGGGGGGGCGGGGGCTCTGCGAGAAGCGCCGGCTTCGGGCACGGGGGGTTTTCGCATGGCCAGGGAATTGACCGAGGGGCAGCGCGCCTACGAGGCGAAGCGGGCCGCCAAGGCCGGGATGAGCCTGGAGAAGTGGCTGCAGGCCAAGGAGAAGCAGCAGCAGGCCGAGCTGGCGCCGGAGAAGCCGAAGAAGCCGCCGGGGCTGATCAGCCGGTGGCTGGACCGGGCGCACAAGCCGCTGGGGGCGAAGAAGAAGTAAGGTCGGGCTCTGCCCGAACCCGCAAAGGGTCCGAGGACCCTTTGATCCCTTGACTTAAGTACAGGATTCCAAAGGCGAGCCTTTGGCGGAGTCCAGAGGCAGAGCCTCTGGCCTTGCCTGCTTCAGGAAGCCCGCGACGTCCGCCGCCACCTCGCGCGGCTGGGTGGAGACCTGCGGCAGGCCCATCAGCTCGCCGTGCCGCTCGCGGGCCAGGGGGCCGGCGACGAACACGCGCGGGTTCGCGCGGCCGGTCGTGTCGAGGACGCGGCTGCGGGGGTCCACGGCGATGCCGAGGGAGAGCGGGTCCGCGTGCAGGGTGCCGGCGTCGTGCAGGGCGCGGAGCACGGGGTTCGAGGCGACCACGGAGCGGTGGCCGGGGCCGACGCAGCTCACCACGGCGCCGAAGCGGTGCGTCGCGGGGGCCGTGGCGCCGCGGGGGCGGAGGTCGACGGCGAGGGCGCGGCCGTCGACGCGGCTCGCGGTGGGGGTGGCGGCGAGGACGGTGACGCGGCCGGCGGCGCGCTCGCGGCGGAGGAGCGTGTCGATCTGGGGGGCGCACTGGAAGCGGTGGACGTCCCAGAACGGGCGGAGGTGGCGCAGGAGGCGGCGGCGCTCCGGCAGGGGGAGCGCGGACCAGACGGGGCGGGCCTGCTCGCGCAGCGCGGCGATCACGGACTCCCAGGGGCGGCCCTCGGCGGCGGCGGCGGCGACGGCGCGGCGGGTGGCGCGCAGGAGGGCGAGGGCGGTCGTGGGCGGGGGGGCGTCGAAGCGGCCGAAGGGGGTCACGGGGAGGTCGGTGCGGGGGCGGGGGAGCAGGCCGCGGCGCGAGGCCATCGTGACGGGGCCCGCGTGGCCGCGGGCGCGCAGCGAGGCCACGACGTCGCAGGCGGTCAGGCCGGTGCCGACGACCAGCACGGGGGCGGCGCGGTCGATCGCGTCGAGGCGGGCGGTGTCCCAGGGGTCGGCGACCAGGCCGGGGGCGTCGCGCAGGGCGCGGAGTGCTGCGGGGAGGTCGGGCGTGGCGTGGCCGACGGCGAGGACGAGCACGTCGGCGCGGATCGTGTCGCCGGTGGCGAGGGTGACGGTGGCGCCGGCGGGGTCCGTGTGGGCGGCGGTGGCGTGGGTGCGGAGGTGGCGGAGGGTGGGCCCCTGCCCTGCCCCGGCGGCGGCGGCGGCGAGGGTTTCGGCGACGTAGCGGCCGTAGGTGGCGCGGCGGGGGAACAGGCGGCCGTCGGGGAGGACGCTGGCGGGGTCGGACTCCGGGTCGCCGTGGGTGCGCAGCCACGCGTCGAAGTGGTCGGGGTGCTCGGGGAAAGGCGACATGCGGGCGGCGGCGACGTTGACGCGGTGCTCGGGGTCGGGGGTGCCGTAGGCGAGGCCGGCGCCGAGGTGCGCGCGGGGCTCGACCACCACGATGTCGGCGGGGAGGTCGGGGTGGTCGCGCAGGAGGTGCAGTGCCACGGCGGCGCCGCAGAAGCCGCCGCCGACGACGAGCACGGTGGGGCGCTGGGGCATGGGCGGGGCTCCGCGGGAGGGCAAGGGCAAGGCCAGGGCGCTGCCCTGGACCCGCCGGGGGCAGGCGCCCCCGGACCCGCACACATAAGGCAGGGCGGGCGTTGCCGCAGGCCCCTCGCAGGTGCCGGCGGCGGCCGTTCGTTGGTGTCGGGCGTTCCCGGCATCGGCGGGGTCTGGACCCGCGCTTCGGTGAAGCTCCGGCACGGCGTTCAGGCCTCCGTTGCAGCTCCGACCTCGACGGACATCTGCGGCGGAAGATCCGCGACCGGGTATAAGCGGGGCATGACCATCCTCGACGAGCCTGACGGCGTCCCTCCCTCGAGCCTGGTCCGGCGTCTCGGCCCCGGCCTGATCACCGGCGCGGCGGACGACGACCCGAGCGGCATCGCCACCTACAGCCAGGTGGGCGCGCAGTTCGGCTACGGGCTGGCGTGGACCATGCTGTTCAGCCTGCCGCTGATGATCGCCATCCAGGAGACGAGCGGCCGGATCGGCTGCGTGACCGGACGCGGCATCGCCGAGAACCTGCGCCGGCACTACAGCCCGTGGCTGGTGCGCGTGATCGTGCTGCTTCTGCTGACCGCCAACGTCATCAACCTCGGCGCGGACATCGGCGCCATGGGTGCCGCGCTGCGCCTGCTGCTGGGCGGCAGCGCGCTGCTCTACACGGTGGTCTTCGGCGTCGCCTGCGTCGTGGCGGAGGTGTTCCTCGGCTACGCCGCGTATGCCGGGTTCCTCAAGTGGCTGACGGTGTCCCTGTTCGCCTACGTCGCCGTCGTGTTCGCGGTGCACGTTCCCTGGGACAGCGCGCTGGTGGCCACCCTCGTGCCCCACCTGGCGCTGAACCACGACGAGGCCATGGCGCTGGTGGCGATCCTCGGCACGACGATCAGCCCCTACCTGTTCTTCTGGCAGGCCGCGCTCGAGGTCGAGGAGCGGCGCCGCCGCGGGGCCCGCCCGCTGTGCCTCACGCCCCGCCTCGCCCCGGCCGAGTTCAGGCGCATCCGGGCGGACACGGTGTTCGGCATGGGCGTGTCGAACCTGATCGCGATCTGCATCATCTACTCCACCGCGGCGACGCTGCACGCCACCGGCGTCACCGACATCCAGACGTCGTCGCAGGCTGCGGAAGCGCTGCGCCCGATCGCGGGAAGGCTGACCTTCGTCATCTTCGCGGCGGGCATCATCGGCACCGGGCTGCTCGCGGTTCCGGTGCTGGCCGGCTCGGGCGCCTATGCCCTGTCGGAGGCGTTCGGCTGGCGCGAAGGGCTCGACCAGCGCCTGCTGAAGGCGAAGGCCTTCTACGCCACGATCGCGGTCTCGACGGCCGTCGGGGTGGGCCTGAACTTCACGTCGCTGAACCCGGTCAAGGCGCTGTACTGGAGCGCCGTGGTGAACGGCGTGCTGGCGGCGCCGGTGATGGCGGTCATCATGCTGGTCGCGGGCAACCGGCGGATCATGGGGCGTCTCTCGCTGCCGCGCCCCCTGCTGGCGGCGGGGTGGCTCGCGACCCTGGTCATGCTGGCCGCGAGTGTCGGCTTCTTCGTGCTCTGACGGGTCGCCCGGGCGGCGGGGGGCTCCGGCGGGTCCGGGTCACGCTGCCGTCGAGGTTTCCAAAGGCGAGCCTTTGGCGGAGTCCAGAGGCAGAGCCTCTGGCCTTGCTTTCTTGACAGGGCGGCGGGGGTGGCCTAGGTCGGCGGCTCATTCAAACGCCGCATCGCGAGGGTTCGCGCAGCGGCGTGTTCCTGTTTGGGGTGGCGCGATGTTCGACGCATTGTCGGGCAGGTTCTCGGACGTTCTGGATCGCCTGCGCGGACGCGGGGCGCTGAGCGAGGCCGACATCGGCGACGCGCTGCGCGAGGTGCGCCTCGCGATGCTGGAGGCCGACGTCGCGCTGCCGGTGGTTAGGGACTTCGTCGCCGCCGTGCGCGAGCGGGCCGTCGGCGCGGAGGTGCTGAACTCTGTCAGCCCGGGCGCGCAGGTCGCCAAGATCGTCAACGACGCGCTGGTCGATGCGCTGGGCGGGGCGGGGGCGGTGCCGCTCAACCTCGCGGCGGCGGCGCCGGTGCCGATCCTGATGGTCGGGCTGCAGGGGTCGGGCAAGACCACGACGTCGGGCAAGATCGCGCTGCGCCTGGCGACGCGCGAGAAGAAGCGCGTGCTGCTGGCGAGCCTGGACGTGTCGCGGCCGGCGGCGCAGCTGCAGCTCGCGCAGCTTGCGGAGCGGGCGGGGGTGAGCTCGCTGCCGATCGTGGCGATGCAGACGCCGGTGCAGATCGCGCGCCGGGCGATGGACGTCGGGCGCCGCGAGGGGTTCGACGTGGTGATCCTCGACACGGCGGGGCGTCTGTCGATCGACGCGGCGCTGATGGACGAGGTGCGCCAGATCCGCGAGGCGACCAGTCCGGCGGAGACGCTGCTCGTCGTCGACGCGATGACGGGGCAGGACGCGGTCAACACGGCCAAGGCGTTCAACGAGGCCGTCGGCGTCACCGGCATCGTGCTGACGCGGATGGACGGCGATTCCCGGGGTGGTGCTGCGCTGTCGATGCGCCAGGTCACGGGGGCGCCGATCAAGCTCACCGGGTCGGGCGAGAAGATCGACGCGCTGGAGGAGTTCCACCCGGAGCGCGTCGCAGGGCGCATCCTGGGGATGGGCGACATCGTGGGGCTGGTCGAGAAGGCCGGCGAGACGATCGACCAGGAGGACGCGGAGAAGCTCGCGCGCAAGATGGTGCGCGGGACGTTCGACCTCGACGACTACGCGAACCAGCTTCGCCAGATCACGAAGATGGGGTCGCTGTCGGGCATCCTCGGCATGCTGCCGGGGGCTGCGAAGATCAAGGACCAGCTGGAGGGGGCGAACCTCGACACGACGATCCTGAAGCGGCAGGCGGCGATCATCTCGTCGATGACGATGAAGGAGCGGCGGGCGCCGGACATCATCAAGGCGAGCCGCAAGAAGCGGATCGCGGCGGGCTCTGGCTCGTCGGTGCAGGAGGTCAACAAGCTGCTCAAGCAGTTCGACGACATGAGCACCATGATGAAGCGCATGAACAAGCTCGGGCAGAAGGGCCTGATGCGGCACGGGATGGCGGCGCTGATGCCGAAGAGCATGCAGCAGAAGCGGCCTTACTGAAGGAAGGTCGAGGCTCTGCCTCGAGCTCCGCCAAGGGAAGCCCCTTGGATGGCTTCCCTTAAGTCAAGGGATCAAAGGGTCCTCGGACCCTTTGCGGGTTTGGGCAGAGCCCATGCTTGCTGGCTTGCCTGCCTCCGCCTCGGGGGCACACGGAACCGGCACAGGGCCGGTCCGGAATGGGAGATGAGTTGGATGGGCCTGAAGATCCGCCTTGCACGCGCCGGCGCCAAGAAGCGCCCGTACTACCACATCGTGGTCGCCGACAGCCGCTCGCCGCGCGACGGCCGCTTCATCGAGCAGGTCGGCAGCTACAACCCGATGCTGCCGGCCGAGCATGCCGACCGGATCCGCCTCAAGGACGAGCGGATCAAGCATTGGCTGAGCGAGGGCGCGCTGGCGACGGACCGCGTGGCGAAGTTCCTGGGCAAGGCGGGGCTCGCGCCGATGCCGACCTTCCCGGAGCAGCCGATCCAGTCGGCGCCGAAGAAGAAGGCGCAGGAGCGCGCCGCGGCCAACGCCGCCTGAGCTGGTGGCAGGCGAGCGCATCCTGCTGGGCGTGGTGGGCCGGCCGCATGGCGTGCGGGGGCTGGTGCACGTGCACAGCTACACGGCCGAGCCGGAGGCGCTCGCGGAGTACGGGCCGCTCGTCGACGGGGACGGGCGGGGGTGGACGCTGTCGTGGCGCCAGGCGGGGGTCGCGGAGCTGCGCGATGCCGACGGGCGCGCGGTGGCGGACAGGAGCGCGGCCGAGCGGCTGGTGAACCTGCAGCTGTTCGTGTCGCGCGACCGCCTGCCGGCGGCCGGGGAGGACGAGTTCTACCTCGCCGACCTGGTGGGCATGGATGTGGTCGGGCCGGGCGGGGCGGCGGTGGGGCGGGTCGCGCTGGTGCACGACTACGGCGCCGGGACCAGCCTGGAGATCGTGCGCGAGGGGGCGGCGCCGCTGCTGGTGCCGTTCACGCGGGCGGCGGTGCCGGAGGTCGACGTGGCGGCGCGCAGACTCGTGGTGGTGCCGCCGGACGAGGTGGAGGCGCGCGAGCTGCCGGCGGCCGACGCGGAGGTGCGGGCGTGAGCGCGTGGCGGGCGGGCGTGCTGACGCTGTTCCCCGGGATGTTCCCGGGGCCGCTGGGGCAGGCGCTGGCGGGGCGGGCGCTGGACGCGGGGCTGTGGAGTTTGGGCGCGCGGGACATGCGCGGGCACGGGCTGGGGCCGCATCGCAGCGTCGACGACACGCCGTTCGGGGGGGGCGCCGGCATGGTGCTCCGGCCGGACGTGGTGGACGCGGCGGTGGCGGCGGAGGTGGGCGAGGGCGACGGGCGGCCGCTCGTGGTGCTCACGCCGCGCGGGCGGACGCTGACGCAGGCGGACGCGCGGGCGTGGGCGGAGGGGCCGGGCGTGGTGCTGCTGTGCGGGCGCTACGAGGGGATCGACCAGCGGGTCATCGAGGCGCGCGGGGCGGAGGAGATCAGCGTCGGCGACTACGTGCTGGCGGGCGGCGAGGTGGCGGCGATGGTGCTGCTGGAGGCGTGCGTGCGGCTGCTGCCGGGCGTGATGGGGGCCGCGGAAAGCGCGGTCGAGGAGAGCTTCGCCGACGGGCTGCTGGAGTATCCGCACTACACGCGGCCGGCGGAGTGGGCGGGGCGGCGGGTGCCGGACGTGCTGCTGTCGGGCAACCACGCGGCAATCGCGTCGTGGCGGCAGGGCGAGGCGGAGCGGGCGACGCGCGAGCGCAGGCCGGACCTGTGGGCGCGGCGGCACGGGAAGATTGCAACAGCGGCCTTCGGGCCGTAACTGAGCGGAATCGAGAAGGAACCACCATGAACATCATCCAGACCTACGAGGCCGAGGAGATGGCCCGCCTGAGCGCCGCGCGCGCCGTGCCGGACTTCGCGCCCGGCGACACGCTCAAGGTGTCGGTGAAGGTGGTCGAGGGCGAGCGCACCCGCGTGCAGGCCTACGAGGGCGTGTGCATCGCGCGCTCCAACCGCGGGCTGAACAGCAACTTCACCGTGCGCAAGATCAGCTACGGCGAGGGCGTCGAGCGCGTGTTCCCGCTGTACGCGCCGACGATCGCGGAGATCGCGGTGCTGCGTCGTGGCGATGTGCGTCGGGCGAAGCTGTATTACCTGCGCGGGCGCCGCGGCAAGTCGGCGCGCATCGCCGAGAAGGCGCGCGACACGCGGGTTCCGGCGAACGCAGGGGCCGAGGCGGCACCGGCGCCGGCGCCCGCGGCAGAGTAAGGCGAAGGGCCCTGCCCTTCGATCCCGCCGGGGGCAGGCGCCCCCGGACCCGCGTTTTCTGGCGGGTCTTTGCCTAAGTAATGCGGGTCCGGGGGCGCCTGCCCCCGGCGGGTCCAGGGCAGAGCCCTGGCCTTTCTTCCGGGGGGCCGACCATGGCGCGCACGCTGTTCGACAAGATCTGGGACGCGCACGTCGTCGAGCGGTCCGTGGACGGG
>JBPBQX010000177.1:0-11065 GCA_050955025.1 Janthinobacterium lividum
CTGGTGGACGGGGCGGGGTGGCTGCGCGCAGTGCAGGGCGCGGGCGGGGGGTGGGACGATCCGGCGCGGCTGGCGGCCACGATCCGGCAGCTGGGCGCGTCGCCGGTCGCGGCGGGGGAGGACGGGGATGCGCGGATGCGGATGTAGGCCCGGGGCCCCTGCCCCGCTGCGCGCGCGGGCGGCGCCGTTCGCGGCGGTGGCGGGGCTGCTGGGGTTGGCGGGGGTGCTGCTGGCGTTGTCGGGGGGGCCGGGGGCGCGCAGGGTCGCGGGGATCGGCGGGCCGTTCGAGCTGGCGTCCTCGGACGGGCGGGTCGTCACGGAGCGGAGCTTCGCCGGGCGGTTCCGGCTGGTCTACTTCGGCTACAGCGCGTGCCGCGACGTGTGCCCGGTCACGCTCGCCGAGGTCGGCCGCGCGCTGGACGCGCTGGGGGAGCGGGCGGGGCGCGTGCAGCCGCTGTTCATCACGGTGGACCCGGGGCACGACACGCCCGAGGTGCTGCGGGCGTATCTCGCGGCCTTCACGCCGCGCCTGGTGGGGCTGACGGGGACGGCGCGGCAGATCCGGGACGTGGAGCGGGAGTTCCGGATGGGCAGCACCGTGCACCCCGACGGCGCGCGATACACGGTGGAGCACGACTCGGTGCTCTACCTGCTCGGGCCGGACGGGCGCTACCTCGCGCCGATCCGGGCGGACGGGACAGGGGCGGAGATCGCGGCGCAGATCGCGCGGCATCTGTCGTAGGGAAGGAAGGCCGGGCTCTGCCCGGACCCGCAAAGGGTCCGAGGACCCTTTGATCCCATTACTTAAGAGAAGGCGATCCAAGGGCCCAGCCCTTGGCGGAGTTTGAGGCAGAGCCTCAACCTTGCCTGCTTCAGGCGGCGCGGAACTGGAAGCTTTCGGCGACCATTCCCGGCCCGAACGCCAGCGCGAGGCCGCGCGTGCCCGGCGGCGGGGCCTCGCGCAGGATGCGGTCGAGGACGAAGAGCACGGTGGCCGAACTCATGTTGCCGAAGTCGTGCAGCACGGCGCGGGAGTGGCGCAGGGCGTCGGGGGGGAGCGCCAGGCCCTGCTCCACGGCGTCGAGGATGGTGCGGCCGCCGGCGTGGACCGCCCAGAGGCCGTAGTCCGACGCGGGGGTGCCGCGCAGCAGGGTGTCGGGGTCGTCGCGCAGGACGGCGGCGATGCGGCCGGGGACGCGGCCGGACAGGTGCATGCGGAAGCCGGCGTCGCCGATGTGCCAGGTGATGAAGCCCTCGGTGTCGGGGACGACGGCGTTGCGGAAGTCCTCGAGCGCGAGGCCGTGCGGCTCGGCGGTGACGAGGGCGGCGGCGGCGCCGTCGGCGAACAGGAGGAAGGAGAGGACCTCCTCCAGGGCGGCAGACTCCTGGAGGTGGAGGGAGGACAGCTCGCAGCACACGACGAGGACGCGGGCTTCGGGCTCGGAGCGGACGATGTGGCGGGCGGCGCGCAGGGCGGGCACGGCGGCGGCGCAGCCCATGAAGCCGACCAGGGTGCGCTCCACGTCGGGGCGCAGGCCGAGGCGGCGGGCGATCTGCAGGTCCAGGCCGGGGGCGGAGAAGCCGGTGCAGGAGGCGACCACGAGGTGGGTCACCTCCGCGGGGTCGAGGTGGAGGCCGGCGACCGCTTCGCAGGCCAGGGCGGGGGCGGCCTCCTCGTAGAGGCGCATGCGGGCGGCGGTGGAGGGGAAGGCGCCGCGGCGGTAGAAGCCGGCGGTGTCGACCTCGCCGGCGTCGAGGCGGCCGGCCTGGAGCACGGCGAAGCGGTGGGCGATGCCGGAGCGCTCGGCCATGCGCTCGAAGACGGTGCGGGCGCGCTCGTCGGGCAGGAGCGTGCGGGCCAGGGCGACGAAGGCCTCGTGCACGTCGTGGGGAGGGACTGCGGTCGCGACGCGGTTGAGGTGGGGGGTCACGCGGGGAGCGCCTCCGTGGCGGGGTCAGGGAAGCAAGGCCAGAGGCTCTGCCTCTGGACTCCGCCAAAGGCTGCGCCCTTGGAACGCATCCCTTCAGTAGGGCCGGTCCAGGGGCGCTGCCCCTGGCGGGTCCAGGGCGGCGCCCTGGCCTTGCTATGCCTTCCGCAGCGCCAGCACCGCGTTCAGGCCGCCGAACGCGAAGGAGTTGCTGAGCGCGAGGCGCGCGTGCGTGGGGCGGGCGCCGTCGGGGATGCAGTCGACGGGGCACTCCGGGTCGGGCTCGCGGAAGTTGGCGGTGGGCGGCAGCAGGCCGTCGCGCAGGGCGAGGAGGGTCGTCACGGCCTCGATGCCGCCGCCGGCGCACAGCGTGTGGCCGATCATGGACTTGGTGGAGGAGACGGGCAGGTGCGCGAGGCGGGCGCCGAAGACGCGGCGCAGGGCCTCGGACTCGGTGAGGTCGTTGAGGCGGGTGCCGGTGCCGTGGGCGTTGACGTAGCCGACAGCCTCGGGGTCCTCGCCGGCGTCGGCGAGGGCGGCCTGCATGGCGCGGGCGGCGCCGCCGGCGTCCGGCGCGGTGAGGTCGGCGGCGTCGGCGCTCATGCCGATGCCCGCAATCTCGCCGTGGATGCGCGCGCCGCGGGCGATGGCGTCGTCCCAGGGCTCGAGGACGAGCATGCCGGCGCCCTCGCCGAGCACGAGGCCGGGACGGTTGCGCGAGAACGGGCGGCAGACGTCGGGGGAGAGCACGCGCAACGCCTCCCAGGCGCGCAGCACGCCGGGCACCAGGGGGGCGTCGCTGCCGCCGGTGACGGCGAGGTCGAGCACGCCGTTGGCGACCGCGTGGAAGGCCTGGCCGATGGCGTGGGCGGCCGACGCGCAGGCGGAGGCGACGGCGTAGGTCATGCCGCGCAGGCCGAGGTCGGCGGAGACCTGGCTGGCCGACGCGCTGGGCATGAGGCGGGGCACGGTGAAGGGGTGCACGCGGTCGCTGCGGGCGCCGTAGAACTGGGCGTAGGCGGCATCCATGGTGACCTGGCCGACGGGGCCGCCGAGGATCGCGCCGCAGCGGTCCGAGCGCGGGCCGGGGGGGAGTGCGGCGAGGCCCGCGTCGGCCATGGCCTCGCGGGCGGCGACCACGGCGAACTGGGCGGAGCGGTCGAGCACGTTGACGCGCTTGGGGGGGAAGTGCGCGAGGGGGTCGAAGCCCGCGACCTCGCCGGCGGTGCGGCTGCCGATGCGGGTGGTGTCGACGGCGCGGACCGGGCCGGTGCCGCAGCGCCCGGCGAGCAGGGCGGGCCAGGCGCTCGCGACGTCGGCGCCGTTCGCGCAGATCATGCCCATGCCGGTGACCGCGACGCGCCGGCGGCTCATGCGGTGGTGTCGGGCCCGGCGTCCCTGGACGAGGGCGTGGCGGGCGAGGCGGCGGAGGAGGGCGGGCCGCCGCGCTCCAGGGTGGCGAGCACGTGGTCGAGGAGCTGGCCGACGGTGGTGAACTCCGCGCCGGTGCGGTCGGGGACGACGGGGATCTGCACGTCGAAGCGCTCCTCGATGGCGAAGATCGCCTGGACGATGTCGAGCGAGGCGATGTCGAGCGAGTCGAGCGTCGCCTCGGGCCGCAGGCGCTCCGGGGGCACGCCGACCTCGCGCGAGAAGATCGCGAGGATCTCCGCCTGTCGGGGGTCGGCGGGGTTTGCGAAGCCTGGAACGGACATCTCGGTGCTCCGGGAGGTCGCCGGGGACGGCGACGCGGATGGATGAGGCGGAATGGCACGGTCGCGCGGCGGGGTCCAGCGGCGGCGCCACGAGGCCCATGGCCGTGTGGCTTTCCTGCGGCAGAGGAGGCAAGCGGTTCCTTCCCGGAGGAAGGAGCCCGAGGAACGCCGCACATGGGGCCGGTTCCGGCCGGGCAACACAGGTGCCATGGGGCAAAGTCTTTTTGCTTCTTTTTCTCCAGAAAAAGAAGGCCTTGCCTGCTTCCCGGCTCAGGAGCCGACGAGGCCACGGGCGAAGTCGGCGGCCTCGAAGGCGCGCAGGTCGGCGACCTGCTCGCCGACGCCGACGGCGTGGACGGGGAGGCCGAACTCCTCGGCGAGTGCGACGACGATGCCGCCGCGGGCGCTGCCGTCGAGCTTGGTGACGACGAGGCCGGTGACGTCGACCATCTCCTTGAACACGCGGACCTGCTGGACGGCGTTCTGGCCGGTGGTGGCGTCGAGCACGAGGAGGACGGAGTGGGGCGCGGTGGGGTCCTGCTTGCGCAGCACGCGGATCATCTTCTGCAGCTCGGCCATCAGCTCGGAGCGGTTGTGCAGGCGGCCGGCGGTGTCGATCAGCAGCACGTCGGCGCCCTGGGCCTGGGCGCGCTTCAGGGCCTCGAAGGCGACGCCGGCGGCGTCGGTGTTGGGCGGGCCGGAGACGACCTCGGTGTTCGTGCGCTTGCCCCAGACCTGGAGCTGCTCGACGGCGGCGGCGCGGAAGGTGTCGCCGGCGCACAGCACGGCGGTCAGGCCCTGGTCGCGGTACTGCTGCGCCATCTTGCCGAGCGTCGTGGTCTTGCCGTTGCCGTTGACGCCCACGCAGAGGACGACGTGGGGGCGCCTGGTGCGGTCCAGCTCCAGCGGGCGGGCGACGGGGGCGAGGATGGCGGCGATCTCGTCGGCGAGGGACTGCTTGATCTCCTCGGTGGTGATCTCGCTGCCGAAGCGGGCGGAGCGGAAGGCGGCGATCACGCGGCCGGCAGCGGCGGGACCGAGGTCGGCGCCGATCAGCAGCTCCTCGAGCTGTTCCAGGCCGGCGTCGTCGAGCTTCCTCTTGTCGAACACGGCGGTGATGCCGCCGCCGAGCTTCTCCGTGGTGCGCGACAGGCCGGCCTTGAGGCGGTTGAGGAAGCCCAGCGCCATCAGACCGGCTCCGCCTGGAGGCCGGCGGCGTCGGCGGCGGTGACGCGGGCGCGCAGGACGAGGCCGGTGCGGGTGGCGCGATCATGCGGCGCGGCGGCGGGGGTGCCCGCGTCGGCGAGGCGGACCGGAGCGAAGTGCTCGGAGTGGCCGCGGGACTCGGTTTCGGCGAGCACGGCGACCTCGCGGCCGAGGAGGGCATGGTGGAAGGCGCTCGCGTGACGCTCGCCGGCGGCGCGCAGGCGGGCGGCGCGCTCGCGGCGCAGGGGGACGGGGACGGCGGGCATGCGGGCGGCGGGCGTGCCGGGGCGCTCGCTGTAGGGGAAGACGTGGACGTAGGGGATGGCGTGCTCGTCCACGAAGGCGAGGGTGTCGTCGAACAGGGCGTCGTCCTCGGTGGGGAAGCCGGCGATCAGGTCGGCGCCCACCGCGAGGCCGGGGCGCAGGCGGCGGGCACGTTCGATCGCGGCGGCGGCGTCGGCGCGGGAGTGGCGGCGGCGCATGCGCTTGAGCACCAGGTCGGAGGCGGCCTGCAGCGAGAGGTGGAGGTGGGGCATCAGGCGGGGCTCCTCGGCCAGCAGGCGCCACAGGTCGTCGTCGATCGCGGCGGGGTCGAGCGAGGACAGGCGCAGGCGCTCCAGCTCCGGCACCAGGGCGAGCAGGCGGCGCGCCATCTGGCCAAGCGAGGGCGCGCCGGGGAGGTCGGGGCCGTAGGAGGTGATGTCCACGCCGGTCAGCACCACCTCGCGGTAGCCGGCGGCGACCAGCGTGCGGACCTGCTCCACGATGCGGCCGATGGCCACGGAGCGGTTGGGCCCCCTGCCCTGCGGGATGATGCAGAAGGTGCAGTGGTGGTCGCAGCCCTGCTGCACCTGCACGAAGGCGCGGGCGCGGCCGGCGAAGCCGGTCACGAGGTGGGACGCGGTTTCGCGCACCGTGGCGATGTCTGCCACGCCGCCGGGGGCGTCCTCGGTCCAGCTCTCGGGGCGCAGCTTCTCGATGTTGCCGAGCACGCGCGTCACGCCCGGGAGCGAGGACCAGGCGTCCGGCGCGATCTGCGCGGCGCACCCGGTCACCACGATGCGGGCGTCGGGGCGCTCGCGGTGGGCGCGGCGGATGGCCTGGCGGGCCTGGCGCTCGGCCTCGGTCGTCACCGCGCAGGTGTTGACGATGATCGTGTCGGGGAGCGACGCGGCGTGGGCGCGCATCACCTCGCTCTCGTAGGTGTTCAGGCGGCAGCCGAAGGTCAGGAGGTCGGCCATCAGGAGGCGGCCACAGCAAGCAAGGCCGGGCTCTGCCCGGACCCGGCAAGGACCAGGGGTCCTTGCATCCCCATCCCGAAGGAAGCCAGGTCGATCTCGCCGGTGAAGGAGGTGGCGACGGGGCCGGTCATCCACACGCGGTCGTCGTCGCGCCACTCGATCTCCAGCGTGCCGCCGTCCATCTCGACGGCGGCGCGGCGCGCGCACAGGCCGAGACGGGTGGCGTTGACCAGGGCGGCGCAGGCGCCCGAGCCGCACGCCAGCGTCAGGCCGGCGCCGCGTTCCCACACCCGCAGCCGGATGCGGTCGGGTGCCAGGACGTGCGCGAAGCCGATGTTGGCGCGCTCGGGGAACAGCGGCGCGCGTTCCAGGGCTGCGCCGCGGGACTCCACCGCGTCCACGTCGTCGACGAAGAAGGTCGCGTGCGGGTTGCCCATGGACAGGGCCGACGGGTTGCCGGGGAGTGGCAGGTGCAGGGTGTCGACCTCGCGCGACAGGGGCACGTCGCGCCAGCCGAGGCGGGGCGCGCCCATGTCGACGCGCACGCGGCCGTCGGGGAGGCGCTCGGAGGCGAGGATGCCGGCGACAGTGTGTACGGTGATGCGGTCGAGGCCGGTGGCGGCGGCGAGCAGGGCTGCGACGCAGCGCGTGGCGTTGCCGCAGGCGCCGGCCTCGGAGCCGTCGGGGTTGCGGATGCGCATAAAGGCAGCTGCCGGGTCGCCGCCGGGCGCGGGTTGCAGGGTGACGAGCTGGTCGCAGCCGATGCCGAGGCGGCGGTCGCACAGGGCGGCGCCCTGCGCGGGGGTGAGGTCGAGGGGGCGCAGGCGCTCGTCGAGGACGACGAAGTCGTTGCCGCAGCCGTGCATCTTGGTGAAGGGGACGCGCATGGGCCTTACTAGGGGCCGGGGGGAAGGGCAGGCAAGGCTGGGGCGGGTTGGCGCTGGGCCGCGGGCACACGGAAGTCGGGGTGTTACAGGACAGCGGCTAGGATCGCGGGGTGATCAGCTGCACCAGCGGGTGTAGGGCGGGAGCAGGCGGTCCGCCGTGTAGAGCCACAGCCCGTTGGCCATTGCCTGGGCGACGAGGAGGCGGTCGGAGGGATCCCTGTGGTGGTCGGGCAGGTTCGCGACGCGTGCGGCGTCGGTGGCGTTCACGGGCAGCTCCACGAAGCCGGCGTCCAGCGCGCCCGCGGTGACTACGTCGGGGGCGATGCGGAAGTCGAGGCGGTTCAGGGCGGCCTTGATCGCGATCTCCCAGATGCTGGCGGCGCTGAAGAGGACCTCGTTGGCGGGGTCCTCGATCACGTCGATCAGGTCGGGGGTCAGCTTTTCCGGCTCGGTGAGTGCCCACAGCAGGAGGTGCGTATCGAGCAGCAGGCGCATCAGGCGCCTTCGAAGCGGGCGCGCACCTCGTCGGGCAGGGGGGCGTCGAAGTCGGGCGGCACGTGCAGGGTGGCGCGCAGTGCGCCCAATACACGGCGTGGCTTCTGCTGCGGGCTGGCGAACGGTACCAGCCTGGCCACGGGCTGGCCGGCGCGAGTGATGACGATCTCGTTGCCCGCTGCGGCCTCGGCGACCAAGCGTGCGAGCTGGGTTTCGGCGGCGTCGAGGTTGATGGTTTCCATGGCGTTCCCGTCCCGACCAAAGGCCGGCCCAGGTGGCGCTCTGGGCACGGGAAACTCAAGGACGAGGACGGCACCCCCGTTCTGGCGCATGGAAGAAACCTTTATCACGCCGGTCCAGGGGCGGCTCGCCCCGGGCGGGTCCGGGCAGCGCCCGGCCTTGCCTGCGGCGGCCCGTGCGGGTTATACCGCGCGCCTGTCTGCGCGCCGGGCCTGGAATGGGCATGCCCGGCCGCGACGCCTGCGCATCGCAGGGCCCGCACAGAGGAGTCTCAAATGCCCAAGATGAAGACGAAGTCGTCGGTCAAGAAGCGGTTCAAGATCACCGCGACCGGCAAGGTTCTGGCTGGGCCCGGCAATAAGCGCCACGGCCTGATCAACCGCCCCCAGAAGATGAAGCGCACGAACCGCGGCTCCCAGACGCTGACCGAGATGGACGGCAAGACGGTGAAGCAGTGGGCGCCCTACGGGCTGCGGTGAGGAAGTAGAGAATGGCACGCGTCAAACGGGGCACTACGACCCACGCCCGTCACAAGAAGGTCCTCAAGCAGTCCAAGGGGTTCGTCGGCCGCTCGTCGACAAACTACCGGATCGCGATCGAGCGGCTCGAGAAGTCGCTGCAGTACGCCTACCGCGACCGCCGGGTGAAGAAGCGCGAGTTCCGCGCGCTGTGGATCCAGCGCATCAACGCCGCGGTGCGCGAGCACGGCATCACCTACAGCCGCTTCATCCACGCGCTGCAGGCGACCGGCATCGAGATGGACCGCAAGGTTCTCGCGGCCATCGCCTATGACGACCCGGCGTCGTTCTCCGAGATCGTCCGCGCGGTGCAGGCCACGATGGCGGCCAACGCCAACGAGCCGGCCGCAGAGGCGCCGGCCGCGGCTTAGGCCTTGTCCGGTCCGCGCTGAGAAGGGCCGTCCCGCAGGGGGCGGCCTTTTTTCGTTGCGGGAAGGCCAGGGCTCTGCCCTGGACCCGCCGGGGGCAGGCGCCCCCGGACCCGCGCACACGAGAGGAAGCGCTTCCGGGGGGTTTCCAAAGGCGAGCCTTTGGCGGAGTTCAGAGGCAGAGCCTCTGGCCTTGCTTCCTTTCCTCCCGGCCCTTTCCCGGAGTTGCCCATGTCCGACGACCTTTCCGGCCTGATCGCCGACACCGAGGCGGCGCTGGCCGCGTGCGCCGACCTGCGCGCCTGGGACGCGGTGCGCGTCGCCACGCTGGGCAAGTCGGGGCGACTGACGGGGATGCTCAAGGAGCTGGGGCGGGCCAGCCCGGAGGAGCGGCGCGAGCGCGGCGCGGCACTGAACCGGGTCAAGGAGCAGGTGTCGGGGCTGATCGAGGCGCGCAGGGCGGCGCTGGAGGCGGGGGCGCTGGACGCGAGGCTCAGGGCGGAGCGGATGGACGTCACGCTGCCGCCGCTGCTGGCGCCGGCGGGGCTGATCCACCCGATCACGCGGACGATGGAGGAGATGAGCGCGATCTTCGGGGCGATGGGGTTCTCCGTCGCGGAGGGACCGGACGTGGAGAGCGACTGGAACAACTTCTCCGCGCTCAACATCCCCGAGCATCATCCGGCACGGGCGGACCACGACACGTTCTACCTGCCGGCGCTGGGGAATGCGCCGCCGCGGGTGCTGCGCACGCACACGAGCCCGGTGCAGGTGCGGACCATGCTGGAGCAGGAGCCGCCGATCCGGGTGATCGTTCCCGGTCGGACGTACCGCGCGGACCACGACGCGACGCACTCGCCGATGTTCCACCAGGTGGAGGGGCTGGTGCTGGACCGGGGGATCACGCTGGGGCACCTCAAGGGGTGCCTGACGGACTTCCTGCGGGCGTTCTTCGGGATGTCGGGACTGCCGGTGCGGTTCAGGGCGTCGTACTTCCCGTTCACGGAGCCGTCGATGGAGGTCGACATCGGCTGGAACCGGCGTACCGGGGAGATCGGCGGCGGCGGCGACTGGCTGGAGATCCTGGGGAGCGGGATGGTGCACCCGCGGGTGCTGGCGAACTGCGGGGTGGATCCGCGGGAGTGGCAGGGGTTCGCGTTCGGCATGGGGATCGAGCGGGTGACGATGCTCAAGCACGGCATCCCGGACCTGCGGCCGTTCTACGAGAGCGACGGGCGGTGGCTGCGGCACTACGGGTTCAATCCGCTGGTGCCGGCCAGCCTGCACGAGGGGATCGGGGCATGAGGTTCTCGCTGTCGTGGCTGCGCGCGCATCTGGACACGGACGCTTCGGTGGAGGCGCTGTGCGAGCGGCTCAGCGCGATCGGGCTGGAGGTCGAGGGGGTCGAGGATCCGGGCGCGGCGCTGGCGCCGTTCCGGGTTGCGCGGGTCGTGGACGCGGTGCAGCACCCGAACGCGGACCGGCTGCGGGTGTGCACCGTGGACGCGGGCGGGGCGGAGCGCGTGCAGGTCGTGTGCGGGGCGCCCAACGCGCGGGCGGGGCTGCTCACGGTGTTCGCGCCGCCGGGGAGCGTCATTCCGGCGAGCGGGGCGGTGCTCAAGGTCGGCGAGATACGCGGGGTCGAGAGCCGGGGGATGCTGGTCTCGATGCGCGAGATGGGGCTCGGCGAGGAGCACGACGGGATCGTCGAGCTGGCGGGGGACGTGGCGCCGGGCGCGGGAGAAGGGCCCGCGCCGGGGACGCCGTACGCGGCGGTGGCGGGGCTGGACGACCCGGTGATCGAGATCGGGGTGACGCCGAACCGGGGGGACGCGCTGTCGGTGCGCGGCGTGGCGCGCGACCTGGCGGCGGCGGGGATGGGCACGCTGCGGCCGTGGGCGCCGGAGCCGGTGGCGGCCGCGTTCCGCACGCCGCTCGTGTGGGCGAACGAGTACGAGGCAGCGTGCCCGTGGGTGCTCGGGCGCATGGTCAGCGGCGTGCACAACGGGGCGAGCCCGGCGTGGCTGCAGGCGCGGCTGCGCTCGGTGGGGCTGCGGCCGATCTCGGCGCTGGTGGACATCACGAACTTCTTCACGATCGACCTCGGGCGGCCGCTGCACGTGTTCGACGCGGACCGGGTCGAGGGCGACACGCTCACCGTGCGCGCGGCGCGGGAGGGGGAGGTGCTGCGCTCGCTCGACGGCAAGGAGCGCGCGCTGGAGGCGGGGGATTGCGTGATCGCGGACGCGGTGGGCGTGCAGTCGATCGCGGGGGTGATGGGCGGCGAGGCCACGGGGGTGAGCGCGGAGACGACCAGCGTGTTCGTGGAGTGCGCGCTGTTCGACCCGGTGCGGATCGCGCTGACGGGGCGCAGGCTCGGGATCGCGAGCGACGCGCGGGCGCGGTTCGAGCGGGGGCTGGACCAGGCGATGCCGCCGGACGCGATGGAGGCGGCGACGCGGATGAT
>JBPBQX010000178.1:0-10661 GCA_050955025.1 Janthinobacterium lividum
CGTACGCCTCCGCCTCCGCGCGCAGCACCTTGGCCACGCCGGGCAGCGCCGCCGCCGCCCCGGCCGCCGCCTCGGTGGCGTCGCCGGTGACCAGGACGTGCACGTCCGCCCCCAGCCGCGACGCCGCAGCCACCGCGGAGCGCGACGGCTGCTTGATGCCGGCGGGCTCGTGCTCCAGCAGGACCAGGACGCTCATCAGATCACCTTCGCTTCGGTCTTCAGCAGCGCGACCAGCTCGGCCACGCTGCCCACCTTGCGCCCCGCCTTGCGCACGGGCGGCTCGCTCACCCGCAGTGTGGTGAGCCGCGGCCGCGCGTCCACCCCCAGCGCTTCGGGAGTCAGCGTCTCGATCGGCTTCTTCTTCGCCTTCATGATGCCCGGCAGCGTCGCGTAGCGCGGCTCGTTCAGCCGCAGGTCCGCCGTCACGATCGCCGGCATGCGCAGCGCCACGGTCTCCAGCCCGCCGTCCACCTCGCGCGTGACGACCAGCTCCTCGCCTTCCACCGCGACCCTGCTGGCGAACGTCCCCTGCGGCCAGCCGAGGAGCGCGGCCAGCATCTGCCCGGTCGCGTTCATGTCGTCGTCGATCGCCTGCTTGCCCATGATCACCAGGCCCGGCTGCTCGCGCTCCACCAGCACGCGCAGCATCTTGGCCACCGCGAGCGGCTCGGGCGACACCTCGGTCTGCACCAGGACCGCGCGGTCCGCTCCCATCGCCAGTGCGGTACGCAGTGTGTCCGCGCACTGCGCCACCCCGATCGAGACCACCACGATCTCGGTTGCGACGCCGCGCTCCTTGAGGCGCACGGCCTCCTCGACCGCGATCTCGTCGAAGGGGTTCATCGACATCTTGACGCCCGCGGTCTCGACCCCGGACCCGTCCGCCTTCACGCGGACCTTCACGTTGTAGTCGATCACGCGCTTGACAGGCACGAGGAGCTTCATGGGATCTGCGTTCTTCCGGGTCGGGCAACAGGCGAGGCGGCCTGGGTGGGACGAGCACGCCCGCCTCATACGATCCGGACGACTCCGGCAGCCGCACGCGCGCGACCGTGCCGGTTGCGCACCACCCTGTCAAACAGGAGGAAGCAAGGTCGGGCGCCGCCCGAACCCGCCAAAGGCCAGGACCTTTGGAAACCCGTCCTTCAAGTCAAGGATTCCAAAGGCGAGCCTTTGGCGGAGCTCGAGGCAGAGCCTCGACCTTGCTTCCTACTGCCGCAGCAGCGTGACCAGCAGCAGGAACAGCACCAGCGCCGCTCCCTGCAGCAGGATGCGCCACTGCATCAGCCTGTTGGACCGGTGCGGGTCCATGCCGCGCGCCAGGCCGATCAGGCCCGCGGCGAGCACCACCACCACGCTCGCGAGCGCCAGGACGACAAGGATGGTCAGCACGGTGGTCATGGCAGCCTGTATGGGGAGGCAGGCCCGGCTTTGCACCCCCGCACGCGGCGGCACGGGACACCGTGCGCCCGCCTGCGGCAACGCCTGCCCGCGACCGCCGCGGTTGACAGCGCCGGAAGGAGCATGGTTCGCCCGCCCCATGCGACACCTTGCGCCGGCCCCGAACGTCCCGCCGTCCCCCGCCATCCTGCCCCGCCGATGCCTGGCCGCGCTGCTGGCGATCGTCCTCGCGGCCGCGCCGCTGCGCCGGGCCGCCGCGGCGGAAGCCCCCGCCCCGGTGAGCACGGCGCAGGCCCAGCAGATCCTCGACCTGCTGAACGACCCCGCCCGGCGCGCCCAGTTCGCCGCCACGCTGCAGGCCATGGCCAGGGCCGCCCCCGCCAACAACGACGAGGACGGCCCTCCCGCCCCGGCGTCCTCGTCCAGGCCCGCCGCGACCGCCGCACCCCGACCGGCCGCCACCCCGGCGCCTGCCGCCGCAGCCCCCGCCGTCGCCGCAGCTCCCGCCGTGGCGGCCCCGGCGGAGTCCAAGGCGCCGAAGCTCGCCCCGGACAGCCTCGGCGCCGCGCTGATCACCCAGAGCGCCGGCTGGTTCAGCGACATCACGGCGCAGGTGTCGACGGCAACGCGCACGCTGGGCGACTTCCCCCTGCTCTGGGCGTGGGTCGTGCGCACGATCGACAACCCGGACTCGCGCGCCCGGGTCACCGACGCGGCCTGGAAGCTCGCCGTGGTGCTGGGCGCGGCCATCCTCGCCGAGCAGGGGCTCCGCCGTGTGCTGCGCGGGCCGAAGACGCGGCTCGCCCACGCCGCCCCCGAGGGCTCGGGCGAGCCCGACGAGGACCCCGAAAGCACCGACCCCGACCGCCAGGCCGAAGCCGCGTTCCTGTCGGGCGCAACCCCACCCGACACCCGTCCGCCCGCCCTCGTTGCGGCGGAGGCAACGCGCGACGCTGACCCGGCCGCCGCGCCGCAGCGGGCCAGCCCGACGCCCGAGCCGCTCCCGCCCGCGCCCACGATCAGCGACGCGCTGTCCCGCCCCGCCGCCTCTGCCGCCCCGTCCGACACGCTCCCCGGCGCCAACCTGCCCGGGCCGCCGCTGCCCGACGACCTGCTCCCCGGCCCGCCGATGCCGGCGGCACCCCACCCCGACCTCGCACGCCGGCAGGGCGACCCGACGGACGACCCCGACACGCTGCTCGGCCCGCCCGCGCCCCTGCCGCCGCTGCCCGGCGCGGCCCCACCCGCGCAGCGCCGCCGCCACCGCACGCTGCGCTCCGTGCGCCGCCTGCCCTTCGTGCTGATCCGCCTGGTCATGGAAGCCCTGCCGCTCGCGCTGTTCTGGCTGGTCGCCACGCTGCTGCTCGGCACCGACCTGGTGCTCAGCGCCAACACCCGCGGCGCCATCCTGTTCTACATGCAGGCCTACCTGCTGATCCGCGCCACCGTGTGCGCGGTGCGGACCCTGTTCTCGCCCGACCACAGGTCGCTGCGCCTGGTCCACGTCACGGACCGGACCGCCGCCTACACGCTGCGCTGGGTCACGATCCTGGTCTCCGTCGCCGCCCTGGGCTGGGCGACCGTGGAAACCGGCATGCTGTTCGGCCTCTACACCGCCGCCCACGAGGCGCTGCTCAAGCTGGTGGCCCTCGTCGACCACCTCGCCCTCGTCGTCATGGTCCTCCAGCTCAGGGCGCCGGTCGCGGCCAGGCTGCACGCCCGCCAGGGCCGCGACAGCCTGTGGGCGCGCGCTCTCAACCGCCTCGCCTCGGTCTGGCACTGGGTCGCGATCTTCTTCATCATGGCCACCTGGCTGGTCTGGGCGTCGCAGATCCAGAACGGCTTCAGCCGCCTGCTGCACTTCGCCGTCACCACAACGGCCATCGCCATCGCCGGCCGCCTGATCGCCATCCTGCTGCTCGGCGGCCTCGACCGCGCCGTGCGCATCGGCCCGGACATGCAGGCCCGCTACCCCGGCCTGCAGGAGCGCGCCGCCCGCTACTACCCCGCCGCCCGCGCCGTGCTCGGCGCGACGCTGTTCGCGCTCACCGGCCTGGCGCTGCTCCAGGCCTGGGGCCTCGGCTCCATCGCCTTCTTCTGGCGCGACCCGCTCGGCAACCGCATCATCTCCGCAGCCATCACCGTCGCGGTCGCCACCATCCTCTCCATCGCCGTCTGGGAAGGCACCAACACCGGCATCGAGCGCCAGCTCGAGCACCTGTCCAGCGACAACCAGCCCGTCCGCGCCGCGCGCCTGCGCACGCTCACGCCGATCCTGCGCACGGCCCTGCTCGTGGTGATCCTGCTCGTGCTCGGCATGACCGTGCTCAGCGAGATCGGCGTCAACATCGCCCCCCTGCTCGCCGGCGCCGGCATCGTCGGCGTCGCCCTGGGCTTCGGCTCGCAGAAGCTGGTGCAGGACTTCATCACCGGGATCTTCCTGCTGCTGGAGAACGCCATGCAGGTCGGCGACACCGTCACCGTCGCCGGCCTGTCCGGCACCGTCGAGATGCTCTCGATCCGCACGTTGCGCCTGCGCGCCGGCGACGGCTCGATCCACATCATCCCGTTCTCGTCGGTCACCACGGTGAACAACGCCAACCGCGACTACGCCAACGCCTCGGTCGCGGTCGGCGTGGGCTACGACGCCGACACCGACCGCGTCAGCGCCCTCCTCGGCGAGATCGTGCGCGCCATGCGCGAGGACCCCTCCTTCGCGCCCCTCATGCTGGGCGACCTGTCGCTGTGGGGCGTCGACGAGCTCGGCGACTTCGCGGTCTCCATCAAGGGCCAGGTCCGCACCACCGTCGGCGGCCGCTGGCCCGTGCAGCGCGAGATCCTGCGCCGCGTGAAGAAACGCTTCGAGGCCGAGGGCATCGACATCCCCTACCCCACGCGCACCGTGCTGCAGCCGGACGCGAAGGCAAGCGAAAGACCGGGGGAGAAGCCTCCCCCCGGACCCCGGCCTCCTGAAGAAAGAAAGCCTATATAACGCCGGTCCAGGGGCGGCTCGCCCCTGGCGGGTCCGGGCAGAGCCCGGCCTTGCTTCCTGGAGAACACCGCGATGACCGAAGCCCTGCACCTGATCGCCGACACCCTCGGCCGCGACGGCTACGCCTTCGCCCACGCGCCCGAGATGCGCGAGGCGCTGTCCGGCCTGTCCGACTGGGACGGCTTCGCCGCGAGCTGGGACCGCCTCGGCCTGGACACCTACATGGCCGACGGCGGCCGCTACCGGAAGCGCCGCCACGCCGCCTTCTCCGCGGCTTCGGGCGAGTCCGGCCTGCGCCGCAAGCCGCACCAGCCGCACTACCAGAGCCGCGACTACAACGCGCTGAACGGCGGCATCGCGCGCTGGTTCGAGCCGGTGGAGGACGCGGTCGCCGACCACCCGGCCCTGCGCGCGATCCTGTCGGGCTGCACCGCGGTGTTCGACGGCCTGACCGACCCCGCGACGCGCCCCGCGTCCTGGCACGTCGAGCTGCACCAGTTCCGCATCGAGGCCCGCGCCGGCGAGGCGGGCCGCCCGACGCCGGAGGGCCTGCACCGCGACGGCGTGGACTGGGTGCTGGTGCTGCTGGTGCGCCGCGAGAACATCGCCAGCGGTGAGACCACGATCCACGACCTGGAGCAGCGCCCGCTCGGCAGCTTCACCCTGGAGCAGCCGCTCGACGCGGCGTGGGTGGACGACGGCCGCGTCTACCACGGCGTGACGCCGGTCGAGCCCGTTGAGCCGGGCCGGCCGGCGTATCGAGACGTGCTGGTGGTGACCTACCGACGGGAGTGAGGCTCCCCGGAAGGCTTGGCGCCGCCTGCCTGCACCCCCGGGCAGTGCCGTCCGCCGATCGGCACGACGCGCCGGACGACTGCCGATCGCGCGGCTGGCGCGTCATGTGGCCGAGGCGCCGGGCCGCTCCCGCCACATGCTTCCGCACCGTGACGGATCCGACCCATCCCTCCCGGAATCGGTATGCCGAACCGGGCACGACACCTACGGCCTTGCGTGAACGCAGATTTCTCGGTATACTATCGAAACGATCACAGGATAGCATCGTCCACCCTTCGCGAAACTAACATGGATTAGTTTCGGCGCGGCAGAACAACAAATAATCGCGCATTCAAGCCACCAGACTCGAACTATATCTTAATAAGTGGAAGGTAACATCCAGGAAAACAGAGGATACCATGATGCTGCGTCCCTCGCTGCCAGTAGACGAGGAGGCAAGGCTGCGAGCGCTCCATGAATACGACCTCGCAAGACCGCTCGACGACGCTTCCTACCTGCCGATCCTGGAAATGGCGCGCGAACTGTTCAGGGTGCCGACGGCGTTCATCAGCTTCGTCGGCCGCGACCGGCAGGTGTTCGCCGCGCGCCGCGGCCTGACCCTGTGCGAGACGGCGCGCGACATCTCGTTCTGCGCCCACGCGATCGCGGGCACGGAGATGCTGGTCGTGCTCGACGCCATTCTGGACCCCCGCTTCGCCGACAACCCCCTGGTGACCGGCGAGCCCTTCATCAGGTTCTACGCGGGCCTGCCCCTGGTCAGCCCGTCCGGGCACGCGATCGGCACGCTGTGCCTCGTCGACACCAGGCCGCGCCGCGACTTCGCCGCAGGGCAGCGCCGGCGCCTGCGCCGCCTGGCGGACATGGTGCTCGACAGGCTCGCGCTGCGCCGGCTCCAGGCCGCCAGCGGCGCCAGCCAAGTCCGCTTCGAGAACATCGCTGCCACCTCGTCGAACGGCATCATCTGCGCCGACGGCGAGGGCCGGATCACCTTCTGGAACGCCGCCGCCGAGCGGCTGTTCGGATACGCAGCCGACGAGGCGATCGGCTGCAGCCTCGACCTGATCGCGCCCGCCCGCCTGCGCCACGGACACCTGGGCGTCCTGCGGCGCGTCGCCGCGGAACGCACGCCCCGACGCGCCGGGCACCTCGTCGAGCTGACCGCGCGGCACGCCGAGGGCCGCGAGTTCCCGGTCGAGCTGTCGCTGTCCACGTGGCGCGACGAGACCGGCATGAACTTCGGCGCCATCCTGCGCGACATGACCGAGCACAGGACCAGCGAGGAAAAGCTGCTGCGCCTCGCGCACCACGACCCCCTCACCGACCTGCCCAACCGCCTCGTGCTGCGCCGGCGCATCGAGCAGCTGGAGGCCGGCACGGCCGGCGCCGCCCTGCTCGTGATCGACCTGGACGCCTTCAAGGCCGTCAACGACGACCACGGCCACCTCACCGGCGACGTGGTGCTGCAGCAGGTCGCGCAGCGCCTGCTCGCCTGCGTGCGCTCCGCCGACACCGTGGCCCGGCTCGGCGGCGACGAGTTCGCGGCGCTGCTCGGCGGCGTCGGCGACCACGGCCAGGCCGGCACGGTCGCCGACAGCATGATCCGGGCGCTGACCCGCCCGATCGTCGCGGACGGCGAGACGATCAGCATCGGCGCCAGCGTCGGCATCGCCCTCTACCCCGGCGACGGCAGCGGCACGGACGAGCTGATGTCCAACGCCGACCTCGCGCTCTACCAGGCGAAGGGCGACGGCCGGCACTGCCACCGCGTGTTCACGCCGGCGCTGCGCTCCTCCGTCGACCGTGCCCGCGCCTACGACAACGAGCTGCGCCGCGCCTGCGACCACGACGAGTTCGAGGTGTTCTACCAGCCGCAGGTGCGGCTCTCGGACAACGTCGTGGTCGGCGCCGAGGCGCTGCTGCGCTGGCGCCACCCGCGCGACGGACTGCTGCTGCCGGCGGCCTTCATGGCCGGGCTGGAGAACCGGCCGATCTCCGTCGAGGTCGGCCAGTGGGTGCTGCGCACCGCATGCCGGCAGGCGATGGCGTGGCGCGAGCAGGGCGCCGGAGAGCTCCGCATCGGCGTCAACCTGTTCGGCTCGCAGCTGCGCTCCGGCGACCTCGTCGGGAGCGTCCGCCACGCCCTCGCCCTGTCGGGACTGCCGGCGGCCGCGCTGGAGCTGGAGGTGACGGAGAACATCCTGTTGCGCGCCGACGACAGCATGCTCGGGCCGCTGCGCGCGCTGCGTGCGGACGGCGTGCAGATCGCCTTCGACGACTACGGCACCGGCTACACCTCGCTGAGCATGCTCAAGCGCTTCCCCGTCACCCGGCTCAAGATCGACAGGAGCTTCGTGCAGGGCATGGCCGACCACCCCGAGGACGCCGCCATCGTGCGCGCCATCCTCTACCTCGCCCGCAGCCTCGGCTTCTCCGCGATCGCCGAAGGCATCGAGAACACCGACCAGGCGGAGCGCCTGCGCCGGAAAGGCTGCAGCGAGGTGCAGGGCTACCTGTTCGGCCGTCCCATGCCCCCACGGGAGTTCCTGTCCGGCTTCGGCCTCGCCACCGCGAACCGCGCCCCGGCGCCGGCGCCGGCCGGCCCCACCGGATCGGTCGCCCGCCGCCCGTCCCCGCCGCCCGCCCCGAAGCGACACCGCGCGGGATCGACCGGACGGGCGCGCTGCCCCGCCGACTCCTAGCCCGCTTCCCGCGCCAGCGCCGCCACGACCCTCTCCACCACCGCCCCCCACTCCTGCGGCCGCTCCTGCCGGAACAGCCGCAGCGACGGGTACCACGGCGACTCCTCCCGCCCGTGCAGCCACCGCCAGTCCGCCGGCCGCGGCACCAGCACCCAGCACGCCACCCCCAGCGCGCCCGCCAGATGCACCACCGACGTGTCCACGCTGACCAGCAGGTCGAGGTTCGCCAGCAGCGCCGCCGTGTCCGCGAAATCGTGCAGGTGCGCCGACACCTCGCGCACCTGCGGGAACCCCCGCAGGAACGCCTGGTCCGCCTCCGACACCGGCTTCTGCACCGTGACGAACTCGATCCCCTCCACCCGCAGGATCGGCGCCAGATCCCCGAGCCCCACCGAGCGCCGCGCGTTGTTCGGATGCGTCGGCCGCCCCGCCCACGCCAGGCCCACGCGCCTGCGCCCCGTCCGCGGCCCCAGCCGCGCCGCCCACTCCGCCCGCTTCCCCGGGTCCGCGTGCAGGTACGGCCCGCCCCACGGCACGCTCTCCAGCTCCGTCCCGAACAGCCCGGGCAGCGACGACATCAGGCAGTACGCATCGTGCGGCGGAATGTCGGCGAAGCGCACGTAGGCCGCCGCCACCCCCTGCGTGCCCGCCAGCAGCGCCACGACCTCCGGCCCCCAGCCGACGACCACCTCGCCCACCCGCTCCGCCACGCGCGGGATGTAGCGGGCGAACTGCATCATGTCCCCGAACCCCTGGTCCGCGACCAGCAGCACCCGTGCACCGGGCATCCTCATGCCGTTCCAAGCCGCCGCGTTCATCTTCGGCAGCGTGCCTTTCGCCTGGTCGAGCTTGTTGCGCCACTCGTACTCCAGCCACCCCGGCCGGAAGTCGCCCAGCGACAGCAGCAGCTCGCCCAGCGCCATGTGCGCGTTCGCGTTCTCCGCGTCCCGCCCCAGCGCCGCCACGAAACACCCCAGCGCCGCCTGGTTCTCCGAGCGCGTCAGGTGCACCAGCCCGAGGTCCACCCGGTGCGGCGCGTTGTCCGGCGCGAGCCGCACCGCCTCCTGCCCCGCCCGCAGCGCGTCGTCGAGCCGGTTCGTCGCCCTGTACAACGAGCACAGATTCGCGTGCCAAGACGACACTTCCGGCAGCCGCGCCACCGCGCGCTCCAGCATCGCCATCGCCTCATCGAGCTGCCCCGCCCGCCCCGCCAGGCTCCCCAGCAGCGCCAGCGCCGCCGGATGCTCCGCATGTGCGGCCAGCACGTCCTGGCAGATGCCCCGCGCCTCGGACACCCGCCCCGCCGTGCCCGCCTGAACCGCCCGCGCCAGCGCCTGCTCCGGAGTCTCTGCGGCCGCCTGGCTCATCCTGCTCTCCCGTCACCTGCGCGAGAATGTCAGCCGTTCCGCAACCGAGGCAAGTGCCCGCCTGGTGCAATGCGCCTGCCAAAGGCAAGGCCAGAGGCTCTGCCTCTGGACTCCGCCAGGGCGAGCCGCCCTGGACTGGCCTTGCTTAAGAGACGGGTTTCCAAAGGCCCCTGGCCTTTGGCGGGTGTGGGCAGAGCCCGCCCTTGCTTCCTGCCTACCCTTGCCGCCCCCTTCCCGGCATGGTGCCGCCGATGACGATCCTGATCCTCCTCCTGGCCGGCGTGTGGGCCGGAACCCAGAACGCGCTCGCCGGCGGCGGCTCCTTCGTCACCTTCGCGGTCCTGCTCCTGACCGGCGTGGACGCGCGCGCCGCCAACATCACCTCCACGATCGCGCTCTTCCCCGGCCAGGTCGCCACCGGCTGGGCCGTGCGCCACAACACGGCCGGCGCCGGCCCCCTGCCGTTCCGCGCGCTGATGGCCATCAGCCTCGCCGGCGGCGCGATCGGCGCCGTGCTCCTGCTCGCAACCCCCGCCGACTTCTTCGCCCGCCTCGTGCCCTGGCTGGTGCTGTTCGCGACCGCCGTCTTCGCCTGGGGCAGCTTCCGCCGCCGCCCCGCGCCGACCGCGCCCCCACGCCGCGCCCTCGGCCCCTGGCCCGCGGCGGCGGCGCAGTCCGCGATCTCGATCTACGGCGGCTACTTCGGCGGCGGCATCGGCTTCCTGATGCTCGCCGCCCTGGCCGTCGCCGGCCAGACCATGCGCCAGGCCGGCGCCACCAAGAACGTGCTCGCCGGCGCCATGAACGCCTCGGCCATGCTGATCTTCGTGTTCTCCCCCGAGGTGCGCTGGATCCCCGTCGCGGCGCTCGCGGCCGGCTCGATCGCGGGCGGCCAGCTCGGCGCCTGGCTGCTGCTGCGCGCCAACGAGCGCCTGCTGCGCGCCGGCGTCGTGCTGATCGGCATCGCGCTCACCGTCGGCCTGTTCGTGCAGGCGCCCTGAACGGTGCTGTTCTCCACCCAGTTCTTCCTGCTCGGCTTCCTGCCCCCGGTCGTCCTGCTCTACCACCTCGCCGCCAACGACCGCAGGCTGCGCCAGGTCGTCCTGGTCTCGACCTCGCTGGTGTTCTACGCCGCCTGGAGCCGCCCGTACGCCGTGATGCTGGCCGCGCTCACCCTGGCCAACTGGCTGCTGGTCAAGCTCTGGGCCGGCCGCTCCGGCGTCTGGCGCGGCCTCTACCCGGCGCGGCGCGAGGCCCGCTGGATCCTCGACGCCGCCATCGCCCTCAACCTCGCCACCCTCGGCTGGTTCAAGTACGCGAACTTCGCGAAGGCCAACGTCGACGCCCTCGCCGGCATCCCTTTCGAGCCGTGGGACATCGTGCTCCCGCTCGGCATCAGCTTCTTCG
>JBPBQX010000179.1:0-9915 GCA_050955025.1 Janthinobacterium lividum
CAGGGGCCGAGGCGGCACCGGCGCCGGCGCCCGCGGCAGAGTAAGGCGAAGGGCCCTGCCCTTCGATCCCGCCGGGGGGCCGACCATGGCGCGCACGCTGTTCGACAAGATCTGGGACGCGCACGTCGTCGAGCGGTCCGTGGACGGGACGTGCCTGCTCTACATCGACCGGCACCTGGTGCACGAGGTCACGAGCCCGCAGGCGTTCGAGGGGCTGCGGCTGTCCGGCCGCCGCGTGCGCAGGCCGGACGCGACGGTGGCGGTGACGGACCACAACGTGCCGACGAGCGACCGGCGGCTGGGCATTGCCGAGGCGGACTCGCGGCTGCAGGTCGAGACTCTGGAGCGCAACGTCGCGGAGTTCGGCGTGCCGTATTTCCCGCTGCTCAGCCGGGAGCAGGGGATCGTTCATATCGTGGGCCCCGAGCAGGGCATCAGCCTGCCGGGCATGACCATCGTGTGCGGGGACAGCCACACGTCGACGCATGGCGCGATGGGGGCGCTGGCGTTCGGGATCGGGACGTCCGAGGTCGAGCACGTGCTGGCGACGCAGACGCTGCTGCAGAAGCCGGCGCGGAACATGCTCGTGCGGGTGGATGGGGCGCTGCCGCCGGGCGTAAGCGCCAAGGACGTGATGCTGGCGATCATCGGGGAGATCGGCACGGCGGGCGGCACGGGGCATGTGATCGAGTATGCGGGGGAGGCGATCCGCGGGCTCGACATGGCCGGGCGGATGACGATCTGCAACATGAGCATCGAGGCGGGCGCGCGCGCGGGGCTGGTGGCGCCGGACGACGTGACGTTCCGCTACGTCGAGGGGCGGCCGTTCGCGCCGAAGGGCGAGGCGCTGGAGCGGGCGGTCGAGTACTGGCGGACGCTGCCTTCGGACGAGGGGGCGGTGTACGACCGCGTCGTGGTGCTGCGGGCGGAGGAGATCAGCCCGATGGTGAGCTGGGGGACCAGCCCGGAGGACGTGGTCGCGATCGACGGCGTGGTGCCGGATCCGGCGGCGGCGGGGGACGAGGCGCGGCGCGCGGAGCTGCAGCGGATGCTGGACTACATGGCGCTGGCGCCGGGGACGCCGATGACGGAGATTCCGGTCGACGTCGTGTTCATCGGGTCTTGCACGAACGGGCGGATCGAGGACATGCGGGCGGCGGCGGCGGTGGTGCGCGGGCGGCATGTCGCGGACGGCGTGCGGGCGATGGTGGTGCCGGGGTCGGGGATGGTGAAGTTCCAGGCGGAGCAGGAGGGGCTGGACGCGGTGTTCACCGAGGCCGGCTTCGAGTGGCGCGAGGCGGGGTGCTCGATGTGCCTCGGCATGAACCCGGACAAGCTGACGCCGGGGCAGCGCTGCGCGTCCACGTCGAACCGCAACTTCGAGGGGCGGCAGGGGCCGGGCGGGCGCACGCACCTGATGTCGCCGGCGATGGCGGCGGCGGCGGCGGTCACGGGGCGGCTGACGGATGCGCGCGTGTTGGGGGTGGCGGGCTGATGCGGCCGTTCACCACGCTGACGGGGATCGCGGCGCCGCTGCCGATGGCCAACGTCGACACGGACAAGATCATCCCGTCGCGGTTCCTCAAGACGATCGCGCGGACGGGGCTCGGCAAGAACCTGTTCGACGGGCTGCGGTTCGAGGCGGACGGGTCGGAGAAGCCGGGGTTCGTGCTCAATCGCGAGCCTTACCGGCACGCGGAGATCCTGGTCACGCACGAGAACTTCGGGTGCGGGTCGTCGCGCGAGCATGCGCCGTGGGCGCTGCTGGACTTCGGCATCCGTTGCGTGATCGCTCCGGATTTCGCGGACATCTTCCACGGCAACTGCTTCAAGAACGGCATCCTGCCGATCCGGCTGCCGCGCGAGGTTTGCGACGCGCTGATCGGCGACGCGGAGCTGGGGGCGAACGCGCGGCTCAGCGTGGACCTGGAGCGCCAGGTGGTGATCCGGCCGAGCGGCGAGGAGATCCATTTCGAGGTCGACGCGTTCCGCAAGGAGCGGCTGCTGCTGGGGCTCGACGACATCGGCGAGACGATGCAGCGCGGCGCGGAGATCGAGCGCTTCGAGACGGAGCGCGCGGCGGCGCAGCCGTGGATGCCGGGGATCGGGGGCGTCTGAAGGCCGGGCTCTGCCCGGACCCGCCAGGGGCGAGCCGCCCCTGGACCGGCCTGACTTAAGTCGTGCGTTCCAAGGGCGCAGCCTTTGGCGGAGCTCGAGGCAGCGCCTCGACCTTGCTTTCTTCACGCCCCCGGAAGGACTTCGACCATGGCTGCCAACAAGACGCTTCTGGTGCTTCCCGGCGACGGCATCGGCCCCGAGGTGATGCGCGAGGTCAAGCGCGTCGTCGACTGGATGGCGCGGGCGCGCGGCGTGCGCTTCGACATCACCGAGGGCCTGGTCGGCGGTGCGTCGATCGACGCGCACGGGGTGGCGATCACCGAGGAGACGCTGGCGGCGGCCAAGGCTGCGGACGCGATCCTGTTCGGCGCGGTGGGCGGGCCGAAGTGGGAGCACCTCGGTTTCGACAACAGGCCGGAGATCGCGATCCTGCGGCTGCGCTCGGAGCTGGGGCTGTTCGCGAACCTGCGGCCGGCGGTGGTGCTCGATCCGCTGGTGAACGCCAGCACGCTCAAGCCGGAGGTCGTGCGCGGGCTCGACATGATGATCGTGCGCGAGAGCACGGGGGGGATCTACTTCGGCGAGCCGCGCGGGGTGGAGACGCTGCCGGACGGGCGCCGCCGCGGGTTCAACACAGAGAGCTACGACACGGGCGAGATCGAGCGCGTGGCGCGCGTGGCGTTCGAGCTGGCGCGCAAGCGGAAGGGGCGGGTCACGAGCGTCGAGAAGGCGAACGTGATGGAGAGCGGGCTGCTGTGGCGCGAGACGGTGCAGGCGCTGGGCGCGGCAGAGTATCCGGACGTGGCGCTGTCGCACATGTATGCGGACAACTGCGCGATGCAGATGGTGCGCAACCCGCTGCAGTTCGACGTGATCGTCACGGGCAACCTGTTCGGCGACATCCTGTCCGATCTTGCGTCGATGTGCACGGGGTCGCTGGGGATGCTGCCGTCGGCGACGCTGGGCGCGGTGGGCGAGGACGGGCGGCGCCACGCGCTGTACGAGCCGATCCACGGCAGCGCGCCGGACATCGCGGGCAAGGGCATCGCCAACCCGCTGGCGCAGATCCTGAGCTTCGCGATGCTGCTGCGCTACTCGTTCGCCATGGACGAGGAGGCGGGGATGATCGAGGGCGCGGTGGGGCGCGTGCTCGCCAACGGGCTGCGCACGGCGGACATCCTCTCGCCGGGCACCGCGCGCGTCGGCACCGGCGTCATGGGCGAGTCCGTGTTGCGCGAGCTGGAGAAGTCGGCGGCCTGAGCGCGCGTTTTTGGCCGCGTGCCCTTGCAGGCGCGGCGGGGCTCGGCTACACCCCGCCCGCGGCGCCCGTAGCTCAATTGGATAGAGCACCAGACTACGAATCTGGGGGTTGGAAGTTCGAGTCTTTCCGGGCGCGCCATTGCATTCCATCGTCGGGTAGGCAGCAAGGTTGAGGCTCCGCCTCAAACTCCGCCAAAGGCTGCGCCCTTGGAACGCGCCACTTAAGTCAAGGGATCAAAGGGTCCTCGGACCCTTTGCGGGTCCGGGCAGGGCCCGGCCTTGCTTCCTGGGGCACGGGGCGGGGGCGTGCGGCGTCCAGGGCCGGGAGGTTGGCGGCGAGGCGCTGCAGCAGGCGGCGCAGGGTTGCGGCGTCGTGCTCGGAGAAGCCCGCGAGGAGGCGCTGCTCGCGTTGCACGGCGAGGGCGAGGAGGCCGGCGTGGGTGCGTTCGCCGGCGGCGCTCAGGGTGGCCTTGCGGTCGCGGCCGGAGGACTCCAGGCGCAGCAGGCCGCCCGCGGCGAGGGCGGCGAAGCTGCGGCTCACGGCGGCCTTGTCGAGGCCGGTGAGGGCGCAGAGGCGGGCGGCCGAGATGTGCGGGCTGACGGCGATCTGCGCGAGGACGCGCCAGTCGGTGTAGCCCAGGCCGCAGCCGGCGCGGCATTCGCGCGAGGCGGCGGCGGACAGCTTGTTGGACAGCAGCGAGAGCAGGGCGGGGACGTAGCGCTCGAGGTCGAGCGTCTCCCGCAAGGCCGGCTTTGGCTGCATCACCGTCACGCTCCCGCTGGCGGCAGGTTCGCCGCGCCTTCGGCACGGTCGTCCTCCGCTCCCGCCACGCGGCATCAAGGCCCGCGTGGTCATCCCCCGCGCAGTCTGGCAGGCCGGGCGGGCTTGTCGATGCGCGATCGCACGCCGCGTGCGCACGACGGCGTAATCGCGGGCGCGGCGGCGGGGCGGTGGCGCGCGTGACGAGGTGGCAGGGGTGGGCGGGGGTCACCGACCTGGCGGACCAGGCGGTGGTGCTGCCGCTGGCGCTGCTGGTGGGGGTGGCGCTGCTGTCGCGGGGGCGGGGCGGGCGGCGGGCGGCGGCGGGGTGGGCGCTGGCGGTGGGCGGGGTGCTGGCGGGGCTGCTGGCGCTCAAGCTGTGGGCGGGGGCGTGCTCGGGCGCCGGGGTCGCGGGCGGCGGGGGCGTGCTGCGCGACGTGGGGCTGCGCAGCCCGAGCGGGCACACGGCGGCGGGGGGGATCGTCTACGGCGGGCTGCTGGCGCTGGCGCTGCGGCGGGGGGCGGGGGGCGCGGCGCTGTGCTGCCTGGCGGTGGCGGCGGGGTTCGGGGCGAGCCGCCTGGCGCTGGGCGTGCACACGCCGGCGGACGTGGCGGTGGGGTGCGCCGTGGCGGCGGCGGGCGGGGCGGTGCTGGCGCGCGTGGGGGGCTGGCGCGGCGGCGGCGCGGCGGCAGGGGCGCGGGGAGGCGGCGCGGGGGCAGGGTTCTGGGCGTGGGGGGCGGCGGCGCTGGCGCTGGTGTGGGTGCTGCACGGGCGGCGGCTCGGGGCCGAGCCGGTGATCACGGCGGTGGCGACGCACTGGCTGCGGCCGCTGTGCGGGTGGTGAGGCGGCACGCGCGGGGCCGGGGCGCCCGGGCCGGGCGGAGGCGGTGCCGCGGGGTGGGGCGCCCCCTGCCCTGCCCTGGCGCGGGGCGCGGGGGTCGTCGTAGCGTGGCGCCTCGGCAGCGGCGGAGCGGACATGGCGCAGCACATCCTCGTGGAGACGCGCGGCCGGGTCGGGCTGGTGCTTTTGAACCGGCCCGAGGCGCTCAACGCGCTGTGCGACGCGCTCATGGACGAGCTGGGGGCGCAGCTCGCGGCGTTCGACGCGGACCCAGCGGTGGGCGCGATCGTGCTCGCAGGCTCGGACAAGGCGTTCGCGGCGGGGGCCGACATCCGCGAGATGCAGGACCGGCGGTTTCCGGACACGGCGCTCGACGACTTCATCGCGCAGCGGTGGGACCCGATCGCGCGCGTGGCCAAGCCGGTGGTCGCGGCGGTGTCCGGCTTCGCGCTGGGCGGCGGGTGCGAGCTGGCGATGATGTGCGACATCGTGGTGGCCAGCGAGACGGCGCGCTTCGGCCAGCCGGAGATCACGCTGGGCATCCTGCCAGGGGCGGGCGGGTCGCAGCGGCTCGCGCGCGCGGTCGGCAAGGCCAAGGCGATGGACATGGTGCTGACGGGGCGCACCATCGACGCGGCGGAGGCGGAGCGCTGCGGCCTGGTGTCGCGCGTCGTGGCGGCGGACGCGCTGCTGGACGAGGCGGTGCGGATCGGGGAGCGCATCGCGGCGATGTCGCCGGTGGCCGCGGTGCTGGCCAAGCGCGCGGTCAACGTGGCGTTCGAGACCACGCTCGCGGAGGGCGTGCGGCACGAGCGGGCGCTATTCCTGTCGCTGTTCGGGACGGCGGACCAGCGGGAAGGCATGGCGGCGTTCCTGGAGAAGCGCAGGCCGGTGTTCGGGGGCGGCAAGGAAGGTTGAGGCTCTGCCTCAAACTCCGCCAAGGGCCGGGCCCTTGGATCGCCTTCCCTAGGTCAAGGGATCAAAGGGTCCTCGGACCCTTTGCGGGTTTGGGCAGGGCCCATGCTTGCTTCCTGCCTTCGCGGGGCGTGCTTGACTCGCGGGGGGGCGGTGCCTAGAAACGCCGCTTCCTTGCCGGCCGGGGGCTTCTCCGCGGGCTGTCCCGACACAGAATTTCGAGAGACTGGTTCATGGCCAACACCGCCTCCGCCAAGAAGCGCAACCGTCAGACCGTCGTGCGCACCGAGCGCAACGCGGCGCGCAAGTCGCGCATGCGCACCTTCGTCAAGAAGGTCGAGACGGCGATCGCCGGGGGCGACAAGGGTGCCGCCGCCGCCGCGCTGCAGGCCGCGCAGCCGGAGATGCAGCGCGCCGCGGGCAAGGGCGTGATCCACCGCAACACCGTGGGCCGCAAGATCTCCCGGCTTTCGGCGCGCATCAAGGCGCTGACCCCCGCCTGAGGGCTGCGCGCGGCCTGGCTGCTTCGGGCCGTTCTTCAAGATCACGACCCTGTGCCTGTTGCGGAGATGCTTCGCAACAGGCATTTGTTATTTGGGCGGTTCGAGTCCGGGCAGATTTTTATTGCCTCCGGGCCATGTCTGACCTAGTGGTTACAGGGCATTCCCGAGGATAGTGCTGGCCACACGGTTGCCCGTGCGAGGTCCGTGCGTGGGGGGTGTACGGGGCATGCGACCCCGGTTGGCGTTTCCCCGTCGGTGCGCCTGCGGATGACGGTTCCCGTCGTTCCGGACCGACCGGGGCCTGCTCGGGGATGATCGCCGCATGGACCAGGACGCCACCCAGCCGGTTCCGCAGGGCGAGCTTCCCGCCGGGCTGGCGGACATCGGCGACTGCTGGACGCGGGTGCGCTCGCGCCTGCAGACCGAGGTGGGCGACGTCGAGTACCGGACCTGGCTGCGGCAGATGACGCTGGCGGGCGTGGACGGCGACGAGGTCACGGTCCATCTGCCGACGCGGTTCCTGCGCGACTGGGTGCGCTCCCACTATGCCGACAAGCTGTCCGCGCTGTGGCAGCAGGAGAACCGGCGGATACGGCGCGTCGACGTGCGCGTGGGCGCGGGGATGCCGGCGGCGGGCGGCGCGGGCGAGGAGGCGGCGCCCTCCCCTGCCCCGGCGGGAGTGGCGCTTCCGGCGGCGGCGCGCATCGACCTGGCGGCGCCGGCGCCGGCGGTGCCCGTGGTGGCGCCGGAACGGGCGGAGGGGGTTTCGCTCGACCAGAGGTTCTCGTTCGCGAGCTTCGTGGTGGGCAAGCCCAACGAGTTCGCGCATGCCTGCGCGCGGCGCGTGGCCGAGCGGCCGGCGAGCCCGGGGTTCAACCCGCTGTTCCTGTACGGCGGCGTGGGGCTGGGCAAGACGCACCTGATGCACGCGATCGGGCTGGAGCTGGGGCGCGCGGACGTGGAGCGCGGCGGGCGGCCGGCGCCGTCGGTCGCCTACATGTCGGCCGAGAAGTTCATGTACCGCTTCATCGCGGCGATCCGCTCGCAGTCCACCATGGAGTTCAAGGAGGAGCTGCGCTCGGTCGACGTGCTGATGATCGACGACCTGCAGTTCCTGATCGGCAAGGACAACACGCAGGAGGAGTTCTTCCACACGTTCAACGCGCTGGTCGACGCCGGCAAGCAGATCGTGGTGTCCGCCGACAAGAGCCCGTCGGACCTGTCGGGGCTGGAGGATCGGCTGCGCACCAGGCTCGGGTGCGGGATGGTGGCCGACATCCATGCGACGACGTTCGAGCTGCGCATCTCCATCCTGGAGAGCAAGGCGGAGACGTCGGGCGTGCCGGTGCCGCCCAAGGTTCTCGAGTACCTCGCGCACAAGATCACGTCGAACGTGCGCGAGCTGGAGGGGTCGCTGAACCGGCTCATCGCCCACGCCAACCTGTTCGGGCGGCCGGTGACGCTGGAGAGCACCCAGGAGGTGCTGCACGACATCCTCAAGGCGCACGACCGGCGCGTCACCATCGAGGAGATCCAGCGGCGCGTCGCCGAGCACTTCAACATCCGGCTGACCGACATGAGCTCGGCGCGCAGGGCGCGGGCGGTGGCCAGGCCGCGGCAGGTCGCGATGTACCTCGCCAAGCAGCTCACCAGCCGCTCGCTGCCCGAGATCGGGCGCAAGTTCGGCAACAGGGATCACACCACGGTCATGCACGCGGTCAGCCGGGTTGCGGAGCTGATGGAGCTGGACGCGGGGTTTGCCGAGGACGTCGAGCTGATGCGGCGGATGCTGGAGAGCTGAAGGAAGGCCAGGGCTCTGCCCTGGACCCGCCAGGGCGAGCCGCCCTGGACCGGCTTCACTTAGGGGATGGGGATCCAAGGACCCCTGGTCCTTGGCGGGTTCGGGCAGGGCCCGATCTTGCTCGCTTCCGGCCCTTCCTGAGTCCGCGCAGGGTCGGTAGTATCCGGCCCCCTCTCCCGTCCGGGTTCGTCGCGCGGGGCCCGTTGCAAGGACCGACGCCGATGAAGCTCAAGGCCGATCGCGCGACGCTGCTCAAGGCGCTCGCCCACATCCAGAGCGTGGCGGAGAAGCGCAACACCATCCCCATCCTCGCCAACGTGCTCATCTCGGCGAAGGAGGGCACGCTCAGCCTGACCGCGACCGACATGGAGATCGCGGTGGTCGAGACGGTCGCGGCCAGCGTCACGCGCGACGGGGCGACGACGGCGCCGGCGGCGACGCTGTACGAGATCGCGCGCAAGCTGCCGGACGGGGCGCAGATCGAGCTGGACCATCCCGGCGGGGACGCGCAGCTGGCGCTGCGGGCGGGGCGGTATGCGACGAGCCTGGTGGTGCTGTCCGTGGACGACTTCCCGTCGATGACGGCGGGGCAGCTGCCGCACCGCTTCAGCCTGCCGTCGCTCACGCTCAAGGGGCTGATCGACCGGACGCGGTTCGCGATCAGCACGGAGGAGACGCGCTACTACCTCAACGGCATCTACCTGCACGTCGTGGACGCGGAGGGCGGGCGGATGCTGCGGGCGGTCGCGACCGACGGGCACCGGCTGGCGCGGGTCGAGGAGCCGCTGCCGGAGGGGGCGGGGTCGATCCCCGGGGTGATCATCCCGCGCAAGACGATCGCGGAGCTGCGCAAGCTGCTGGACGAGGGCGGCGACGACGTGGAGGTCGGGCTGTCGGACACGCGGATCCAGTTCACCGTGGGCACGGTGACGCTGACCAGCAAGCTGATCGACGGGACGTTCCCGGAATACGACCGGGTGATTCCGCGCGACAACGACAAGCTGCTGCGGGTGGGGAAGAAGGACTTCTCGGACGCGGTGGCGCGGGTGGCGGCGATCAGCAGCGAGCGGTCGCGGCCGGTGAAGATGACGCTGTCGCGCGACCTGCTCGTGCTGTCGGCGGCGAGCCCGGACCAGGGCACGGCCAGCGAGGAGCTGGACGAGGGGCGCGTCACCTACGCCGCCGGGCCGCTGGAGATCGGGTTCCAGGCGCGCTACCTCAACGACATCACGGACCAGATCTCGGGGCAGGTCGAGTTCGCGTTCTCCGACGGGTCGGCGCCGACGATCGTGCGGGACGCGGAGGACAGCTCCGCCCTGTACGTGCTGATGCCGATGCGGGTCTAAGGCCAGGGCCCTGCCCTGGACCCGCCAAAGGGCGCGCCCTTTGGAAACCATTTCGTTCTGGATGGTGCCTCCACGGGGGCTTCCATGTGTGCCGGTCCAGGGGCGGCTCGCCCCTGGCGGGTCCGGGCAGAGCCCGGCGCTTCCTTGACGCTGCTCCGCCTGCACCTGACGCAGTTCCGTTCGTACGAGCGCCTGTCCTGGCGCCCGGGCGCGCGCGTGTCCGTGGTCACGGGGCCGAACGGCTCGGGCAAGACGAACCTGCTGGAGGCGGTGTCGCTGCTGGCGCCGGGGCGGGGGCTGCGGGGCGCGCGGATGGCGGAGCTGGCGCGGCACGGGGGCGACGGGCGCTGGGGGGTGGCGGCGCGGATCG
>JBPBQX010000180.1:0-9024 GCA_050955025.1 Janthinobacterium lividum
CCGCCATCCCCAGCTCCCCCGCCAGCCCCCCGTCCGCCGCCCCGCCCGCCCACACCCCGCGCGCCCTCGCCCGCAGCCCCACCCGACGCCACGCGTCGCGCGCCGGCTCCAGCCGCTCGTCCGTCAGCTCGTCCTGCCGCATCATCCTGCGCCGGATCGCGTCCGCCATGCCGTCCCGCGCTCGCCCCTCCGTGCGCCCCGACACCGTCACCACCGCCCCGCACGCGTGCCGCACCCGCGCGTCCACCCGCAGCAGCGCGTCGACGAACGCCCGGTCCTCGCCGCTCTCGCGCTCCGGCATCCCCCCCACCCGCCGGAACACCGCGCAGCGCACCGCCAGGCTCGCCCCGCTGTGCTCCGTGTGCCGCGGCCACGGGTCCGCCTCCTCCGGGTCCACCCGCGACGCGATCTCGTCGAGCAGCGTCGTCAGGAGCACCTCGCGCGCATCGTCTTCGTGCAGGTGCGCCGGGATCAGCAGCGCCTCGCCCGGGTCGATCACCGCCCGCCCGCACACCGCCTCCGCACCCCCCGCGAACGCCGCCAGGTTCGCAGCCATCCACCCCGGCGCCACCACCCCGTCCGCATCCGTCGTGAGCAGCACGTCGCCCGCCCCGCACAGCGCGTCCGCGTGCCGCATCGCCAGCGCCCGCGCCGGCCCCGCATGCGCCCGACCGGGAGGCAGCCGCACCACCACCGGCCGCACCGGCCAACGCCCCGCCGCCTCGCGCGCGATCGCCTCGCTCCTGTCCGTGCAGTTGTTCAGCAGCACCACAACCGCGTCCGGCCGCACGCTCCCGCCGAACAGCGCGCCCAGGCAAGGCCCGAGCCGCGCCTCCTCGTCGCGGACCGGGATGGCGACGACGGCACGGGTCATGACGCGGGCTTCTTCATGCCGCCACGAAGCCGGCGCGAAGCCGGAAGTTGCAGGAAGCAAGGTCGAGGCTCCGCCTCAAACTCCGCCAAAGGCTGCGCCCTTGGAACGCATCCCTAAGTAATACCCGCCTTGTGAAGTCCCGGCCCTTCTGTCTGATCGGTGCTGTTGCCAGGTCGTGCAAAGGCTCCTCGATGGATCGTCCGAGGGAGGGTGTGACCTTCGTGAGGCGGATATCACACGATGACGGCCGCGGCGCGCTCCACGCGGTAGGTGTCGAGGTAGGTGTCGAACCGGCCCATGGAGGCGTCGTCGAACACGCCGTTGATCCGTCGCGGCGGCGCGTAGTCGAACTTGAAGCCGTATTTCCCGTTCGAGTCGACGACGAGGTCGCAGCTGCCCCACGTCTCGCCGTCCTGCGCCATGGCGTCGGCAAGCTCGATGATGCGGTCATTCATCTCGTCCGACGCCAACCGGACGCTGGTCTTCCTCAGGCTGCCGTCGGGATCGGCGGTGATGTAGAAGATCACGCTGTCGAGGACGCGGCCTTCAGGCGTGCGGTCCATCTCGTAGTTCACCCCGATCCGCTCCCAGTGATCGTCGATCATCGCCACCAAGGCCTGGGCTGCCGCGTCCTGCATCGCGATCGTCTTCGGGTTCATGCGCGTCTGCCTGGCTGTTCCGTTTCGGGGCCGGGGTGCCAGCCGGCAACCTTGGCGGCGCGTTCCGCGCGATACTGGCCCAGGTAATCCCGGAAGCGCCCGTAGGACGAGTGGTCCAGCACGCCGTCGAGGCGCTTGGGCGGATCGTAGGAGAAGCGGAAGTTGAACCTGCCGTCCGCGTCCAGGGTGAAGTCGCAGCTGCCCCAGCGCTCCCCATCACGGGCCATGGCATCGGCCAGGGCGATGTAGGCGTCGTCGATCGTGTCCGAGCCGCCACGGACGCTGACCTTCTCGAGCTCGCCGCCTTCCAACGCCTTGATGTAGAACAGGACGTAGTCGACGAGACGGCCCTCGTCGGTCAGCCTCATCTCGCAGTTGACGAAGATGCGCTCCCAGTCGTCCTCGATCCGGTCCGCGACCGCCTGGGCGTCCCTGGCCTGAAGCCCGGCCATGCTGGAGTTCATGGTTTGCGTCCTGCTTGTTCAGAAAGCGGCGGTTGACCCAGCCCTCGCCGTTCACGCGATATGACGCGACGAGTTCGTCCGGCCGAGTCGCCAGATTACCGGGGCTGTGGCGCGACTCAACCATCATCTCTGGCTTTTTGAGAAAACCGGGACGCCAGCGCTCGGACTTGCTTTCCAGACACCCTGTACCCGCCTTGTGGAGTTCCGCCCTACTGTCCGACCGATGCCCTTCGGCGGGTCACGCGAAAGCTCCTCGATGCTTCGCCCGGGAGAAGATTTGGACCTCGCAAGGTCGGTACAAGGGGATCAAGGGTCCTCGGACCTTTTGTGGGTTTGGGCGGAGCTGGCCAAAGGTTCCGACGATCCGCTTGGATCGTTGGAATGGCGGCGGAGGGGGAGCCCTGGCCTTCCTTCACCCCCCGAGCTGCGGCGCCGCCTCCAGCAGCGCCCGCGTGTAGTCGCTCCCCGGCCGCGCCAGCAGGCTCGCCGTGTCCGCCAGCTCCACGATCCGCCCCGCCCGCAGCACCGCGATCCTGTGCGCGAGGTAGCTGACGGCGGCTAGGTCGTGGGAGATGAACACGTACGCCAGTCCCCGCTCCGTCGACAGGTCCTTGAGCAGGTTCAGCAGCATCGCCTGCGTGGACACGTCCAGCGCCGAGGTCGGCTCGTCGAGCACGATCACGTCCGGCTCCGCCGCCAGCGCCCGCGCGATCGCGATGCGCTGCGCCTGCCCGCCCGACACCGACCCCGGCAGCCGGTCCGCGAGCGCCGCCGGCAGCCCGACGCGTTCCAGCAGCCCCGCCACCGCCGCCCGCCGCTCCGCGGCCGGCCGCCCCGCAAGGCGCAGCGGCTCGCCCACGCTCTGCCCCACCGTCATGCGCGGGTTGAGCGACTCGCGCGGGTCCTGGAACACCACCTGCACCCGCCGGCGCTGCTGCACGCGCTCCGGCCCGCTGAGACGCCCGAGGTCGTGCCCGTCGAGCAGGATGCGCCCCTCGTAGGCCGCCATCTGCAGGATCGCCCGCCCCAGCGTGGACTTGCCCGACCCGCTCTCGCCCACCACGCCGAGGCACTCGCCCACGCCGAGCCGGAACGCCGCGCCGGCCAGCGACGCCGCCGGCGCCTTGCCGAACAGCCCGCGCCGCCCGTAGCGCACGCTGACGTCCTCCACGTCGAGCAGCGCGCGGCGCGCCGTCGCCGGCGGCTCCGGCAGCGCCGCCTCGAAGTCCGCCGCCGGCACCTCCGGCGGATACAGGCAGCACGCCATCGTCCCCGCCACCGCGCGCGCCTCGGGATACCCGTCGTCGCACGGCGGCCGGTAGTACGCGCAGCGCGGCGCGAAGCGGCAACCGGGCGGCCGCGCCTCCGGCTCGGGCAGCGTCCCCGGGATGGTGCGCAGCCGCGCCCGCCCGACCCGCGCCACCGACCCCAGCAGCGCCTGGCTGTACGGGTGGCTCGGGTGGGCGAAGAACGCGCCCGCCGCCCCCCACTCCACGCTCCGCCCCGCATACAGGACGTGCACCCGGCTCGCGTGCTCCTCGACCACCGACAGGTCGTGGGTGACGAACAGCACGCCCATGCCCCGCTCGCGCCTGAGACGCGCCAGCAGCGCCATGATCTGCCGCGCCACCAGCGGGTCGAGCCCCGTGGTCGGCTCGTCCGCGATCAGCAGCCGCGGCGAGCACGCGAGCGCGCTCGCGATCATCACCCGCTGCCGCATGCCCCCGGAGAACTGGTGCGGATGATCGCCCAGCCGGTTCGCCGCGTCGGGAATGCCCACCTCGTCGAGCAGCGCGCGCGCCCGCGCCATCGCCCCGCGCCGGTCCACGTCCGTGTGCGCGCGCACCGCCTCGGCGACCTGCTGGCCCACGGTGTGCGACGGGTTCAGCGCGGCCAGCGGGTTCTGGAACACCATGCCGATGTCGCGCCCGCGCACCCGGCGCAGCGCCGCCTCGCCGAGCCGCAGCAGGTCGCGCGTCTCGCCGTCCTGGCCGCGCAGCAGCGCCTGCCCGCCCAGCACCGCGCCGGGCGGCAGCAGGCGCATCGCCGCCAGCGCCGCCATCGTCTTGCCCGAGCCGGACTCGCCGACCAGCGCCACCATCTCGCCCGCCGGCACGGCCAGGTCGAGCGCGTCGAGCACGGACACCACGCGCCGGCCGCGCGGCAGCGCGACGCTCAGCCCTTCGAGGCGAAGCACGTCATCGATCATGGGAACCTGCCCGCAAGGAAGAAAGGTTGAGGCTCTGCCTCAAACTCCGCCAAAGGCTCGCCTTTGGAATCCACTACTTAGGTGAGGCCGGTCCAGGGGCGAGGCCGGCCAAAGGTTCCGACGACCCGCTTGGGTCGTTGGAAGGCCCGGACGAGGGGGCTCGCCCCTGGCGGGTTTGGGCAGAGCCCATGCTTGCCTCACCGCGCGCCCCCACGCCGCGCCAGCAGCCCCTGCCCGGTGAGCGACGCCGCCAGCAGCGACGCGAAGATCGCGAGCCCCGGCGGCAGGATCAGCCACCACGGCGCCAGCGCCACGAGCGCCAGCCCCGACTGCAGCAGCCCGCCCCAGCTCGTGTACGGCGGCTGCACCCCGAGCCCGAGGAAGCTCAGCGCCGAGAGCGCGAAGATCAGGTCGCCCACCAGCAGCGTGCCGTTGACCACGAGCAGCGGCGCCATCACGCGCAGCAGGTGGACGCGCGCCACGTACCAGCGCCCGCCGCCGAGCTGCTGCGCCGCCAGCACGAAGTCGCGCCCGCGCTGCGCCAGCGCCTCGTTGCGCACGAGACGCGCGAGCCCGGGCCAGGAGATCAGCCCGAGCAGCAGCACCAGCGAGGAGTCGCTGAGCCGCACCAGCGAGGCGAAGAAGATCAGCACCACGAGGCCAGGCAGGGCGAGCACCGCGTCGAGCAGCCGCATCAGCACGGAGTCCAGCCACGACGGCCCCAGCCCGGAGGCCAGCCCGTAGACGGTGCCCACCACGAAGGCGAGCAGCGCCGCCGGCAGGCTGACCTCCAGCGTGGACGCCCCGCCCGCGAGCATCCTGGCCAGGAAGTCGCGCCCCAGCTCGTCCGTGCCCAGCGGGAACGCGGCGCCGGGATGGGCCAGCACGTGCGCCGGGTGCAGCGCGTAGGGGTCCACGCCGTAGAGCCACGGCCCGGCGAAGCTCGCCGCGATCAGGAACGCGCCGAGCCCGAACCCGAACACCAGCGACGCGCGGTCCGACACCGCGAGCCGCAGCCGCCCCGCGAGCGATGGCCCGCGCGCCTCGGAGATGGCGTCCGGCACCGTGCCGGGCCGCAGCGCGTCGCTCATGGCGTGACCCCCGCGCGTGCGGCACGCTCAGTCATACGACGCCCTCGGGTCGAGCAGCCCGTTGACCAGGTCAGCGAGCAGGTTGCCGAGCACGGTGAGCACGCCGATCAGCAGCACGATCGCGACCAGCACCGGATAGTCCTGCGCCAGCGCCGAGCGCCACAGCAGCCATCCCAATCCGGGATAGGAGAACACCGTCTCGACCACGACGCCGCCCGCGAAGATGTAGGGGAACGACAGCCCGAGCACCGTGACCAGCGGCCGGAGCGCGTTGCGCAGCACGTGGCCGAACAGGATGCGCCGGAAGCTGAGCCCCTTGGCCGCCGCGGTGCGCACGTAGTCGCGCGCCAGCTCCTCGTGCACGGACTGCGCGAAGTAGCGCGCGAGCCCCGCCATCGTGACCAGGCTGATGGTCAGCACCGGCAACACGAGATGGCTCAGGTACGCGCTCACCGGCGGATGGGCGAAGCGGATGTCGGTGAGCCCGCCGGCCGGCAGCAGGTCCCACTGGATCGCGAAGACCAGCACGAGCACGGTGCCCACGAAGAACGACGGCACCGCGTACAGCGCCAGCTCCAGCGCCCCGATCGCGCGCCCCGGCCAGCGCAGGTAGTACACGCCGTGCGCCAGCCCGAGCCCGATCGCCGCCAGCGTACTGATCACCGTGGCGATCGCGTACATCGCCACGGTGTTGCGCTCGTAGGCCAGCAGCAGCTCGCCGACCGGGCGGTGCAGCAGGAACGAGAAGCCGAGGTCGCCGTGCAGCAGGTGCTGCCACCAGATCAGGTACTGCCGCCACAGCGGCACGTCGAGCCCGAGCTGCGCGTTCAGCGCCGCGACCGCCTGCGGCGTCGACTTCATCCCCAGGATCGAATACGCGGGCCCGCCCGGCGTGAGATGCACCAGCACGAAGGTCAGCGTGACCAGGATCACGAGCGACAGCGCCGAGGCGCCGAGCCTAGCGGGCAGCTTGCGCATCGCAGGCCCTCTCGCCGCTGAAGTGGATCTTCTGCAGCGCCCACAGGTAGTTGGCCTGCAGCGCGTCGCCGAGCCCCTCGACGCCGGGGCGCACCAGCAGGGAGTAGGCGCCCTGCGGCATGATGATGAACGGCTGCAGCGCGGCGAGATGGTCCTGCAGCCTGAACAGTGCCTCGCGCCCGGGCTGGTCCTGCACCTGCTTCAGCAGGGCGTCAGTCTCGGGATCGCTGAAATGGCCGTAGTTCTCGCCCGCGCCGGTGCCGTAGTTGATCTGCATGTCAGGGTAGTTCGGGAAGCTCCAGCCGATCGAGGCGGTCTGCCACCCTGAGGGATCGCGGTCCATCAGGGCGATGATCTGGTTGAACTGCATCAGCCGTATGTTCATGCGGATGCCAATCGCGAGCAGGTTCGCCTGCACCACCTGCCACTCGACCAGCAGGTCGGTGGCGGCGTCGCTGAGCAGGTCCGTCCATTCCAGGCGCCGTCCATCCTTCTGCAGGATGCCGTCCGGCCCCGGCGTGAACCCGGCCTGCGCGAGCAAGGCGCGCGCATGGGCGGGATCGTAGCCGGTGGGGAAGCGGCCCGCCCTGGCGTCCTCCGAAAGGAAGGTGGCCGGCACCGGCGGCACCGGCGAGCGCACCGGCACGGTGCTGTCGTGGAAGGCCAGGTGAATCACCTCGTCCTGGTTGACCGCGTCGGCGATCGCCTGGCGCACCCGCGCATCGGCGAGGAACGGCGCGTCGGGGTTCCTCATGTTGACGACGATCGACTCGTAGCCGGACTGCGGCGGCAGCTTGACCAGGGCAAGCCCTGGGATGGCGCGCGCCGCGTCGTAGACGTTGAACGGAAGGTTGGCGGCGTCGAGCTCTCCCGCCCGCAGCGCCTCCAGCGGGCTGGTGCCCTGCAGGAAGTCGATCACCAGCCGCTCGACCTGCGCCTGCGGCCCGGCATAGGACGGGTTCGGCGCCAGCGCCTCGTAGCGCCCGCTGTTGAACTCGACCAGCCGGAACGGACCGTCGACCACGGACAGGAACCCCGCGTCGGTCTGCAGGCTGCGCTGCTCGTCGACGGAGTAGCGCCCCCACGCGTGGCGGGGCAGGGCGTAGAGCTGTCCGAGCCCGGACAGCTCGAACCACTCCGGGTTGACCGCCTGCGTCAGGGTGACGCGCAGGGTGAGCGGGTCCTCGGCCTCCACCGCCTGGAACAGCTTCGGCATGCCGCCCGAGTCGTATCCGGAGTAGGTCGGGCCGAGCTGCTTCATCAGCTCGAAGCCATAGACCAAGTCGTCGGCGGTAACGGCGACGCCGTCCGACCAGGTGATCGGCTTGAGCGTGATGACGTAGGTGCGGCCGCCGTCCTCGACATCGATGCTGCTGGCGTGGCTCAGCGACCAGTCGATGGCGTGGTCCGGCTGGAACCAGAGCATCGGCCGGTAGAGCTGGTTGAAGCTTTCCTGGTCGTAGAGCGAGCCGGGCGACAGGACCGGATGCAGCGAGCCGGCCGCGGTCGGCGGACCGACGCCCAGCCCGGTCGGGATCACCAGCGTCCCACAGGCGCCCGCAGCGTCAGCCCGGATACCCGCCCCAAGCAGCGCGAACACGGCCGCCGCTGCGCCCGCAAGGAGGCGCAGGCCGACCGTGCGGGCGGGACGCGCCACGCCCGCGTCCCGCCCCGCGTCCCTCGTTGCCGCCGCCCTGCCGCATCCTGCCATGGCGGCAGGAAAAGCAGGAACGGCGGGCCTTGTCACGCGGGCATGTCGGGGCGTTCCGGTCTCGGGAACGCCCGCTCCTGCCGCGCCGGTCGTCGGCACGTCGCTCATGGCTCGTCCGGTGTCGTCCCGTCGCGTGCTGCGCGCTCAGAAGCGCGCGGTCACGTTGAAGATCACCGAGGCGGGCGGGCCGGCGAGCGCGTTGGTGTAGTAGGTGTTGCTGGCATAGGAACCGGCATAGGAGAAGTTGCTCAGGTAACGATAGGCGAAGTAGTGCATGTTGAAGATATTCTGGGCATTCAGCGTGAACTTCAGCGACTTCAGCCCGTAGCCCGAGTTGATCGGCATGGTGTAGCTGCCGAGGAAGTTGACGGTGTTGAACTCGGGCAGGCGGTAGCCCGGGTTGGTGACGGTGGCGGCCTGCAGCAGCGGGTTCGGCTCGACGGTCGGGTCCGCGCTGAGGTTGACCGTGGTGTACTGGGTGCCCGTGTACTGGTCCCACACGCGCAGCGAGATCGGCCCCTTCTCGTACGACGCGCCGACGTTGAGCAGCCAGGTCGGGATGGAGGACAGGTGGGTGTCCTTGAAGCCGTAGCCGAACTGGTCCTGGAACGGCGTCGTGCTGGCCGAGTAGTTGTTGAGGTACTGGGCGTCGTTGTACGAGCCGTTGCCAAAGACCTGCAGCGCCGGCGTGACGCGGTACTGCGCCGAGGCCTCGACGCCGCGATACTGGTTGGCGCCCGAGTTGTCGTAGCGGAACTCGTTGGTGAGATAGTTGGCGTAGAAGCCGATCGCGCTGGTGGTCTTCTGGTAGAAGTAGTCGAGGTTCAGGTAGAGCCGGGGCGTATCATAGCGGATGCCGGCCTCGTAGGCGTGCAGGATGGTGTTGTGCGGCGCGTTGGTGGCACCCAGCGTGCCCAGCGTGTAGTCGGTGATCTGCGGGAACGAGGCGCTGCGGCCGTAGCTGGCGTAGAGCACCGTGTGGTACGGCAGGTCGAAGGAGCCGCCGAGGTAGGGCTCGACCGCCTTGTCGTAGTTCTG
>JBPBQX010000181.1:0-8931 GCA_050955025.1 Janthinobacterium lividum
CCACGGCCTGCTCGGCGCGGCGGCGGGCTGCGTGGTCGGCCGGCACGAGGCGAACAAGCACGCCAGGCAGGCCACCGCGGCGCAGACCGCCCCCGCGGCCACGACCGGTTCGACGCCGGAGTGATCCGGCGGCCGCGCGGGGTGCCGCCGGCCGCGAGGTGACGGCCCTGCCGCGCGCGGGGTGAGGCGGCCGGCGCGGTCTCCGCAAGGAGGGCGCGCCGGCCGGGACTGCTGCAGGAAGCGCGTCTCCGGACGGCAGGCGTCCGGCCATGTGCACAAGTTCCGGCACGCTTTTTGTTAGTATTTCTGACGTATAGGTCGAGGGGTCGTTCCGGGACCCGTGTCATTAGGGGAGCCGCCATGAGCTACGACCTCATCGTCCTGCAGCCGTTTGCCAGCTACACGGTGGGGCAGCTGATCACCGATCCCGTGGAGGTGGCGTCCGTGTGGGCGAGCCACTCCGACCAGGTGGTGCAGATCTCGGCGGCGGGACCGGTGGGGGGCGGCGGGACGGGGTGGGGGGGGACGGGTTCGGGGAGCGGCGGGTCCGGTGGCGGCGGCGGCACCGGGTCGGGCGGGGCAGCGCCCGTGACGTCGTCGGCGCAGGCGGTGGCGTCGATGGCGGCGCTGCGGGCGCTGGCGGCGCCGGCCGGCGCCGCGGCGGTGCTGGTGCAGGGGCATGCGGCCGCGGCCGATGGCGGCGAGCGCTGGATGTCGTGGGTGGCGGGGAGCCAGGCGGCCGACGACGGCGCCACCTGCGTCATGCCCGCGGGCAGCACCGGGGCGGGTCGCTGGATCGCGGTGCGGGGGCCGGCGTCGGGGCTGAACGTGCGCTGGTTCGGCGCGGTGGGCGACGGGGTGGCCGACGACAGCGCGTCGTTCCAGGCGGCGATGTTCGTGGCAGCCGGGCTGGGGGTGCCGGTGGTGGTGCCGGCGGGGCGGTTCGCGGTGTCGCTGTCGGTGACCGACCTCGACGTGTGGCTGCGCGGCGAGGGCACGCTGGTGCACGGGCTGTCGCGCAACGTGCTTTCGGTGAGCCGCACGCCGGGGCCGGCGGTGGCGGTGGGCGCGGTCGGCACGATGGTGCTGGGCACGGTCAGCGGCAACTCGTTCGTCGACGAGGCGAGCAACGTCACGCGGCTTTCCGTGGCGTCGGTGGCGGCGATGGCGCAGGGCCAGGTCTGGGCGCTGTCGTCGCAGGACGCCTATCCGTGGTCGCCGACGGCGTCGGGCAACGCCAACACCGGGCTGTCGTCGGGGCAGGTGTGGCAGACGCAGCTGCTGCGCATCCAGGGGCTGGGGCTGGGGTTCACGGGCGGGACGCCCGGGCAGTTCGCGGAGGGGCAGGTGGTGAGCGGGGCGACGTCGGGCGCCAACGGGCTGCTGAAGTCGCTGTCCGACGGGGCGGCGGGCACGCTGGTGTTCGACCGGATCAGCGGCGTGTTCGTGGCGGGCGAGCCGCTGCTGGTGGCGGGCAAGGTGCTGGGGCAGGTGGCGGGCGTGGCGTTCGCGCTCTCGGCGGACCGCATCTACGACAGCTACGTGTCCAAGGTGCAGATGCAGCTCATGGGGCAGGCGCGCTGCGAGATCGACGGGCTGGTGATCGACGCGAGCGGCGACACGACGTCGGTTGTCGGGGTGGCCGCGCGGCAGCCGGCTCTGCTGCTGCAGGGGGTGTACCAGCCGGTGGTCCGGGGGGTGCGCATCCGCGACGCGTGGACGCGCTGCGTGCAGCTGCTGTCGTGCTGGCAGGGCGAGGTGGATGTCTACGTCGAGCACCTGCCCAACGACGCGAACCTGGGTGAAGGCGCCTACGGCTACGGCGTGGAGCTGGCCGGCTCGACGGACGGCACGCGGGTGAAGGTGCGCGGCGGCAACTGCCGGCATGCGGTGACGACCAACGTGTTCTGGGGCGGGTTCGCCTACATGGGGCTGTGGAGCCGGGGGAACCCGAAGCACTGCCTGGTGCACGACAGCGCGGTGCGCGACTGCTTCAACGCGGGGTTCGACACGCACTGGGGCTGCTACTTCATGGCGTTCGAGAACTGCGTGGTGCACGGGCCGAGCCACCTCAACCGCAACGTTTCGGCGTCGATCGGCTTCCAGAACCGCGGCTTCGGGACGCGCTATTCGGACTGCCAGGTGATCGACGCGGTGGACGCCTTCGTGGACGGCTCGACCAACCTGGTGTCGGGGTTCGTGCACACCGTGCGCTACGTGGACTGCCACGCGATCGACTACCAGCAGAACGGGTTCCTGGGGTCGGTCGCGTCGTCGACGGGCAACAACCGGCTGGAGTACGAGGGGTGCCACACGCGCGGCGACGGGCGGCCGCCGAACACGCCGTACCTGCAGAGCGGGTTCAACTTCGCCAACTCGAACTACGTGCGGATCAGCCGCTGCACGGCCGAGCGGTTCAATGCGTATCCGATCCAGTTTGCCGGTGGCGGGCGGATCGAGATCATCGACTTCCTCGCGTACTACCGCGACAACCCGGCGCTGTCGTCGGGCGTGCGGTTCAACGGCGCGCCCGTGGAGGCGCAGATCAGCGGCTACCGGGCGTTCTTCGACGGCACGCACGGCGCGCCCACCGCGCTGTTCCGCAACGCGTTCGCCGGCGCGTTGACGCTGAATCTGTCGGGAACGGTCGCATGCATGAACTCGGATCGGCCGGCGGTGGTGGCCAACACCGCGGGCGGCACCACGAGCCTGGTGTGGCGCGACTTCGCCTATGGGGCGGCGCATCCGCAGCCGCAGGCGCAGGCCGGGCGATGGTACGGGCCGGCCTGCGCGGTCGCGCCTGCGTCGCCCGCGGCGGGGGCGCTGAGCGCGCTGCCGTTCGGGGTGAGCGCCAGCCTGGTGCAGGTCACGGCGCTCGGCGTGCTGGTGACGGCGGCGGGGGCGGGGGGGTCGTCGCTGCGGCTCGGCGTGTATGCGGACGCGGCGGGGCAGCCGGGGGCGTTGCTGGCCGACGCAGGCGCGGTGGCGACAGATGCGGCGGGCGAGGTGGTCGCGGCGGTGTCGGGGGTGGGGCTGTCGCGCGGGACGTACTGGCTGGCGGCGCTGCTGCAGTCCGCGGGGACGGCAGCGCCGGCGCTGTCCTGCGTGGCCTCGGGCACCGGGGCACTGGCACAGACGCAGCTCGGGGGGGCGTCGCCCGGCGCGGTGATGGGGCGGGGGGCGACGCTGGGGGTGCTGGCCGCGGCGCCGGTGGCGGCAGGGGCGCTGCCGGCGGCGTTCCCGGCGGCGGGGTACGTCACGTCGGGGGCGGTGCCCTACGTGGCGATGCAGGTGAATCCGTCGACGGTGTGAGGGCGGCGGGGGCGTGCACAGGAAGCAAGGATGAGGCTCTGCCTCAAACTCCGCCAAAGGCTCGCCTTTGGAAACCTGTACCTGGGTCGGCAGGCTCCCGGGGGCGGGGCGCGGTTGCGCTTCGTCATGGTTCGTTAACCGGTGCGCCCTAGGGTTGCCGGGACTGCCCGGGCGGGCCTGTTCGGTCGGCAGGTCCGGGCGGGCATGGCCGCGCGGGTTCTCGTGCCGGCATGTCGTTACGGAGCCGTTCCTTGCAGATCGTGGCCACGCTTGACGACCCCGCCGGCCTCGGCGGGTTCCTGGACAAGGCGCTGCTCGCCGACCTGCAGCAGGCGGCCAACGCCTGGGCGTCGCATCTCGCGGGGCAGGGCACGCTGACCGTGGACCTGCAGTTCGCGGCGCTGCCGTCCGGCGTGCTGGCGGATGGCAGGCCCGACTCCGGTGTCGCCTCGGGCAAGGTCCTGGATGGCAGGACGCTCGAGACCTCCTCGGCGCTCTACGAGATGCAGACCGGCACCCACCTGCCGTCCATCCAGAGGAGCCAGGGCGGCAGCGGCTCGGACATGGACGTCACGGTCAGCACCGCCCAGCTGTCGCAGCTCTACACCGGCCTGGACGGCAAGGTGCCGGGCACGGAGTACGACGCGGTCTCGTTGTTCGAGCACGAGATCGACCACGGGCTCGGCGAGAGCGGCACCATCTCGAGCACCGGCGCGCGCGGCGGCAGCGAGACGATGTACGACCACTACGTCACGATCGGGGCGGACGGCAGCGCCGTGTTCACCGGCCCCGCGGCCACGCTGGTCAACGGCGGCAACGTGGTGCTCACCACGCTGGACAACGGCGAGAACTACTACCACCTCGCCAACGGCGACGCCGATCCCAACGCGAACGACCTGATGAGCGGCCTGGGATTGCCTCCCGGCGTCAGCCGCGGCATCTCCCGGCTCGACGTGGCGATCCTCGCCGACAGCGGGGTTCCGGTCACGGACCGGTTCGCCGGCCAGGCGCAAGGCACGACCACCCTGGCGCCCGGGCAGCGTTTCACGGGCAGCGGCGGCACGGATTTCGTCGTCGCCCAGGGCCCGGGCACCGTGACCGGCGCCGCTGCCGGCACCGTCGCCGTGTTCGGCCAGGGCGGCACGCTGGCTTTCGTGGGCGGCGGCGGCACCGCGCTGGTGGTCGGCCAGGGCGCGTCGGCCCTTGTGCTGTCCGGCGGCGGCGCGGGCAGCGCCCTGACGGCCTTCACGGGCGGCGCGGACACCACCTACCGCGGCGGCGCGGGCGCGGACGAGGTCATCAACGGCACGGGCGGCTTCACCGGCACCGGCGGCAGCGGCGGCTCGCTGACGATGTTCGGGGGCTCCGGGCGCCTGCAGTTCTCCGGCGGCGGCGAGCGCGACCTGATCGTGGACGGCGCCGGCGCCGCCACGGTGGCGGCGGGGGTCGGCGCGGTGTTCGCGGGCAGCGCGGGCGGCAGCGTGCTTTCGGCCAACGGCGCCGGCACCTTCCTCGCGGGCCACTCGGATGGCGACCGGCTGGGCGCGTCGGCGGCGGGCGGGGACATCCTGGCGGCGGGGGCGGGCAACGAGACCCTGGCCGGCGCCGACGCGGCCGAGATCGACATCGATTTCGGCGGCAGCGGCAGCGACCAGGTGCTGCTCGGCCACGGCGACGACAGCTTCGTGGGCGGCACCGGGGCCGCCACGGTGCAGGCCGGGTCGGGCAACGAGACGTTCTTCCTCGGCCAGGGCGGACCGACCCTGCTGGACTTCGCCGCTGGCCTGACCGGCGGCTCGGAGACCGTGTCCGGCTTCGCGGCGGGCACGGACCGCATCCATCTCTCCGGGTATGCCGGGAGCCCCACGCTCGTCGCCGGCAGCGGGGGCGCGGTGCTCGGCCTGTCCGACGGCACGAGGATCATCCTGCAGGGCGTGGCTGCGGGCGGCATCGCCAGCCTGCTGTCCTGAGAGGGCGGGGAGAGGCACGGCTTGCCCGCCGCCGGACTCGAACCGGCATGCCCATCCGGACTGCGGATTTTAAGTCCGCTGCGTCTACCATTCCGCCAGGCGGGCGCGGGCGCAGGGTGCCGCGTGCGCCAGGGGGCTGTCCAGGGGCGCGGGCCACCGTCCGCAGGAAAGAAAGCAGTTCTTTCCTGAAGGAAAGAACCGAAGAACCTTGCCCATGGGGTCGGTGCCAGCCGGGCGGCACAGGTGCCGAGTGGCAGAGTCTTTTTGCTTCTTTTTCTTCAGAAAAAGAAGGTCTTGCCTGCCCTTAGTCCTCTGTCACCACCCGCGAGATCAGCCCGTGCCATCCGTCCGGCCGGCGTGCGCTCTCGCCCACGGTGACGGTGGCGGTCATGCCGGCGGCCAGCAGCACGGTGTCGGGCACGGTGTCGATGTGGATGCGCACGGGGATGCGCTGGGCGAGGCGCACCCAGGTGAACACCGGGTCGACGGAGGCGAGGCCCAGCGTGCCTGGCGCGTAGTTGCCGGAGTTGATGCCGCGCGCGACGCTCTCGACGTGGCCGAGCACGGGGGCGGCGTATCCCATCAGCGCCACGGTGGCGGGCTCGCCGATGCGGATGTGGCGGAGCTTGGTTTCCTCGAAGTAGGCGGCGACCCAGAAGCTGTCGCTGTCGAGGACGGAGATGTTGCGCGTGCCCGTGGTGGCGTAGTCGCCCTGGCGCAGCAGGAGGTTGGTGACGTAGCCGTTGACCGGGGAGACGACCTTCGTGCGCTCGAGGTTGATGCGGGCCTGGCTGAGCTGGGTCAGGGCGGTGGCGTAGGCGGCCTCGGCCATGTCGGCGGCGGCGTTGTAGGTCTGCTTCTCCTCCTCGGAGGTGGAGAGCGTGGTGAGCTGGTCGCGGCGCTTGGCCTGCAGGCGCTTGGCGTCGAGGTCGGCCTGGCGCGAGCGCAGGCCGGCCTGGGCGGAGGCGAGCGAGACCTGGTAGTCGAACGGGTCGATCTCGTAGAGGAGGTCGCCGCGCCGGACGAGCTGGTTGTCGGCGACCGCGAGGTTGACGATGCGGCCGGCGACCTCGGGGGCGAGGCTGACGACGTTGGCCTGGACCTGCCCGTCGCGGGTCCAGGCGCCGGTGAGGTAGTGGTCCCACAGCCCGACCAGGCCGAGGGAGGCGGCGGCCAGGATCGCGAGCGTGACGCCTGCGCGGATCAGCCGTCGGGAGCTCTTGAACAAGGGCGGGTCCTCGCGCTGCGGACGGGGATCATAGGCGATGGCGCATGGCCGGGCGATGCCGCATCCGGCGCGGTCAAGGCGCGGACGCGGCGGCCCGGCCGCGGGGGCGGGCTTGGCGGCGGCTAGAGGAAGACGACCAGCAGCGAGAGGATGCAGATGTAGAGGCCGGCCTCGGCGAGCGGCGTGTTCCAGGTCCAGCGCTGGATGTGCAGTCGCACCAGCAGCGGGCGCAGCACAAGGTAGATCGCCAGCGCCAGCAGGGCGTAGGGCACGATCGGCGCCATCAGGACGCCGGCCACGTTGGTCTCGCGCCACATCAGGGCTGCGCCAGGATGCCGGACCTGCGCAGGATCGGCCGCTGCGCCTCGAGCAGCCGCGAGGCGCCGTACAGCCCGGAGGCGGCGCGCAGCAGGGCGGTGCGCAGCGTGCCCGTGGCCTCGTCCGGGGCGACCGCGAGGCCCTCGTCGAGCAGGACGCGTGCGGCCGCCTCGATCGCGCCGGGCGCCGGGTGGCGCAGGCTGGCGCGGGCGCGCTCGGCGGCGGGACGCAGGGCCGGCGCCTGCGACACGGCGGCGTCGAGGCCGTCGTCCGCCCGCCACAGCGCGGTGTCGATCTCGCCGAGCGCCTGCAGGCGGGCGAGCAGCGCGAGCCGGGCCGGGGTGCGCGGCCCCATCCACTGCTGGGCGGATGCGAGCCGGTCGTACTGGAGGGACTGCTGGTCCGGCTGGCTGGCCGCGCGGCGTGGCCTGCGGGCGAGGCGGCGGCCCAGGTCGTGCCCGATCGCGTCGGCGACGCGGAACAGCCTGCGGTGCGGCGAGACCGGCAGGACCAGCCAGAACGAGAGCATCAGCATCAGCACGGCCGCGGCCTGCGCCGCGCACAGGTTCAGGAACGCGGCCAGGTCGTAGGACTGCGGGTTGGACGGCGACAGCACCAGGCAGAAGAACAGCAGCATGGTGCCGGCCGGCCCCGCGGTCAGCGGCAGGCGCACCAGCAGGCAGAACAGGAAGCTGCACGGCGCCACGACCAGCGCGAACGGCACGAAGCCCGCGACCAGGGGCAGGGCGAGGAACTTCACCAAGCCCGCGAGCAGGATCGGCAGCGGCAGGGCGAGCGCCATGGTGCGCCCGGCCTGCGAGGGGTTCGGCGTCATGCCGAGCAGGGCGACGAAGGCCGCGAGCTGCACCAGCATCACCGTGGCGCCGCTCCAGCCCGAGTAGATGCAGAACAGCGCGCCCAGGCCGACCGCGATCATCGTGCGTACCGCGTTCAGGCAGGCGCCCACGACGTCGTGGTGCACGCGCAGGCGCACGCGCCGGTGCAGCGCGGCACCGGTGGCCAGCGTGTCGAGGCCGTCGCGTGCCAGCGCGTGCTGGGCGAGCAGGTCGTCCAGGCGGTCGAGCAGGAAGGCGTCGGGCAGGCCCATCCCCGGCCTCGCGGCCGGGATCGGGGGCATGGGTGCGTCGGCGGGGTGCAGCAGCGCCTGCGCGGCGGCGGCGAGGCGGAGGCGCGTGGCGTCGTCGGCGGGGTGCCAGCGCAGGCCGGCCTCGATCGCGCGCACGGCCGAGAGCATCCCGAACAGCGCGGCGATCGCGCTGCGTGCGCCGGCGGCGCGCAGGCGGCCGTCGGGGAGCTCGGCCGGGACGTATCCGGCCTCCGTGCGCATCGCCAGCAGCACCTGCAGGAGGCGCAGGCTGGCGGGGGTGTCGAACGGCGCGGCGCCGCCCTGCAGCGCCCCGGCCGCGTGTTCCGTCATGTCGTCGAGCGCGCCGCGCAGGCGCGTGACCAGGTCCTGCCAGGCGCCGCCGGGCGCGAAGGCGGCGTTGACCAGGGCGACCGCGGCGATGCCCACCACGATCGCGGCGACGCGGTTGATGGCGCTGTCGAAGGCGGCCTGCGGCATGTCGATGTCGGACAGGGCGACGATGCCCACGGTGTAGCCGCACAGCACGGCGCCGTAGGAGCGGAAGTCCTTGAGCAGCGAGGCCGCCACCGTGCAGCCGCCGAGCCAGAGCGCGAAGGTCGCCAGCAGCATGGTGCGGTCCTGGCCGAACGCGGCGACGAAGCCGAGCGAGGCGAAGCCGCCCAGCAGGGTGCCCGCCAGGCGCCAGGTGGCCTTGGACAGCGTCTGGCCGGCCAGGGGCTGGGCGACGATGGCGACGCAGACGCCGGCGGAGGACGCGCTCTCGAGCTGGATCCAGAAGGAGAACAGGTAGGCGAGCAGCAGCGACAGCGTGGTGCGCGACGCGAAGCCGATGGCGTCCGGCAGGAAGCCGGGCAGCACCAGGAACGGCTCGCGTGCGGTTGGGGCGGATGGGGGCATGGGCGCGCAGTCTCAGCCGCTCCGGGGCGGAAGAAAAGGCCCGCGGGCGGCGGCGCGCATGTCGCCTTGTCGTCGGCCCCGCGCGGCGCAACATGCGT
>JBPBQX010000182.1:0-8509 GCA_050955025.1 Janthinobacterium lividum
GCCCGCCTGTCGCGCCGCTTCCTGCCGTCCTGCCGCGTGCTGAGCTACTCCGGCTCCGGCATCGAGACGACCTTCACCCAGGGCGAGGACGCCTGCCTCGCCTCCCTGGTCCCCGAGCTGCCCCACACCGACGAGCGCTCCATCCTCGTCGTCGGCGCGCTCCCCGACGTCGTCGAGTCCCAGTTCTCCGCGCTGCTCCGCGACGCCGGTATCGGCCCGGTCCGCTTCCTGCCGCCGCGCCACGCGAACGCGCTGCCCCCCGTCGGCCCCGGCACCGTGATGCTGCTCGCCCAGCCCTTCCTCGCCGAGACCGCCCGCCTCCTGGAGGAACGCGGCGCACGCCGCGTCGCCGCTCCGTTCCCGATCGGCGTCGAGGGCACGCGCGCCTGGCTGCGCGCCGCCTGCCTCGCCTGGGGCGGCGACTCCGCGCGCCTGGAGGCCGCCATGGCCCCCGCCGTCGCCCGCGCCGAGACCGCGCTCGCCCGCCACCGCACGAAGCTCGCCGGCCTGTCCGTGTTCCTCTTCCCCGACAGCCAGCTGGAGATCCCGCTGGCCCGCTTCCTGTCGCGCGAGCTGGGCATGCGCCTGGTCGAGGTCGGCACCCCCACGCTGCACCGCGAGCACCTCGCCGCCGAGCTGCCCCTGCTGCCCGAGGGCACGATGCTCAGCGAGGGCCAGGACGTCGACCGGCAGCTCGACCGCTGCCGCGCCGCCCGCCCCGACCTCGTGGTGTGCGGCCTCGGCCTCGCCAACCCGCTGGAGGCCGAGGGCATCGCCACCAAGTGGTCGATCGAGCTGCTGTTCTCGCCGATCCACGGCTTCGAGCAGGCCGGCGACCTGGCGGGCCTGTTCGCCCGCCCGCTCGCCCGCCGCGCGCTGCTGGAGGCCTGAGCGCCGTGCAGCTCACCCTGTGGACCTACGAGGGCCCCGCGCACGTCGGCGCCATGCGCATCGCCACCGCCATGCGCGGCGTGCACTACGTGCTGCACGCGCCGCAGGGCGACACCTACGCCGACCTGCTGTTCACCATGATCGAGCGCAGCAAGGCCCGCCCGCCCGTCACCTACACGACGTTCCAGGCCCGCGACCTGGGCGGCGACACCGCCGAGCTGTTCCGCACCGCCGCCCGCGACGCCGTCGAACGCTTCCGCCCTGAGCTGCTGCTGGTCGGCGCGTCGTGCACCGGCGAGCTGATCCAGGACGACCCCGCCGGCCTGTCGCGCGGCCTCGGTGTGGAGACCATCGCCCTGGAGCTGCCCTCCTACCAGCGCAAGGAGAACTGGGCCGCCTCCGAAACGTTCTACCAGGTCGTGCGCCGCTGCGCCGCAGGCCACCGCCCGCCGCGCGAAGGCCGCGCCCCGTCGTGCAACCTGCTCGGCGCCACCGCCCTGGGCTTCCGACACCGCGACGACGTGCGCGAGATCACCGCGCTGCTGGAGCGCATCGGCGTCGCGGTCAACGTCTGTGCCCCGCTCGGCGCGAGCCCCTCCGACCTGGCCCGCCTCGGCGCTGCCGACTTCAACGTCGTGCTCTACCCCGAAACCGCCAACGTCGCCGCCCTCTGGCTCCAGCGCGAGTTCTCCCAGCCGCAGACCCGCACCGTGCCGATCGGCGTCGGCGCCACCCGCGAGTTCGTCGCCGAGGTGGCAACGCTCGCCGGCCTCGACCCCGCCCAGGCCGTCGCCGACGCCGAGCGCCACTCCAACCTGCCCTGGTACTCGCGCTCGGTGGACGCCACGTACCTCACCGGCAAGCGCGTCTTCGTGTTCGGCGACGCCACCCACGCCATCGCCGCCGCCCGCGTCGCCGCGAAGGAGCTGGGCTTCGAGGTGGTCGGCCTCGGCACCTACGGCCGCGAGTTCGCCCGCGAGCTGCGCGAGGCCGCCGCCCTCTACGGCGTGACCCCCGTCGTGTGCGACGACTACCTCGACGTCGAGGCCGCCATTGCCGCCGCCGCCCCCGACCTGGTGCTCGGCACCCAGATGGAGCGCCACATCGCCAAGCGCCTGGGCATCCCCTGCGCCGTGATCTCGTCGCCCGTCCACGTCCAGGACTTCCCCGCGCGCCACTCCCCGCAGATGGGCTTCGAGGGTGCCAACGTGCTGTTCGACACCTGGGTCCACCCGCTGATGATGGGCCTGGAGGAGCACCTGCTGGCGATGTTCCGCGAGGACCCCGAGTTCGGCGAGGGCGCCCCCGCCTCCCACCTCGGCCACGCCCACGTGCCGCGCCCCACGCCCCACGAAGCCGCCACCGTCGCGGCCCTTGCCGCCGACGCGCTCGCCGCCGCGGGCCCCGCCGCCGCCCAGGCCGACACCCTCGTCCTCGATGCCCCGCTCGCCCCCGCCTGGGACGCCGATGCCGAGCGCGAGCTGAAGCGCATCCCCGTCTTCGTCCGCGGCAAGGCCCGCCGCAACACCGAGACCTTCGCACGCGAGCGCGGCATCGCGACGATCTCCGTCCGCACCCTCTACGACGCAAAGGCGCATCATGCCCGCTGACGTCACCATCGCTCCCGCCGCCCGGGCCCCTGTGCCGATCCGCGTGGTCGTGGTGACCATGGACAGCATCCTCGCCCGCACCGCGGAGTCCGCCGAGGCCGTGCTGCGCCGCGACCTGCCCGGCCTGGAGCTGCGCGTGCACGCCGCCGACGAGTGGGGCCACGACGCCTCCGTCCTGCAGGCCTGCCTCGACGACATCGCGCGCGGCGACATCGTCGTCGCCACCATGCTGTTCCTCGACGAGCACATCCGCGCCGTGCTGCCGGCGCTGACCGCGCGCCGCGAGCACTGCGACGCCATCCTCGGCTGCCTGTCCGCCACCGAGGTCGTCAAGCTCACCCGCCTCGGCAAGTTCAGCATGGCCGGCGAGGCCACCGGCGCCATGGCGATGCTCAAGCGCCTGCGCGGCACCCGCAAGCCCGGCGCGCCTTCCAGCGGCCGCGACCAGATGAAGATGCTGCGCCGCCTGCCCAAGCTGCTGCGCTTCATCCCCGGCGCCGCCCAGGACGCGCGCGTCTACTTCCTGGCCCTGCAGTACTGGCTGGCCGGCTCGGAGGCCAACCTGGTCGGCCTGGTCCGCATGATGGTCGACCGCTACGCCGCCGGCCCCCGTCTCGCGCTGGCCGGCACCGTGCGCGCCGAAGCCCCGATCCACTACCCCGACACCGGCCTCTACCACCCCGCCGTCCCCGGCGGCATCGCCGCGCGCGCCGCCGACCTGCCGCGCACGGCACGCTGCGGCGAGCGCGGCACCGTCGGCCTGCTGCTGATGCGCTCCTACGTGCTGGCCGGCAACGCCGCGCACTACGACGGCGTGATCGCGGCGATGGAGGCCCGCGGCCTGCGCGTGATCCCCGCCTTCGCCGCCGGCCTCGACTCCCGCCCCGCCATGGAGGAGTTCTTCTTCGCGGATGGCGCCCCCACGATCGACGCCCTCGTCTCCCTGACCGGCTTCTCGCTGGTCGGCGGCCCCGCCTACAACGATGCCCGCGCGTCCGAGGAGATCCTCGCCCGCCTCGACGTGCCCTACGTCGCCGCCCACCCCGTCGAGTTCCAGACGTTGGAGCAGTGGGAGGCCGACCCGCGCGGCCTGATGCCGGTGGAGGCCGCGATGATGGTCGCGATCCCCGAGCTGGACGGCGCGATCTGGCCGATGACCTTCGGCGGCCGCTCCACCTCCGGCGCGTCGCACGCCCGCCAGATGGTCTCCTACCCCGAGCGCGCCGCCACGCTCGCCGCGCGCGTGCACCGCCTGGTCACCCTGCGCCGCACCGAGCGCGCCGAGCGCCGCGTCGCCGTCGTGCTGTTCAACTTCCCGCCCAACGGCGGCAGCACCGGCACCGCCGCCTACCTCTCGGTGTTCGAGTCCCTGCACCGCACGCTGATCGCGCTCTCCGCCGGCGGCTACCGCGTCGACGTGCCGGAAAGCGTCGACGTCCTGCGCGCCCGCGTCCTGCAGGGCAACGCGGCGACCTGGGGCACCGACGCCAACGTCCACGCCCGCATCCCCGCCGCCGACCATGTCCGCCGCGAGCCCCACCTCGTCGAGATCGAGCGCCAGTGGGGTCCCGCCCCCGGCCGCCAGAACAGCGACGGCGCGTCGATCCAGGTCCTCGGCGAGCAGTTCGGCAACGTCTTCGTCGGCATCCAGCCCGCCTTCGGCTACGAGGGCGACCCGATGCGCCTGCTGTTCGAGCACGGCTTCGCCCCGACCCACGCCTTCTCCGCCTTCTACCGCTGGCTGCGCGAGGACTTCTCCGCCCACGCGATCCTGCACTTCGGCACCCACGGCGCGCTGGAGTTCATGCCCGGCAAGCACGCCGGCATGAGCGCCGCCTGCTGGCCCGACCGCCTGATCGGCGACATGCCCAACATCTACCTCTACGCCTGCAACAACCCCTCCGAGGGCGCTCTGGCAAAACGCCGTATCGGCGCCACCCTGGTCAGCCACCTGACGCCCGCGCTCAGCGCCGCCGGCCTCTACCGTGGCCTGCTCGACCTGAAGTCCTCGCTCGACCGCTGGCGCGGCCTGGAGCCCGAGGTCGACCCGCTGCAGCGCGCCGCCCTCGCCCTGCTGGTGCAGGCCCAGGCCGCCTGCGTCGACCTCGCGCAGACCGAGCCGCTCTGGGAGGCCGTCGACGCCGCCCCCACGATCCTCGCCCTGCAGGCCTCGCTGCTGGAGCTGGAGTACACCCTGATCCCGCACGGCCTGCACATCGTCGGCCGCCCCCCCGATGCGGCCGCCCGCGCCGAGATGCTCGACGCCGCCGGCATCACCGACCCGGAGCGCCGCGCCACGCTGGACGCGCTGCTCGCCACCGACCACGAGACGCCGGCGATCCTGCACGCGCTCGACGGCGGCTACACCCGCCCCGCGCCGGGCGGCGACCTGATCCGCACGCCCGAGATCATGCCGACCGGGCGCAACCTGCACGGCCTCGACCCCTTCCGCATCCCCTCTGCCTTTGCCGTGCAGGACGGCGCCCGCCAGGCCGATCGCCTGCTCGCCCGCCATGCCGCCGACGGTCAGGGCCTGCCCGAGACCGTCGCGATGGTCCTGTGGGGCACCGACAACCTCAAGACCGAGGGCGGCCCGATCGCCCAGGTGCTGTGGCTGCTCGGCGCCGAGCCCCGCCACGACAGCTACGGCCGCCTCGCCGGCGCGCAGCTCGTGCCGCTGGAGCGCCTGGGACGCCCGCGCGTCGACGTCGTGGTCACGCTGTCCGGCATCTTCCGCGACCTGCTGCCGATGCAGACCCGCTTGCTCGCCGAGGCGGCCCTCCTCGCAGCCTCCGCCGACGAGCCGGTGGAGATGAACCACGTCCGCCGCCACGCGCTCGCCTACATCGAGGCCAACGGCGGCGACATGGCGACCGCAGCCCTGCGCGTGTTCGGCAACGCCGAGGACGCGTACGGCGCCAACGTCAACCAGCTCATCGACGCCGGCGGCTGGAACGACGAGGACGAGCTCGCCGACGCCTTCGTCCGCCGCAAGGGCTTTGCCTACGGCGTCACCGGCCACGCCGTGCGCCACGACAGGGTCCTCTCCCACGTCCTGCGCTCCGTGGACGTCGCCTACCAGAACCTTGACTCCGTGGAGCTGGGCGTGACCACCGTCGACCACTACTTCGACACTCTCGGCGGCATTGCCCGCGCCGCCCGACGCGAGCGCAACGGCCAGGCATCGAGCATCTACATCGGCGACCAGACCCGCGGCGACGGCTTGGTGCGCACCTTGGCCGAGCAGGTGACGCTGGAGACCCGCACCCGCGCGCTCAACCCGAAGTGGTACGAGGCCCTGCTCGCCCATGGCTACGAGGGCGTGCGCCAGATCGAGGCGCAGGTCACCAACACCCTCGGCTGGTCGGCCACCACCGGCCAGGTCGCCCCCTGGATCTACGAGCAGCTCAGCGAGACCTTCATGCTCGAGCCGCAGATGCGCGAGCGCCTCGCGAGCCTGAACCCGCAGGCCTCGGCCAAGATCGCCAACCGCCTGCTGGAGGCCTCGGAGCGCAAATACTGGACGCCCGACCCCTCGGTGCTGGAGCGCCTGCGCCGCGCCGGCGAGGAGATCGAGGACCGCCTCGAAGGCATCGGCGCCGCGCCGGCAATGGGAGTGGCCGCATGACCATCGAAGTGAAGCCCGCCGACGCGGTCCCCGCCCGCCTGCGCGCCGCCGCCGGCTGCGGCACCTGCTCGAGCGCCGAGGCGCCCCCGCGCGGTGCCGACGGCGACGGCAGCGTCCAGGTCCGCATGGAGGCGCCCCGTCGCTCCGGCACCGCTAAGGTCTTCGCCGTCTACGGCAAGGGCGGCATCGGCAAGAGCACGACGTCCTCGAACCTCAGCCTCGCCTTCGCCCGCCAGGGCCACCGCGTGCTGCAGATCGGCTGCGACCCCAAGCACGACAGCACCTTCACCCTCACGAAGCGCCTGATCCCCACCGTGATCGACGTGCTCGAAGGCGTGGACTTCCACCCCGAGGAGCTGCGCCCCGAGGACTTCGTCGTCCAGGGCACCGGCGGCGTGATGTGCATCGAGGCAGGCGGCCCTCCCGCCGGCACCGGCTGCGGCGGCTACGTCGTCGGCCAGACCGTGAAGCTGCTGCGCGAGCATCACCTGCTCGAGGACACCGACGTGGTGATCTTCGACGTGCTCGGCGACGTGGTGTGCGGCGGCTTCGCGGCCCCCCTGCAGCACGCCGACCAAGCGCTCATCGTCGCCGCCAACGACTTCGACTCGATCTTCGCGATGAACCGCATCGTCGCCGCCATCGAGGCCAAGGCGCGCAACTACGACGTCCGCCTCGGCGGGGTGATCGTCAACCGCTCCGCCGGCACCGACCAGATCGACCGCTACAACGCCGCCACCGGCCTCTCCACCCTCGCGCACTTCCCCGACCTCGACGCCATCCGCCGCTCGCGCCTGAAGAAGTCCACCGTGTTCGAGATGGACCTCACGCCTGAGATCGAGTCCGTCCAGAACGAGTACCTCCGCCTCGCCGCCACGCTCATGGCCGGCACGCCGAACCTGGAGAGCAAGGCTCTCAAGGACCGCGACATCTTCGACCTCCTGGGCTTCGAGTGATGGACGGCAGCCACCTGCCCGGCCGAGGCGACACCCTGCCCTCTGGCGCTTACGAGCGCCGCCGCGGCCAGCTCGAGACGTACTTCGACCGCACCGCCGCGGCGAACTGGGCGCGCATGACCTCGGACGCGCCGCTCGGCCGCATCCGCGCCACCGTGCGCGCCGGGCGCGAGCGGATGCGCGACACCCTGCTGTCCTGGCTGCCCGCCGAGCTGCACGGCCGACGCGTGCTCGACGCCGGCTGCGGCACCGGCGCGCTGGCCGTCGAGCTGGCGCGCCGCGGCGCCGACGTGGTGGCCGTCGACCTCGCCGGCACGCTGCTCGACCTGGCCCGCGAGCGCCTGCCCTCGGGCCTTGCCGGCCACGTCACCTTCCTCGCCGGCGACATGCTCGACGCGGCGCCCGGCCGCTTCGACCACGTCGTCGCCATGGACTCGCTGATCCACTACGCCGCCCCGGAGATGGTCGCGGCCCTGCGCAGCCTGGCTGCCGTCGCCGACCGCTCCGTGCTTGCGACCTTCGCGCCGCGCACCCCCGCGCTCAGCGTGATGCATGCCGCCGGCCGCCTGTTCCCCCGCGCCGACCGCGCGCCCGCGATCGAGCCCGTCTCGCCCGCCGCCCTGTTCCGCCGCATCGACCGCGAGCCCGCGCTCGCCGACTGGCAGCGCTGCCGCACCCGGCGCGTCGCCGGCGGCTTCTACACCTCGCAGGCCCTGGAGCTGGTGCACCTCGCGCCCGCGGACGGCCGGCGCCCATGAGCCGCTACGGCGAGGCGGTCACGCGCGGCTGGAACCAGGTGGGCACCCGCTACCTGCCGCTCGCCGACGCCACCTCCGCCGAGCTGCCGCTCGCCCGCCTGCTGCGCCTGTCGATGTTCCAGGTCTCCGTGGGCATGTCGGTCGCCCTCGTGGTCGGCACGCTGAACCGGGTGATGATCGTGGAACTCGGCGTCTCCGCCCGGCTGGTCGCGGTCATGGTGGCGCTGCCGCTGGTGTTCGCCCCGGCGCGCGCGCTGATCGGCTTCCGCTCCGACACCCACGTCTCCGTGCTCGGCTGGCGCCGCGTGCCCTACCTGTGGATCGGCACCATGCTGCAGTTCGGCGGCCTGGCGATCATGCCCTTCGCGCTGCTGCTGCTCTCAGGCGACGGCGGCGGCCACGCCCCGCCCTGGGCCGGCCCGTTCGCCGCGTGCTTCGCCTTCCTGCTCACCGGCGCGGGCCTGCACACCACGCAGACCGTGGGCCTGGCGCTCGCCACCGACATCGCCCCGGAGCGCTCGCGCCCGCAGGTCGTCACCGTGCTGTGCATGATGCTGCTGGTCGGCGTGCTCGCCAGCTCCGTGGTGTTCGGCGTGCTGCTCGCCCGCTTCAGCGAGATGCGCCTGATCCAGGTGATCCAGGGCGCCGCCGTCGCCACCGTGCTGC
>JBPBQX010000183.1:0-8317 GCA_050955025.1 Janthinobacterium lividum
CACCTGCCGAAAACAGGGGCGGCAGGCATGGAGACCGACATGGATCGCATCAACGCGGGCGGACTGCAGGTGGCCGGGGTGCTCCACCGCTTCGTCGAGGACGAGGCCCTGCCCGGCACCGGCCTCGACGCCGAGACCTTCTGGGCCGGGTTCGGCGCCCTCGTCCGCGACCTCGCGCCGCGCAACCGCGCGCTCCTCGCCCGCCGCGACGAGCTGCAGGCCCGCATCGACGCCTGGCACGACGAGCACGGCGCCGGCGAGCCCGAGGCCTACCGGGCGTTCCTGCGCGAGATCGGCTACCTGCTGCCCCGGCCCGCGCCGTTCTCGGTCTCCACCAGCCGCGTCGACGACGAGATCGCCGCCCTCGCCGGCCCGCAGCTCGTGGTCCCCCTGAGCAACGCCCGCTACGCGCTCAACGCCGCCAACGCCCGCTGGGGCAGCCTGTACGACGCGCTCTACGGCACCGACGCCGTCCCCGACGCGGATGGCGCCGAGCGCGCGCGCCACTACAACCGCGTCCGCGGCCGCCGCGTCGTCGCCCGCGCCCGCCAGGTGATGGACCAGGCCGCCCCGCTCGCCCAGGGCAGCCACGCCGACGCGATCTCCTACGCCATCGCCGACGCCCGCCTCACCGTGACGCTCGCCAACGGCGCCACCACCGGCCTGCGCCAGCCCGGCCGCCTCGCCGGCCACACCGGCGACAGGGCGGCGCCGACGACGATCCTACTGCGCAGCAACGGCCTGCACATCGAGGTCGTGTTCGACCGCACCACGCCCGTGGGCTCCGACGACCTCGCCGGCATCTCCGACCTCGTGATGGAGGCGGCCGTCAGCACCATCATCGACTGCGAGGACAGCGTCGCCGCCGTCGACGCCGAGGACAAGGTCGAGCTGTACCGCAACTGGCTCGGCCTGATGCGCGGCACGCTCTCCGCGTCCTTCTCCAAGGGGGGCGAGCGCCAGGTCCGCCGCCTCAACCCCGACCGCACCTTCACGAGCCCGGGCGGCGGCACGCTGACCCTGCGCGGCCGCTCGCTGCTGCTGATCCGCAACGTCGGCCACCACATGTACACCGATGCCGTGACCGACGCCGCCGGCGAGGAGATCCCCGAGGGCATGCTCGACGCCGCGATCACCAGCCTGATCGCCGTCCACGACCTGCGCCCGCAGGACGGCGCCACAGCGGCCCCCGGCACGGACCTGTCCGCATCGGTCGGCATGAACAGCCGCGCCGGCTCGGCCTATATCGTCAAGCCGAAGATGCACGGCCCGGAGGAGGTCGCCTTCGCCGCGGAGATCCTCGCGCGCGTGGAGTCCATCCTCGGCCTGCAGTCCACGACCCTGAAGATGGGCATCATGGACGAGGAGCGCCGCACCAGCGCCAACCTGGCCGCCTGCATCGCCGCCGCCGCGGACCGCGTCGTGTTCATCAACACCGGCTTCCTCGACCGCACCGGCGACGAGATCCACACCTCGATGGAGGCCGGCCCCGTGGTGCGCAAGGCCGACATGAAGGCCACGCCCTGGATCGCCGCCTACGAGAACAACAACGTCGACACCGGCCTCGCCTGCGGCCTGCGCGGCCGCGCCCAGATCGGCAAGGGCATGTGGGCCGCCCCCGACCAGATGGCCGTGATGCTCTCCATCAAGGGCGAGCACCCGCGCGCCGGCGCCTCGACCGCCTGGGTCCCCTCGCCCACCGCCGCCACGCTGCACGCCCTGCACTACCACGAGGTCGACGTCGCCGCCCGCCAGGCCGAGCTCGCCGGCCAGCCGCGCGCGTCGATGGACGCGCTGCTGACGCCGCCGCTCGACCCCGGCTCCAACCGCGACCCCGCCGAGGTTCAGGCCGAGCTGGACAACAACTGCCAGGGCATCCTCGGCTACGTCGTGCGCTGGATCGACCAGGGCGTCGGCTGCTCCAAGGTCCCCGACATCCACGACGTCGGCCTGATGGAGGACCGCGCCACCCTGCGCATCTCCTCGCAGCACATCGCCAACTGGCTCCGCCACGGCGTCACGAACGAGGCCCAGGTCGAGGAGACGCTGCGCCGCATGGCCGCCATCGTCGACGGCCAGAACGCCGGCGACCCGGCCTACACGCCCATGGCGCCAGCCTTCGATGGCATCGCGTTCCAGGCGGCACGCGACCTCGTGTTCAAGGGGCGCGAGCAGCCGAACGGGTATACCGAGTTCATCCTCCACGCCCGCCGGCGCGAGGCGAAAGGCGCAGCGTAGCAAGCAAGGTCGAGGCTCTGCCTCGAACTCCGCCAAAGGCTGCGCCCTTGGAACGCGCCACTTAAGGGAAGGCAATCCAAGGGCCCAGCCCTTGGCGGGTCCGGGCAGAGCCCGGCCTTGCTACTCTTCGATCCGCCACGGGTGGGTAAACACCTCGAACCCGTCCTGCCGTGCCACCCCGACCACGGTGATCCCCGCCGCCTCCGCCACCCGCAGCGCCAGACCCGTGGGCGCCGACACCGCGACCAGGATCGTCGCCCCCAGCACCGCCGCCTTCTGCACCAGCTCCACGGACACCCGGCTGGTCATCAGCAGCACACCCGCCGACGCGTCCTCCCCCGCCCGCGCCAGCGCCCCCGCCAGCTTGTCCAGCGCGTTGTGCCGCCCGACGTCCTCGCGCACCGCCACCAGCCCCGCGCCCGGCCGCCAGAACCCCGCCGCGTGCACCGCCCGCGTCGCGTGGTTCAGCACCTGCGCCGGATACAGCGACGCCGCCGCGGCGAACACGTCGTCGACGCGCACCGCCTGCCCCTCGCCTACGCGTGGCGGCGGCCGCACCGCGTCCGACAGGCTTTCCAGCCCGCACAGCCCGCAGCCCGACGGCCCGGCCATCCGACGCCGCCGCTTGTCCAGCACGCCCATGCGTGCCGGGTCGATCCACATGCGCAGCTCGATCCCACCGTCGGCCACGACGACCTCGAGCTCCTCGATTTGCTCCGCCCCGCCCAGGATGCCCTCGTTGAGGCTGAACCCGAGGGCGAAGTCCTCCAGGTCCGAGGGGCTCGCCATCATCACGGCGTGCGACACCCGGTTGTAGGACAGCGCCACCGCGCATTCCTCGGCGATGTCGCGCCCGCCGGCCACGAGCACGCCGCCCCGGCACGCCACGCCGGCCACGGCCACAACCGGGGGCGGCAGCCCCGCCCCGCGCGCCGTGGATGCCACCAGCCGGTCGGCGCCGGACACCCCGCCAGCCCGGCCGGGCGCGATGTCCGGCACCGCCGCCTCAGGCACCCTTGCCGGTGCTTGCCGCGTCCTCGTCCAGCTCCTCGACGACTTCGACCACCGCCGAGCGGTCGATCTTCTTCGCCTGCTCGGCGAGCGCGTCGCCCTTCTTGTCGTCGCCCTTCGCGTAGGCGCCCAGCGCGTCCTCGGCGAGGGTGCGCGCCTTGTCGTGCTCGGTCCCGGTCTTCTCGTCGGCCATCGTCGCTCTCCCGTTTGTGTCTGCGGTCACAACCGCCGCGACCGCCGCTGGTTCCGGCCGGAACCGGAAGCGCCTTCGTGCCGACGCGACGCGACCCGGGCCGAACCCCTGGCCTTGCTCCCTCGCCGCGCCCATCCTTTCACGATGACCCCGCAGGACCGCTTCGCCAGCTTCGTCGCCACCCTCGGCCGCGGCCCGGGCAGGTCCCGTGCGCTGACCCGCGACGAGGCGCGCGAGGCCTTCACCATGGTGCTCGACGGCACGCCCGACCCCCACCAGGTCGGCGCCATGCTCATGCTCCTGCGCTACCGCGGCGAGGACCCCGACGAGATCGCCGGCCTCGTCGAGGCCGTCCGCGACCAGGCCCGCATGGGACGTGCCCACGGCGCCCCGGCCGTCGACCTGGACTGGCCGTCCTACGGCGCCGGCCGCACCCGGGGCGCCCCCTGGTTCCTGTTGTCCGCGCTCGCCCTCGCCCGCGCCGGCACCAGCGTCCTCATGCACGGCACCAACGAGTTCACCAGCGGCATCGCCGTGGCCGACGCCCTGCCCGCCCTCGGCCTGCAGGCGTCGCCCGACCGCGCCCACGCCTGGGCCGCCCTGGCGCGCGACCGCTTCGCCTTCCTGCCCGCCGGCGTGCTGTCGCCCGACCTCGACCGCCTGCTCGGCATGCGCGCGCTGTTCGGCCTGCGCTCGCCGGTTAACACCGTGGCCCGCCTGCTCGACCCTGCCGACGCCGCCGCCTCGGTCGACGGCGTGTTCCACCCGCCCTACATCGACGTCCACCTCGGCGTCGCCGAGCGCCTCGACCGCCCCTCGCTCCTCGTCCTCAAGGGCGGTGGCGGCGAGGCCGAGCGCCCGCCCGCCAAGCCCACCGCCGTCCACCTCTGGCGCCGCGGCCACGGCCGTTCCGAGCTGCTGCTCCCCGCCACCGGCCCGACCGGCCCGCGCGCCGACGACACCCCCGCCCTGCTCGCCGCCGTCTGGCACGGCGAGGCCACGCCCGAGGACGCCCTCGCCACCGTGACCGGCACGATCGCCATGGCCCTGCTCGCCCTCGGACGCGCCGGGGACGCGGACCACGCCGACACGCAGGCGCGCGGGATCTGGGCCGGCCGGCAGTAGGCGAGGCCCCGCCCTGCCTCCCTGGCTGCACGCGCCGGGCACACGGATTGCATATCGCTACGCCAAACGAACGAAAATCCGCGGTGCCGTGCCCGGATCATCGCGTCAGGAGGCGAACGCATGACCCCCGCAACCCCCTTCGCCGTCGCGCGTCGCCAGCCGCTCTACGCCTCGCTGTTCGTCCAGGTCGTCGCGGGCCTCGTGCTCGGCATCGTCCTCGGCGTCGCCGCCCCGCAGTTCGCAGTGGGCCTGAAGTTCTTCAGCGACGCCTTCCTCAAGCTGATCTCGATGATCGTGGCGCCGATCGTGTTCTGCGTCGTCGTCCACGGCATCGCGGGTGCCGGCGACCTGCGCAAGGTGGGCCGCGTCGGCGGCAAGGCGCTGCTCTACTTCGAGGTGATGACCACCCTCGCCCTCGTCGTCGGCCTGGTCCTCGCCTTCGTGGTGCGCCCCGGCGACGGCATGAACATCGACACCGCCCATCTCGACCCCCACGCGCTCGACACCTATTCCGCCAGCGCCCGCAAGCTCCAGGGCGCCGCCGGCATCGGCAGCTTCATCCTCAACATCATCCCGACCACCTCGTTCGACGCGCTCGCCCGCAACGACGTGCTCCAGGTGCTGTTCTTCGCCATCGTGTTCGGCGTCAGCCTCGCGCTCGTCGGCGAGCCCGCGAAATCCGTCGCCTAGGGCATCGAGACCATCGGCAGCGTGCTGTTCCGCGCCATGGGCCTGATCGTCCGCCTCGCCCCCCTCGGCGTCCTCGGCGCCGTCGCCTACACGGTCGGCCAGTACGGCGTCGGCTCGCTGCGCCAGCTCGCCTCCCTCGTCGTGCTGTTCTGGGTCGCCGTCGCCTTCTTCGTGCTCGTGGTCCTCGGCGCCGTGCTCCGCGTCACCGCCGGCCTGTCGATCCTGAAGTTCCTCCTCTACCTGCGCGAGGAGCTGACCATCGTCCTCGCCACCGCCTCCTCGGACGCCGTCCTGCCGCAGGTCATGCGCAAGCTGGAGCGCCTCGGCATCCGTCCCGGCGTCGTCGGCCTGGTCGTGCCCACCGGCTACTCCTTCAACCTCGACGCCTTCTCCATCTACCTGACGCTCGCCACCGTGTTCATCGCGCAGGCCACCAACACGCCCCTGAGCCTCGGCGACCTGCTCCTCGTCCTGGGCATCTCGCTGGTGACCTCCAAGGGCGCGCACGGTATCCCCGGCTCGGCGATCGTCATCCTCGCCGCCACGCTGAACGCCGTGCCCGCCATCCCCGCGATCGGCCTGGTGCTCGTGCTCTCGATCGACTGGTTCGTCGGCATGGCCCGCGCCCTGGGCAACCTCGTGGGCAACTGCGTCGCCACCGTCGTCATCGCCGCCTGGGAGGGCGACATCGACCTCGCCCTCGCCCGCAGCGTTCTCGCCGGAAACGTCCGCGTCGACCTCGCCAGCGACACCGAGCTGGCGGTCCCCGCGGAGTAAGGCAAGCATGGGCTCTGCCCAAACCCGCCAGGGGCGAGCCGCCCCTGGACCGGCCTCACTTAAGGTGTGCGTTCCAAGGGCGCAGCCTTTGGCGGAGTTTGAGGCGGAGCCTCAACCTTGCTTCCTCAGCCCTCCGGCCGCCACGCCCGCAGCCAGGCGCACAGCGCGAGCACCGTGAGCCCCGCGTCCGCCACGGTGATCGCCTCCGCCGGGTTGTGGCTGATCCCGCGCCAGCACCGCGTGAACAGCATCCCCACCGGGCACAGCGCGGCCATCGTCATCGCGTCGTGCCCTGCCCCGCTTGGCAGCCTGAGCGGCGGCACGCCCAGGCTGCCCACGGCCCGCTCCAGCGCGTCCTGCAGCGGCGCCGCGCACGCGACCGCGCCCGCCTCGTGCACGACGGCCGCGTGCAGGCGCACGCCGCGCTCGGACGCGACGAGCGCGATCGCGCGCCGGATCGCCGCCACCCCGTCGCGCCGCACGGCGTCGTCGGGCGCGCGCACGTCGACGCTGAACTCGACGTCGCCGGGGATGCTGTTCGGCGCCCCGGGGCTGACCAGCATCTGCCCCACGGTCGCGACCAGCGAGCGCCCGGCGTGCTGCGCGACCTGCTCCACCGCGATCACCATCGCCGCGGCGGCGACCAGCGCGTCGTGGCGCATCGACATCGGCACCGTCCCGGCGTGGCCCGCCGTGCCGGCGACGCGGACCCGCAGCCGCGTGGCCCCGGCAATAGCGGTGACGACGCCCAGCGGCAGCGACTGCGCCTCCAGCACCGGGCCCTGCTCGATGTGCGCCTCGACGTAGGCCGCGACGCGCCCGCCCACGCGCGAGAGGCGGGGGATCGCGTCCGGGTCGCAGCCGAACGCGCACAGCGCCGCGCGCAGCGTGACCCCGTCGGCGTCCGCGGTGTCGAGCGACGCCGGGTCGAAGCGCCCCGCGAGCGCGCGCGAGCCGGCCATCGTCACGGGGAAGCGCACGCCCTCCTCGTCGCCGAACGCCACGACCTCCACGGCGAACGCCAGCGCCTCGCCCCGCGCGCGCAGCTCGCCCAGCGCCGCCAGGGCCGCCAGCACCCCGAACGCGCCGTCGTAGCGCCCCGCCTGGCGCACCGTGTCGATGTGCGAGCCCAGGATCACCACCGGCCTCCCGTCCGCCCCGCCCGCCTGCGTGCGCCCCACGACGTTGCCCACGTCGTCGATCCACGCCGCAAGCCCGGCCTCGCGCATCCACGCCGCGACCTGGAGTGCTGCGGCCTTGTGCGCGGGCGTCAGGTAGAGCCGCGTCAGCTCGCCCGGCACGTCGGTGAACGCCGCGAGCGCCTCGAGCCGCGCCATCAGCACCCCGCCGACGCGCGCGGCCTCGCGGTCGCCTGCCGCCTGGTCGCCCGCTGTTTGGTCGCCGGTGGGCGTCAGCCGGCGTCCAGCTCGAAGCGGATGTCCTGCGCGCCCTGCCACAGCACCATCTTCCCGAGGGTCGCCAGGTTCTCCAGCCCCTCGGTGATGGTCAGGAAGTGGTTGCCCGCGAGCTGCCCCAGCTTGCTGGCGAAGTTCACGCTGCCGTAGGCGATCAGGAACTCCGTCTCGCTGAGCCCGCCCGGGTACAGCAGGATCTGGCCGGGCGCCGGGTACGTCGTCGCGTTCTCGTGCGTCAGCCCGAGGTCCAGCTCGCCCAGCGGGATCCAGCACGCCTCGCCGCTCCAGCGCACGTGGATGATCTTCTGCACGTAGGGCAGGAGGCCGCGGAACACCGCCTCCGTCCGCGGCGCGGCGGACTCGAAACGGGCCTTGAACTGGTGCGGGCCGGCAATGATTCTGATCATGCCCACCGAATCCCGCGGATGCGGGCGCGTGTCAACGACGGATGCAGGCAGGCATGGGCTCCGCCCAAACCCGCAAAGGGTCCGAGAACCCTTTGATCCCGTTACTTAAGAGAAGCCATCCAAGGGGCTTCCCTTGGCGGAGTCCAGAGGCAGAGCCTCTGGCCTTGCCTGCCTTCAGCCCCCCGTGACGCTCATGTGCCGCGCCACCGCCGGGCCCTGCCGCTGCCGCTCGATGACGAAGTCGTGCCCCTTCGGCTTGCGCGCGATCGCCCCCAGGATCACTCCCTGCAGCTCCTCGTCCGACGCCCCGTCGCGCAGCGGCGCGCGCAGGTCAACCGCGTCGTCCTGCCCGAGGCACATGTAGAGCGTCCCCGTGCAGGTCAGCCGCACCCGGTTGCAGCTCTCGCAGAAGTTGTGCGTCATCGGCGTGATGAACCCGATGCGCTGCCCGGTCTCGCCCA
>JBPBQX010000184.1:0-8148 GCA_050955025.1 Janthinobacterium lividum
GTGCTGCTCGCCGTGCCCGCGCCGGCCGCGGCCGCGATGGTGCCCGACCTCGTGGTGCCCGACGAGTTCGAGGCCATCGTCAACCTGCACTACCGCATCGACTCCGACCCGGGCGAGGCCGGCTTCGTGGGCCTGATCGGCGGCACCGCGGAGTGGGTGTTCCTCAAGCCCGGCGTGGTGTCCGTCACCATCAGCGCCGCAAACCGCCTGGTCGAGCGCACCGCCGAGGACCTCGCCGCCTCGCTGTGGCCCGAGGTGAGCCTCGCCGCCGGCCTGTCCGCCCCCCTGCCGAAATGGCGCGTGGTCAAGGAGAAGCGCGCGACCTTCGCCGCAACCCCCGCCCAGGACGCCCGCCGTCCCGGCGCCGCCACCGCCTGGCGCAACCTCGCGCTGGCCGGCGACTGGACCGCGACGGGCTTGCCCGCCACCATCGAAGGTGCAATCAGGTCCGGCCGCACCGCCGCCCGTCACCTGCTCGCCGGGTGAGGCCCGCCGCATGCGACACACCGCCCGCGACCTTCCGCCCGCGGACCCCCGCGCCGGAACCCACGGCGACTGGACACGCGATGCCCCCTGACACGCTGCTCACCGAGGCCGCCACAGCGGCGGGAACCGCCGCGTCGCGCACGGCCGCCGAGCCGCTCGACCACGCCATCGACGCTGGTCTCGCCGCCCTGCTGCGCCGCCAGAACGCCGACGGCCACTGGGTGTTCGAGCTGGAGGCCGACGCCACCATCCCCGCCGAATACGTGCTGCTGGAGCACTACCTCGACCGCATCGACCCGGCGCTTGAGGCGAAGATCGGCACCTACCTGCGCGCCATCCAGGGCGAGCACGGCGGCTGGCCCCTGTTCCACGACGGCGCCTTCAACATCTCCGCCAGCGTGAAGGCCTACTACGCCCTGAAGTGCCTGGGCGATGCGCCCGACGCCCCGCACATGCTGCGCGCCCGCGACGCGATCCTGGCCGCCGGCGGCGCCGAGCGCACCAACGTGTTCACCCGCCTCCAGCTCGCCCTCTTCGGCCAGGTGCCCTGGCGCGCCGTGCCGGTGATGCCCGTCGAGATCATGCTGCTGCCGCAGTGGTTCTTCTTCCACCTGTCCAAGATCAGCTACTGGTCGCGCACCGTCGTCGTGCCGCTGCTCGTGCTCCTCGCCCGCCAGCCCGTGGCCCGCAACCCCCGCGGCGTCACGATCCCCGAGCTGTTCCGCACCCCGCCCGACCAGGTCGGCGACTACATCACCGGCCCCTACCGCTCGCAGTGGGGCAAGATCTTCAAGCGCGTCGACCAGGTGCTGCGCGTCGTCCAGCCCGGCTTCCCCGGCGCGGTGCGCGAGCGCGCGGTCGCCGCCGCGATGGCCTTCGTCACCGAGCGCCTCAACGGCGAGGACGGCCTGGGCGCGATCTACCCGGCCATCGCCAACACCGTGATGATGTTCGACGCCCTCGGCGTGCCCGACGACGACCCGCGCGCCGCGATCGCCTGGGCCGCGGTGCAGAAGCTCCTCGTCGTCGGCGAGGACAGCGCCTACTGCCAGCCCTGCCTGTCCCCGGTCTGGGACACCAGCCTCGCCGGCCACGCCGTCGCCGAGGCCGCCGGCGAGGCCAGCCCCGCGCTGGCTGCCGCCTGCGACTGGCTGGTCCCGCGCCAGATCACCGACGTCGCCGGCGACTGGGCCGTGCGCCGCCCCACCACGCCGCCCGGCGGCTGGGCGTTCCAGTACAACAACCCGCACTATCCCGACGTCGACGACACCGCCGTGGTCGCCATGCTCCTGCACCGCGCCGCCAACCCAGCCCACGCGCACTCCATCGAGCGCGCCCGCCAGTGGATCGTCGGCATGCAGAGCAGCGACGGCGGCTGGGGCGCCTTCGAGCCCGAGAACACCCACGACCACCTCAACCACATCCCCTTCGCCGACCACGGCGCCCTGCTCGACCCGCCCACCGCCGACGTCACCGCGCGTTGCGTGTCGTTCCTGTGCCAGCTCGCCGACCCCCGCGACAGCCGCCCGATCGCCCGCGGCCTCGCCTACCTCCGGCGCGACCAGGAAGCCGACGGCTCCTGGTTCGGCCGCTGGGGCACCAACTACATCTACGGCACCTGGTCCGCCCTCTGCGCCCTCAACGCCGCCGGCGTGCCCGCGCAGGACCCCGCCATGCGCCGCGCCGTCGCCTGGTTGCTGTCCGTGCAGCGCGACGACGGCGGCTGGGGCGAGGACGAGGAGAGCTACGGCGACGCCCCGCACGGCCGCTACCACGTGGCCACCCCGTCGCAGACCGCCTGGGCCCTGCTCGGCCTGATGGCCGCCGGCGAAGGCGACAACCCCGCCGTCGCCCGCGGCATCGCCTGGCTGCAGGTTGCCCAGCGCTCCGACGGCGAGTGGGACGAGCTGCCCTACACCGCGGTCGGCTTCCCGCGCGTGTTCTACCTCCGCTACCACGGCTACCGGCTGTTCTTCCCGCTCCTCGCCCTCGCCCGCCACCGCACCCTCTCGCAGGGCACCAGCCGCAAGGTCGCGTTCGGCTTCTGAAGACCGCCATGGGCATCCGGGAAAAGGCAGGACAGCAAGGCCTTCTTTTTCTGGAGAAAAAGAAGCAAAAAGACTTTGCCCGGTTAGGGTCGGAGCCAAACGTCTGGCAAGGAACCAACGTGCAGAAGTTCTTTGGTTCTTTCTTTCAAGAAAGAACTCGCTTCCTTTCTCCTGCACGGGAAAAGGACACCGCCGATGGTCGGTGACAGGTCCTAGTGGCCACGCCTGACCTGCCCTCGCCCGCGCACGTCGGCATCCTGGTCGGCCTGGCCGCGGAAGCCCGCATCGCCGCCCCGCTCGGCTGCCGCGTCGCCATCGGCGGCGGCACGGCCGCGGGTGCCGAACGCGCGGTGCGCCACCTGATCGACGGCGGAGCCACGGCGCTCGTCAGCTTCGGTTTGGCGGGTGGCCTCGACCCCGCCCTGCCGCCCGGCACGCTGCTGGTGCCGCAAGCCCTGCTGCTGGACGACCACGACCCGTTCGCGACAGACGCCGCATTGTGCGCCTGGCTCGGCGGCATGACGCCCGGCCCGCTGTTCTGCGGCACCGCGATCGTGCCGCAGGCGACCGCCAAGCGCGCCCTGCACGCCCGCACCGGCGCCGTGGCGGTGGACCTGGAAAGCGGCGCCGTCGCGCGGGCGGCCACCCGGCACGGCATCGGCTTCGCCGCGCTGCGCGCGGTGTGCGACCCGGCGGAGCGCGACCTGCCGCCGGCCGCGCTCGCGGCCCTGGACGCAGCCGGCGTGATCGGCGCGGCGCGGGTCCTCGGCTCGGTGCTGCGCCGCCCCGCCCAGGTCCCGGCGCTGCTCCGCCTCGCACGCGACGCCGCAGCGGCGCAGAAAGCCCTGCGGGAACGGGTGCGGCTGATCGCGGCAGCCTGACCGCAGACAAGATCGGTCCCGGCCCGAACCCCGGAGCCTCCGGAGCCGGGCCGCTCCATGGACGGGTCGAGCGTGAGCATCGCTCCAGGGCCTCGTCGATTTTCCGGTGGCAGACAGCGCCCGCGTTGATGGCGGCAGCCACCTCAACGTCGGCAAGGAATGGCTCTCCCGCACTCTGCGCACTGTCGGGCTTGTACGACGCGTTTGAACCGTGCGGAGACATGGCGCCACCTGCCCGGCGACTCCCCCGTGTCCTCCACCCTGGTGTTCCCTGTCCGGGGCCCTGAACAAACGACACTGATCACTTCAACGCGGAGGCCTCTCAAATGGCCGCGAGCGCTATTCCAGCAAGTACGTCAGCGACGCAAACGTTACTTAGCTTCCGCAAAACTTTATGCGCTCATAGTCAGGTGCATCAACGCGATGGAGGACTCAGATGGAAGCATACCATTACTGGTTCGACTGGATCTTTTTCGCCATCGTGGGCATCCCCTGGGTCTTGGCACTCATCCAGCTGGTCACGCCGGATTGGCTGGAGCCTTTGATCAAGGGACGGCACCCAGGTCCGGGAATGGGCGATACCCGCAGCCACTGAGGGCATGGCGCCTGTTGTCGCGCCGACAATGCCAGGACAGAACGTGTCGGCAATACGGTTGCGTGCCTGACGACATGACGACAGTTGGTCGGCGCGGCGGCAGGCCCGCGCATGACTAACCAGCGCCTCGACGGACAGGCCGCTCCCGATCAGCCTGAGCGGCGCGGGCACCAGTGCCACCGTGCCGGCCACTCCCAATCGTGCAAGGCGACCGCCCCAAGACAAAGCTTTCTGCCACGCTCCTGCGCCGGTGAAGCGTCACCGCGGCCCATGTGACGGTTTCCAAAGGCGGGCCTTTGGCGGAGCTCGAGGCGGAGCCTCGACCTTGCCCGCCCTAGCCCCGCTCCTCCAGCCAGAGCGCGTACGTCGCACGGCACACCGCGAGCCAAACCTCAAGCGACGGATCGCCCAGCTCGTCCTGTCCTGGCAGCCGGTCCAGTCGCCCGCAGTACAGCCCGTCCCGCCGCCGCTCCACAGAGCCTGGAGGATGCCGTTCGTCGGCGAGGGTGACGTACAGTAGCGCGGCCTTGCCGAGCCCGCGCAGCAGGCTCCAGATCGGCACCACCTCCGCCTCCTCGAGCGGCGCCTCGCGCCTGAGCACGAAGATGCGCGACCCGTCCGCTAGGTCGTCCAGCAGCAGCTTGCGCATCACCGACATGCGCGCGACCAGGATCGCGCGCACCCGCTCGGCGGGCATGGCGCCTTCCTTGACGTCGGCCATCACCCCCAGGCTGTAGGCGTCCTGGAAGCCCATGTAGTCGGGCGGCCCCTCGTAGACCTGCACGGCCGCCACCCGCAGCGTCGCCGGATCGTCCACCCCCTCAAACCGACGGGCGAGGCCGTGCGCGATCTGCGCCAGGCTCATCCTGGCGTGGCGGAACAGCGTCGGCACCTCCAGGTCCGAACGGTGCTGCACCACGCTGAACTCGGCGTTGTCGCCCAGGCAGCGGAAATGCTGCATCAGGTCCTTGGGCGCCATGTGCTCCACCGACTCGCCCCACAGCGCGGGCGCGAAGGACAAGGTGCGCACGCCGAGCGACATCAGCCACAGCGACAGCACGCGCACGTCGTCGCCGCGCCCCAGGTCCGCCGGCCGCACCCCCTCGGGATGCAGCAGGCGCACGCGCAGCACGCCGCCGGCCGCCACCAGGCTCGCCGGGAACGCGACCATCGTCTCCACGCCGAACGAGGCGAGCTGGCGGCCCATGTCGAAGCCGTTGAGCAGGATCGTGACGTTCTGCGGCCGGTCGAACGGCGTCATCGCCAGCGACAGCTCGTAGCCAGGAGCCGCCTCGGCGCCCTCCTGGCGGAAATCGTCCACCCGCAGCCGGATCTCGCTCTCCGCGCCGACCGCCCAGAGCCCGTCCCTCTCGGGCATGCCCCAGCCCTCGCCCAGGCAGCCCAGCGCCGCCTCGCCCTCGCGGAACTGCAGCGACAGCACGGTGCGCTGCGCCGACGGCGGCACGGGGTGGAAGAAGATGCGGGTGCGGTTGACGTCGCCCGGGGGCGCGGCCGCGACGGCCTCCACCTCGGCGAGCAGCACCGCACGCTCCGCCTCGTCCTGCCACGGCTCGCGATACGTCGGCTCCTCGCGCAGCCTGTCGAACAGCGCCCCGTTCGCCGTGACCTGCCCCTCGTCGGCGAAGCTCGAGTCCGCGGTCGGCTGCATTCCCCCGGCCAGCGACAGGTACTCGTAGCCGCCGTCGTCGCTCGCCGGATCCCAGAACCCGCCCATGCCCTCGCGGATCATGCGCTGCGTGAGGTCGACGTGCTCGTGGCCGTAGCCGCGGAAGCGCGTGTCGAAGAAGCCCACGCGCTCGATCGCCCTGCGGCTGAACACGGACACCTGCGCCGTGCTGGCGGTGGTGATGAACGGGTCGTCCAGAGAGCCGCTGCCGCGCAGGAAGATGTGCGAGGGGAACCACCCGCCGGCGTAGTTCATGTGGTCGTAGCGCCGCGCCGCCTCGGCCCACATCGTGAGCCAGCCGACCTCCGCCGGAAACGCGTCGTCCTCCAGCAGCACGATCGCCTCGTGGCCGCGCCGGAACAGCGTGTAGAGCGCGCGATTCTTGTTCCACGCGACCCCCCGGTTGCGCCCGGTGACGAAGTCCAGCCCGGTGCCGGCGAGATACTCGACGGTGCCGTCGCTGGAGCCGTCGTCTGCGACCACCAGGTCGAACGGCTCCGGCGTGACGGCCCGCAGGCGCGCCAGCGTCTCCTCCAGCTTCCACTTGCGGTTGTAGGTCGTGACCCCGACACCGATCGAAGGCAAGGTCGTTCTCCCGATCCACCTGCCGCCACACTAGGGCATCCGCACGGCACATGGCGAGACGGCAACGGGCGCCCTGGAACGTGTCCCTCCCGCCGGGACCGCCTCAGCGCGTGGGCGTGGGCGGCGTGGTCGAGTGGTCGTAGAAGCCGCGCCCCGACTTGCGCCCCAGCCACCCGGCCTCGACGTGCTTCACCAGAAGCGGGCACGGCCGGTACTTCCCGTCGCCGAACCCCTGGTGCATCACCTGCATGATCGACAGGCAGGTATCAAGCCCGATCAGGTCCGCGAGCTCCAGCGGCCCCATCGGGTGGTTCGCACCCAGCTTCATCGCCGTGTCGATCGAGAGAACGTCGCCGACGCCTTCCTGCAGCGCGAACGCCGCCTCGTTGATCATCGGCACCAGCACGCGGTTGACGATGAACGCCGGGTAGTCCTGGGCGCTTGCCACCGTCTTGCCCATGCGCCGCGCGAGTGCCGCTACCGTCTCGAACGTCGCGTCCGAGGTCGCGATGCCGCGGATCACCTCGACCAGCGCCATCACCGGCACCGGGTTCATGAAATGCATGCCGATGAACCGCTCCGGCCGGTCCGTGCCCGCCGCCAGCCGCGTGATCGACAGCGACGAGGTGTTGGACGCCAGGATCGCATCCGCGCGCAGGTGCGGGGTCGCCGCCGCGAAGATCGCCTGCTTGACCGCCTCGCGCTCCGTCGCCGCCTCGACCACGAGCCCGCAGTCCGCAAGTGCCGCGTGGTCCACGCCGGTGCTGATCCGCCCCAGCGCCGCCTCGCGCTCGGCCTCGTCGGCCTGCCCCTTGGCAACCTGGCGCGCGAGGTTGCGCCCGATCGTGGCCAGCGCCCGCCCCAGCGCCGCCCCGTCCGCGTCCAGCAGCACCACGTCGAGCCCTGACAACGCGGCGACGTGCGCGATGCCCGCGCCCATCTGCCCCGCGCCGATCACGCCGACGCGGGTGATCCCGCCCGGCGCCGCCGCCTCGCTCATCCGCGCGACAGCTCCGCCTGCAGCTCCGGCAGCGCGGTGAACAGGTCGGCCACCAGCCCGTAGTCCGCGACCTGGAAGATCGGCGCGTCCTCGTCGCGGTTGATCGCCACGATGACCTTGCTGTCCTTCATGCCGGCGAGATGCTGGATCGCCCCGGAGATCCCGATCGCCAGGTACAGCTCCGGCGCCACGATCTTGCCGGTCTGCCCGACCTGGAAGTCGTTCGGCACGTAGCCCGCGTCCACCGCCGCGCGCGAGGCGCCCATCGCCGCGCCCAGCCGGTCCGCGATCGGCTCAAGCAGGGAGAAGTTCTCCCCCGAACCCATGCCGCGCCCGCCCGACACCACGACCCGCGCCGCCGACAGCTCCGGCCGCTCCGAGCGCGACAGCTCGGCCGACACGAACCGGCTGCCCCCCGGCGAGGCCACCGCCGGCGCGTCCTCGATCGCCGCCGAGCCGCCCGAGACGGCCACCGGGTCGAAGCTCGCCGCGCGCACCGTCATCACCTTGGTCGCGTCCGACGAACGCACGGTCGCCAGCGCGTTGCCCGCGTAGATCGGCCGCACGAAGGTGTCGGCGTCCTCCACCCCGGAGATGTCGCTGATCTGCTGCACGTCGAGCAGCGCCGCCACCCGCGGCATCACGTTCTTGCCCAGCGCCGTCGCCGGCGCCAGCAGGTGCGTGTAGCCCGGCGCCAGCGCCACCAGCAGCGCCGCCAGCGGCTCGGCCAGCGGGTGCGCGTACGCCTCCGCCTCCGCGCGCAGCACCTTGGCCACGCCGGGCAGCGCCGCCGCCGCCCCGGCCGCCGCCTCGGTGGCGTCGCCGGTGACCAGGACGTGCACGTCCGCCCCCAGCCGCGACGCCGC
>JBPBQX010000185.1:0-7514 GCA_050955025.1 Janthinobacterium lividum
TGGTGCATGCCTCGGCGCTGCGGCTGGCGCGGGCGGAGGTGATGGACCGGCCGGTGCTCGGCAACTGGGACATGCTGATGGACTACCTCAACGCGGTGCTGGCGCGCGAGCGGGTGGAGCAGTTCCGCGTGCTGTTCCTCGACAACCGCAACCGCCTGGTGGCCGACGAGGCGCAGGCCAAGGGCACGGTGAACCACACGCCGGTGTACCCGCGCGAGGTGGTCAGGCGGGCGCTGGAGCTGCACGCCACCGCGCTGATCCTGGTGCACAACCATCCGAGCGGGGACCCGACGCCGTCGCGCGAGGACCTGGGGATGACGAAGCAGGTGCAGGCGGCGGCGGAGGTGCTGTCGATCGTGCTGCACGACCACGTCATCGTGGGCAACGGGCGCTGGCTCAGCTTCCGGCAGGAAGGGTTGCTGTAGCGGGCTCCCGTGGCCCGGTGGAGGCAGGCAGGCCTTCTTTTTCTGAAAAAAAAGAAGCAAAAAGACTTTCCCCGTCCGGCACCGGATCGCCGGGTCGGCCTGTGTCCCCATGGGCAAGGTTCTTTGGTTCTTTCTTTCAAGAAAGAACTGCTTGCCTTCCTTGCTGCGCGTCCGGACATGGCGAGTTGACACCGCCGGTGCGTCTCGCCGAAGACAGCCCGGTGCCCCCGTACCGCGACACACAGGCCGGACCGCGCGGCCGCCGCGCCGCGCGGGCGTCGGCGGCGCTGCTGTGCGCGGCGTGGCTCGGGTTCGGCGGGCCGGCGCGGGCGTCGGCGCCGCGTGACGGGGGGTTCGTCACCAGCGACGGGGTGCGGCTGCACACGCTGGAGGCGGGGCCGGACGACGGGGCGCGCGGGGCGGGGACGATCGTGCTGGTGCCGGGCTGGGCGATGCCGGCGTGGATCTGGGACGGCCAGCTCCGGGCGCTGAGCGCGCACCACAGGGTCGTGGCGCTCGACCCGCGCGGGCAGGGCGGGAGCGACATCCCCGAGGGCGGCTACGACCAGGACCGGCGGGGGCAGGACATCGGTGAGCTGATCGCGACGCTGGGGCCGCGGCCGGTGCTGCTGGTGGGGTGGTCGCTGGGGGTGCTGGACAGCCTGGCGTACGTGCATGCGGCGGGCGACGCGCGGCTCGCGGGGCTGGTGCTGGTGGACAACTCGGTGGGCGAGCCGCCGGCGCCGGTCGCCTCGCGCGGGGGCAGGCGGGCGCCGCGGCCGGCGGACCGGGCGGAGTGGATGGCGGGCTTCGTGCGCTCGATGTTCCACCGGCCGATGGAGCAGGCGGTGCTCGACCGGCTGACGGAGGCGGCGCTGCGGCTGCCCAGGGCTGCGGCGGCGTCGCTGCTGCGCTACGACGTGCCGCGCGAGTACTGGCGTGCCGCGGTGCTGTCCGTGCGCTGCCCCGTGCTCTATGCGGTGACGCCGCGGCTGGCGGCGCAGGCGGGCAACCTGGAGGCGGAGGACCCGCTGGCGCGCGCCGTGGTGTTTCCCGATGCCGGCCACGCGCTGTTCGTGGATGATGCGGAGCGCTTCGACGCGATGATGGACGGGTTCATGACGCACCAGGTCTGGCCGGACGGCCGATGACGGCGGCAGCGGTGGCCGCGGAGAGGCCGGCGGGCGTGGCGGCGCGGCCGGCGGCGGGGCTGCGGCTGCGCGCGGCGCTGTTCCTGGTGTCGGCGGCGTCGGTGGGGTTCGAGATCGCGCTCACCCGCTACTTCGCGGTCGCGAAGTGGTCGGAGTACGGCTACTGGGTGATCTCCATCGTGATGGCGGGCTTCGCGCTGAGCGGGGTCGTGCTGTCGCTGGCGCGGCCGTGGGCGTCGCGGCATGGGGCGGTGCTGCTGCGCTGGCTGCCGGCGGCGATGCTCGTGGCGGCGGCGCTGGGGTTTCATTTCACCGCGGCCAACCCGTTCAACCCGCTGCAGCTGCAGAACGCGGCGACCTGGGTGCCGCAGGTCGGCAACATCGCGCTGTACTACGCGGCGCTCCTGCCGTTCTTCTTCCTCGCCGGGCTGTTCGTGAGCCTGTGCTTCGTGCTCGACGACCGGCGCATCGGGCTGGTGTACGGCTTCGACCTCACCGGGGCGGGGGCGGGGGCGGCGCTGACGCTGGGGCTGATGTGGGTGGTGCCGCCGTTCGACCTGGTCGCGGCGCTGCTGCCGCTGCTGGCGGGGGCGGCGCTGCTCGCGGGGCGGGCGTGGCGGCCGGCGCTCGCGGCGGCGGTGGCGCTGCTGGCGGCCGAGGCGCTGCTGCTGCTGGCGAGCCCGGCGCGCTACAACGACTTCAAGGCGATCTACGCGCCGCTGCACGTGCAGGGCAGCACCGTGCTGTCGCGGGTGCGCTCGCCGCGCGGCTTCTACGAGCTGCTCGACGACTTCACCGAGCGCGTCGACGACGACCTGTCCAACGACGCGGGGATGCTGGGGCTGCCCGGGCCGCCGGCGACGCTGGGGCTGTATCGCGACGGCAGCCGGATCGCGGGGCTGCCGCGCGGCGGCGCCGGGCTCGACGTGGGCTACGCGGCGGCCGGGCTCGACGCGCTGCCCTACGCGTTGCTGAAGCGGCCGAGCGTGCTGATGCTGGGCACGTCGGGCGGGTTCCGCACGCGCGCGGCGCTGGCGCTGGGGGCGGCGCACGTCACGGCGATCGAGCCGGACCCGGTGCTGCTGCGCGCGGTGCGGCGCGGGCTCGCCGGCGGCGACGCGGGCGGGGCGGAGGGGGGCGAGGCCGGGCGGCGCCTCGACCACGACCCGATGCTGCGGCTGGGCGGGGCGGGGCCGCTGGCGGCGGCGCGCACGGGGCAGCTCTACGACCTGGTGGACATCTCCGGCGACTTCGCGGACTCGGCCGAGGCGGGCGAGGCGGCGTTCACCGTGGAGGCGCTGTCGGCGGACCTGCGCGCGCTGCGGCCGGGCGGGCTGCTGTCGATCCCGGTGTCGATCCGCGACCTGCCGGCCTACGCGCTGCGCGCCTTGGCGGCGGTGCGCGCGGCGCTGCTCGCGACGGGGGCGGCGGACCCGCTGCTCGACGTGGCCGTGGTGCGCTCGGCGTGGAACGTGCGCATCCTGGTGAGCCCGGACGGGCTGGGTGCCGCGCGGCTCGACATGCTGCGCCGGTTCTGCGGCGACCGCTCGTTCGACGTGTCCTACGTGCCCGGGCTCGACGTCGTGGCGGCGCGCGCGGGGCTGTACAACGACCTGCCGGCGGTCTCGTTCGACGCGGGGACGGTGACCTCCGGCGAGGGGCCGCACGACGCGGTCGCCGACGAGGCGCAGGCCGTGCTGGCGGGCCGCGCGAGCGTGTCGTCGGAGGCGTTCGACCTGCGGCCGGCGACGCTGGACCGGCCGTTCGCGTTCGACATCCTCCGCCTCGCGCACCTGCGCACCGTGCTGCAGCGGCTGGAGCTGCTGCCGCAGGCCGAGATCGGGCAGCTCGTCAACGTCGCGGTGCTGCTGCAGGCGGTCGTGCTCGCGGCGCTCGTGCTGCTGGTGCCGCTGCTCTTCGGCGGGCGCATACGCGGCACCGGGCGGGTGCTGGCGCCGGCGGTGGTGTTCGCCGCCCTCGGGCTGGGGTTCCTGTTCATCGAGATGTTCCTGATCGGGCGGGCCAGCCTCTACCTGGAGGACAGGACGGCGGCGTTCTCGCTGGTGCTGACGGGGATGCTCGTGTTCTCCGGGGTCGGCAGCATGCTGGGCGCGCGAGTGCGGCGGCTGCGCTGGGTGGGCGTGGTGATCCTGGGGTGGTGCGCGCTGGTGGGCGCGGGGCTGCAGCCGCTGATGCTGGCCACCGTGGGGCTGCCCTGGGGGGTGCGGGCGTGCGGGGTGCTGCTGCTGCTGGCACCGGTGTCGGTGGCGCTGGGCGTGCCGTTCCCGCTGGCGCTGGCGCGCGGCACGCAGGGGAGCGGCGGCGCGGTCGGGCCCGGGTTCCTGCCCTGGGCGTGGGCGCTGAACGGGGCGTTCTCCGTGGTGGCGACGCCGCTCGCCAACCTGGTGGCGATCCGTTCCGGATACGGCATGGTGCTCCTGTGCGGCGCGATGCTGTATGGGGTGGCGCTGCTGCTGTTTCCGCGACCGCCCCGAACGAGGACCGTGCCATGGCTGGATTCGCCTCAGACCTGACCCGACGCGCCGCACTGCTCGGCGCGCCCATGCTCGGCGTGCTGGGAGCCGCGCGGGCGTCGCGCGCGGCGCCGGTGAGCGCCGAGAGCTGGACGCACGAGGAGTTCGTCTCGGCGATGCGCCGCTCCGGCCGGCCGATCGAGCAGAGCGCGGCCGAGTTCGCCACGATCCAGGGCCGGCGGGCCGCGTACCTCGCGAGGATCGAGGAGTACCTCAAGGCGCGGCTGGGCAGCGCCGACCCGGCGGTGATGGCGGCGTTCCGCGCCGTGCCGCGCGAGTACTTCCACTACAACTACGCCGAGCGCCGCGCGACGCCGGGCGAGGCCTACGAGAGCGAGCCGAAGCCGTGGGCGCTGGGCTACGGCTCGGCGCTGTCGGACTACCTCGGCCAGGCGTACATGACGCAGATCTGCCGGCCGAAGCCGGGCGACACCACGCTCGAGATCGGCACCGGCTCGGGGTTCCAGAGCTCGCTGCTGTCGCGCATCGTGGCGCGCGCGTACTCGATCGAGATCATCGAGCCGCTGGGCCACTCGGTCGACAGGATCTTCGCGCCGCTGGGCTACGACAACGTCGAGGGGCGCGTCGGCGACGGCTACTTCGGCTGGCCCGAGGTCAAGGGCGGCTTCGACATCATCATCGTGACCTGCGCGGCCCAGTACGCGCCGCCCGCGCTGTTCGCCCAGCTCAAGCCGGGCGGGCGGATGATCATCCCCATCGGCCAGCCGTTCAAGCGCGGGCAGGTGCTCTACGTCTACACCAAGGACGAGGACGGCAAGGTCCACTCGCGGCGCGACGTCGGCGTGTTCTTCATCCCGATGACCGGCACCATGATGGACAAGCCCAAGCCCGCCGACGCCATCGTCAGCGTGCACGCGCCGGCGCCCGCCCCCGCGACGACCGCCCCGGCGGCGGCGGCCCCGGCCGTGGACGCGCCGGCCGCGGACGCTCCGGCGGCGGATGCGCCCGCGCCGGCCGCGGCGCCCGCCCGGCCCTGAGCGCGCGGGCAGGCGTCGCGCAGGGGCGGCCGTGGACCTGATCGCCGCGTTCCGCACCTTCGTGCGCGTGGCCGAGGCCGGCTCGTTCTCGGTCGTCGCGCGCGAGGGCGGGGCCACGCAGCCGGCCGTCTCGCGCCAGATCGCGGCGCTCGAGGAGCACCTCGGCGCCAGGCTCATCCAGCGCACCACGCGCAGGCTCGCGCTCACCGAGGACGGGCGCGACCTGCTCGGCCACGCGCGCCGCGTGCTGGAGGCGGTCGAGGAGGCGGAGGCCGCGATCGGGCCGGGCGGCGGCGAGCCCGCGGGCCTCGTGCGCCTCGCCGTGCCCAGCGTGTTCGGGCGCATCCACGTCGCACCCAAGCTGCGCGGGCTGCTGGAGCGCTACCCCGGGCTGTCCGTGGAGCTGCACGTCGCGGACCGGCCGCACGACCTAGTGGCCGAGGGGCTCGACCTCGCGATCCGCTCGGCCGCCAACGAGGGCAGCAGCCTGATCGCGCGGCGCGTCGGCTCCTCGGCGCGGCTCACGCTGGCGTCGGCGGAGTACATCGCGCGGCGCGGCGTGCCCGCCCATCCCGCCGACCTCGCGCGCCACGAGTGCATCACCTTCCTGCAGATGCCCTCGCCGCACGACTGGCACTTCGAGGGCGCCAGCGGGCCGGTCGGCGTCCACGTCACCGGGCGCTTCAGCACCGACGGCTCCGAGGCGCTGCGCGAGGCCGTGCTCGCCGGGCTGGGCGTGGCGCTGCTGCCGGCGTGGTACTTCCGCGACGAGCTGGCCGACGGGCGCGTCGTCGCCGTGCTGCGCGACTGGCAGCCGCCGCGGGTCGCCATCAACGCGGTCTATCCGTCGCGACGGCACCTGGCGCCCAGGGTGCGCGCGGTGATCGACTTCCTCGTGCACGAGTTCAGGGCGGACCCGACGCTCTCGCCGGACGAGGCGTAGGCGAAGCAAGGCCGGGCTCCGCCCGGACCCGCCAAAGGCCTGGGGCCTTTGGAAACCCGTCCCGAAGGAAGGCGAGGCGCTTCTGTTGCAGGGCGGGGTGTTCTAGTCTGCGGGGGTGACGGTTCCCCTTTCCCCGCGTGCGCGTCTCACGGTGGAGGTCGTGCACGATCTCGTCTGCCCGTGGTGCTACCTCGGCATGCGGCGGCTGCTGCTGACGCTGCGCCGGCGGCCGGACCTGCAGTTCGACCTCGTGTGGCGGCCGTTCCTGCTCAACCCCGACATGCCGTCCACGGGCATGGCGCGCGCGGACTACGTGTCGCGCAAGTTCGGCGGCGAGGACCGGGCGCGCCGGCTGTACGGCTCCATTACCGAGATCGGGCTCGCCGAGGGCGTGCAGTTCCGCTTCGAGCGCATCCGACGCACGCCGTCCAGCGTCGACGCGCACCGCCTGGTGCGCTTCGCCGGGCGCTTCGGGCGGGCGGCGGAGGCGGTCGAGGCGCTGTTCGCCGCGCACTTCACGGACGGGCGCGACCTGGGCGACCCGCGGGTGCTCGTCGCCGTGGCCGCGTCGTGCGGGCTCGACGGGGAGGCGGCGCGGCAGTTCCTCGCGGGCGGGGAGGAGGCCGAGGCCATCCACGCGGAGAACCTGCGCGCGCACCGGCTCGGGATCAACGGCGTGCCGTGCTTCGTGGTCGCGGGGCGGCACGCGATCGCGGGCGCGCAGGAGCCGGAGGTGATCGAGCGGCTGCTCGACGTCGCGGCGGTGGAGATCGCCGAGGCCTGAGGCGGGCTGGGCGGCGAGGAAGCGGCAGGAAGGCAAGGTCGGGCTCTGCCCGAACCCGCCAAAGGCCTGGAGGCCTTTGGAAACCCGCTACTTAAGTGAAGGATTCCAAAGGCGAGCCTTTGGCGGAGTTTGAGGCGGAGCCTCAACCTTGCTTCCTGACGGACCGCGCACCGGAACTCCGGCAACCACGCCCGCCGACGGGTGCCACGGAGCGGCGACCGCGTGCCTGCAGCCTTGCGCGTGATCGTTCAAGCACATTGACGTTATGTTATACGGTCATATTACGTTATTACATAACGCTTGGGAGCCCTGGGAGATCAGGGGTGACCGTCTCAGAGGCCCCAGAAGCGGGCGATCTCCTCGGTGGCCTGCACGCCCACGGGGAGCACCCAGTTCTGCTCGCGGCCGCCGCGCGCGGGGTAGCCGTGGCCCATGCGGGCCAGGCTCCAGTGCTCGACGGCGGCGGCGCCGGCCGCGTCGCGCCAGACGCGGCGGCGCAGGCCGGTGTCCGGCGAGCTTTCCTCGTCGGGGGCCGCGTGCAGGCCGTGCAGGGCGGCGAACTGCGTGGCGAGCGCGTCGGCGTTGGCGGGGGCGACGGTGTGGTCGGCGCCGCCGTGCCACACCGACAGGCGGGGCCAGGCGGCGATGCGGGGCGGGCCGCAGGCGCGCGCGGCGGCGG
>JBPBQX010000186.1:0-6611 GCA_050955025.1 Janthinobacterium lividum
TGCTCACCGCGGAGGGGCCCGACGTGGCGCGGCGCTTCGCCGAGCAGGCGATGGCGGTGCTGGCGTTCTGGCTGCTGCTGCTCACGATCGCCGGCGAGGTGTTCATGCCGCAGGTGATGCACGTGCTGGCCAGCGGCTACGCCCGCGACCCGGCCAAGTTCGCGCTCACCGTGGAGCTGAGCCGGATCACCTTCCCCTACCTGGTGCTGATCTGCGTGGCCGCGCTGGTGGCGGGCGTCCTGAACGGGCTCGACCGGTTCGCGGCGGCGTCGGGGGCGTACGTGCTGTTCAACGTGGTGGGGATCGCGTCGATCTTCCTGCTCGCGCCGTTCACGCCGACGATGGGGCACGCGCTGGCGTGGGGCGTGACGCTGAGCGGGGTCGCGCAGCTCGCGGTGCTGCTGTGGGCGGCCAGGCGCGCGGGCATGGCGCTGCACCCGCCCAGGCCGAGGCTCACGCCGCAGATGCGGCTGCTGATGCGGCGCATGGTGCCGGGGCTGGTCGCGGGCGGCGTCACGCAGCTCAACCTCGTGGTCGATGGCTGGGTCAGCACCATGCTGCCGGCGGGCACCGTCTCGCTGCTGTACTACGCGGACCGGGTGAACCAGCTGCCGCTCGGCGTGCTGGGCGCGGCGGTGGGCACGGCGCTGCTGCCGGTGCTGTCGCGCCAGGTGCTCGCCGGCGACGCGCGGGCGGCGGCGGACACGCAGAACCGCGCGATCGAGTACGCGCTGGTGCTCACGCTGCCGGCGGCCGCGGCGCTGATCGCCACGGCGGGGCCGGTGATGGCGGCGCTGTTCGGGCGCGGCGCGTTCAGCGTGGCCGACACGCAGCTCTCGGCGCAGTCGCTCGCGGCGTACGCGACGGGGCTGCCGGCGTTCGTGCTGGTCAAGGTGCTGGCGCCGGCGTTCTTCGCGCGCGGCGACACCGCGACGCCGGTGCGCATCGGCATGGCGTGCCTGGGGCTCAACCTCGTGCTCAACCTCGCGCTGATGCGGCCGCTGCAGCACGTCGGGCCGCCGCTCGCCACCTCGATCGCGGCCAGCGCCAACCTCCTGGCGCTGGGCTTCGTGCTGCGAAGGCGGGGGCAGCTCGCGCTGGACCGCAGGCTCGTGTCGCGCGCAGGGCGCATGGTCGCGGCCACGGCGCTGATGGTGGCCGCGCTGCTCGTCGCGCGCGCGGCGCTGCCGGACGGCATGGCGCACGGGCAGGTCGCGCGCATGGCCTCGCTCGGCGTGCTGGTCGCGGTCGGGATGGGGACGTACGGGGCCGCGGCGCAGGGGTTCGGGCTGATGCGCGCGCAGGACGTCGTGGGGGCGGTGCTGCGCAGGGTGCGGCGCACGGCGTAGGCAAGGAAGGTTGAGGCTCCGCCTCAAACTCCGCCAAAGGCTGCGCCCTTGGAACGCGCCACTTAAGTCAGGCCGGTCCAGGGGCGAGGGTGGCCAAAGGTTCCGACAGCCCGCCTGGGCTGTTGGAAGGGCCGGACGAGGGGGCTCGCCCCTGGCGGGTCCGGGCGGAGCCCGGCCCTACTCGCCGCGCAGGGTCGCGATGTCGATGACGTAGCGGAAACGGACGTCGCCTTTCACCACATGGGCGTAGGCGTCGTTGATCTCCGAGATGGGGATCACCTGGATGTCCGGCGCGATGGCGTGCTCGGCGCAGAAGTCGAGGACCTCCTGGGTTTCGGCGATGCTGCCGATCAGGGAGGCGGACACGGAGCGGCGCTGGGCGGCGACCTGCATGTTGGCCACCGGCTTGAGGGCGTCGAGCGCGCCGACCACGACGATCGCGCTGTCGCGCCTGAGCAGGGGGATGAACGGGTTGAGGTCGTGGCTCTGCGGCACCGTGCTCAGGATGAGGTCGAAGGAGGACTTCAGCGCGGCCAGCGCGTCCTTGTCGCCCTCGACCACGGCGGTGGCGCCGAGGGCCTCGGCGAGCGGGACCTTGTCCTCGCTGGTGGTGAACACGGTGACGGCGGCGCCCATCGCGCGCGCCAGCTTGACGGCCATGTCGCCCAGCCCCCCGAAGCCGACCACGCCGACGCGGTCGCCCGGCTTCACGCCCCAGTGCCGCAGGGGGGAGTAGGTCGTCACGCCGGCGCACAGGATGGGGGCGGCGGCCGCGGGGGCGAGCGCGGAGGGGATGCGCAGGACGAAGTGCTCGGTGACGACGATCGTGGTGGCGTAGCCGCCGAAGGTGTTGTCACGGCCGTAGTGGTTGATGCCGTCGGGCGACTTCGCGGCGGGCACCATCGGGCCGTTGTAGGTGGCGAGCCAGCTGTTCGGGCCCTCGCAGTAGTTCTCCTCGCCGGCGGCGCAGGACGGGCAGGTGCGGCAGCTGTCGACCATGCAGCCCACGCCGACCAGGTCACCCACGGCGAAGCGCGTCACCGCGCCGCCCACGCGCGCCACGCGGCCGACGATCTCGTGGCCGGGCATGCACGGGTAGACCGTGTTGCCCCACTCGTTGCGCGCCTGGTGGATGTCGGAATGGCAGACGCCGCAGAACATCACGTCGATCTGCACGTCCGACGCGCCGGGCTCGTCGCACTGAAACGGGTGCGGCTTCAGCGAGGAGTGGCGGCCGGTGGTGGCGTAGCCCAGGGCGTCGATCATGGCGGCAGTCTCCCGAAGCGGTGCGGCTCGCGCGGCGGCGTGGGGCAGGCGTGCGGCTCCAAGGCGGTGCGGGGATGCGGGGTTGCCGCACGTTGGCGTGCGATGGGGGCGGGCGTCAGCGGCGTGCCGCGTAGTCCCGGCAGGCGGCGCCGAATGCCGCGAACAGGGCCGCGCTGGCCATGGCGGAGGCGTCGCCGCGCTCGGGGTGCCACTGCACGCCGATGCAGAAGCCCGGGGTTCCGGCCCGCACCGCCTCGATCGTGCCGTCGGGGGCGAGCGCCTCGGCCACGAGTCCCGCGCCCAGCCGGTCGATGGCCTGGCCGTGCAGCGAGTTGACGCGGACCGACGCGCGGCCCAGCAGCGCGGCCAGCGTGCCGGACACGGCCAGGTCGTGCGCCGGGGCCCACTGCGCGGCCTCGTCGTCGGCGGGGTTCTCGCGGTGGTCGAGGCGGCCGGGGAGCGCGTGCACCGCCTGGTGCAGCGTGCCGCCGAGCGCCACGTTCAGCTCCTGGTGGCCGCGGCAGATCGCCAGCACCGGCATCCCGCGCGCCAGGGCCAGGCGGATCAGCGGCAGCGTGGTGGCGTCGCGCGCGGGGTCGTGCTGGCCGGGCGTCACGTCGCGGGCCTCGCCGTAGAGCGCGGGGGCGACGTTGCTCTCCGAGCCGGGCAGCAGCAGGCCGTCCAGGCGGTCGAGGAGCGCCTCCGCAGGCGGGCCGAGCGGGGGCAGGAGCACCGGGATCGCCGCGGCGCCGTCGCGCACGGCGGCGACGTACTGCTCGGCGACGGCGTGCTGGAGATAGTCGGGGTAGCGGCGGGCGCAGGCGGGGAGGCCGACGATCGGGGGCATGGGGGTCCTCGGGGGAAGGAAGTGAAGGAAGGCCAGAGGCTCTGCCTCTGGACTCCGCTCAAGGCTCGCCTTGAGAATCCATTTTGAAGAACAGGCGCGTCCAGGCCGATGGGTTGGGGCACGCTGCCAAACGGATGGGTTTCCAAAGGCCCCTGGCCTTTGGCGGGTCCGGGCAGAGCCCGGCCTTGCTTCCTATGCCGGCCGCCAGCGGTCCGCAGCGACGACGCCGGCGGCGCCCGCGAGCATCATCGCGGCCATCGGCACCGGCGTGCCGTTCGACAGCAACCCGATCAGCGTGCCGCTGAGTGCGCCGAGCAGGAACTGCAGCGTGCCGAGCAGGGCGGAGGCGGCGCCGGCCTGGGCGGCGTGGCGCGACAGGGCGCCGACCGCGGCGTTGGGCGAGATGAAGCCCATGGCGCCGAACATCAGCAGCACCGGCGCCATGACGCCGCCCACCCCGCCCTGCCCCGTGGCGGAGGTGGCGAGCAGGGCGAGGGCGGCGAGCAGGAGCACCGTGGAGGCCGCGCGCATGACGCGGGCGTGGCCGAAGCGGCGGAGCGCGAACGGGTTGGCCTGCGAGGCGCCGATGAAGGAGCCGGCGGTGCCCATGAACACGAGGCCGAACTGGGTGGGGGTCTCGCCGAAGCGCTCGATGAACACGGGGGGCGAGCCGCCGAGGAAGGCGAACAGGGCGAAGGAGGCGCAGCCGGCCATCAGCGTGTGGCTGAGGAAGCCGCGGTCGCGGGCGACGTTGGCGAAGCGCTGCAGCAGGGCCCAGGGGCGCAGGCGGACGCGGCGCTCGGGGGCCAGCGTGTCGGGCAGCAGGGCGCCGACCAGCAGCAGGCACACCACGCCGTAGACGGTGGCGATCCAGAAGATCGTGCGCCAGCCGGCGAAGCCGAGCACGACGCCGCCGAGCGTGGGGGCGAGGATCGGCACGGCGCCCATGACCAGCATCAGGCGGCTCATCAGCTTCGCGGCCTCGTGGCCGTCGGCGAGGTCGCGCACCACGGCGCGCGGCACGACCATCGACGCGGAGCCGCCGAGTGCTGCCAGCGCGCGGAAGGCGGACAACGTGGTCATGTCCGGCGCCAGCGCGCAGCCGGCGGAGGCGAGGGTGTAGACGGCGGTGCCGAGCAGCAGGGGGACGCGCCGGCCGTAGCGGTCGGACAGCGTGCCCTGCATCATCTGGCCGACGGCGAGGCCCGCGAACCAGGTGGCGAGCGTGATCTGCGCCGAGCCCGCGGCGGCGTGCAGCGCGTGCTCCATGGCAGGGAAGGCGGGCAGGTACATGTCGGTCGAGACAGGGCCCACGGCGGTGAGCACGCCGAGCAGCACCGGCAGCCAGGGCGGGATCCTCATCCCCGGGTTGTGGCAGATGGCAGGGCCGAAGCGTAGCCCGGGCGGCGCAGGGCAGACGGTGCGCCGGTCCGGGGGCGGGGCGTTCCCGGCCGGCCGGGGCTGCGTGTCCGGCGGGCTCGCGGGGGTGGCTCCCCTGCCCTACTCCGCGGCCATCAGCTGCGCGACGGCGTGGCGGCGGGACTCGCTCCACAGCGCGTGGGCGTTGCGGCAGATCGAGAGCCAGCACTCCTCGAACAGGTTGTGCGCGTCGTCGTACGGCGCGAAGCGGTCGATGTAGCCGCACAGCAGGCCCGGGGCGCGCTGCTCCACCGTGCCCGGCAGGTGGCCGGCGTCGGCGGCGACCACGTAGAGCAGGGTGTTGTCGCCGTAGCCGCGCAGGCAGGACCACACCGGCAGCACCTCGGCGAGCGCGAGCGCGTCGTTTCGCTTGAGCACGAAGATCTTCTCCGCGTCCTCCAGGTCCTCGAGGAACATGCGGCGCTGCAGGGCGAGCTTCTGCCGCGAGCGGGCGAGCACGGTGGCGGCCTCGGCGGTGTGCTCGTACAGGAAGGTGTGCGAGTTCAGGCCGTAGCTGTCGTGCAGCAGGATGAATTCCTGCTCGCCCGGCTCGCCGCTCATGCGGAGCGAGAGGCGGGCGGCGTCGTCGAGGCCGTCGAACTCGCTGTTCAGGCCGAGCAGGAGGTTGCGCAGGTTGATGCCGGCGAAGCGCAGCAGGTGCAGCGGGTCGGCGCCGCGGCGGCGCTGCACCAGGCCGAACTCGCAGTTGTCGCCCAGGCTCTGGAAGCAGCCGAGCAGGGCCGCGTCGGGCAGGGTCTGTCGCGGGGCGGCGTGGGTGGGCGCGGGCACGCGGGTGGAGCCGTGGACCTCCGCGCCGCTCAGCGCGATCGAGAGCAGGCGGACGTCGTCGCCGCCCGCGCTCAGGTCGCAGGCGCGGGTGCGGTCGTAGTGCGTCATCACCAGCTCGATGCGGCCGTCCACCACCAGGCTGGCCGCCACGCCGACGCTGACGCGCGTGGCCTCGGTGACGAGGTGCACGCCGAGCAGGGTGCCGCGCGACCAGAACGCCACGTGCTGCCAGTGCTCGATCGGCCGCAGGGCGAGCACGACCACGAAGGCGCGGTGCGGCCCGTCGGCCGGCAGGCTGAGGCCGCTGAAGTCGCCGGTGGCCCAGACGAAGGTGGACTCCGGCTCGGACCAGCCGAAGCCGAGCAGCGGCAGGCCGTTGCCCTCGGCGCGGAATTCCAGTTCGCTCAGCTTGACCAGGCACATGGGATTTCCTGACGGTAAGGACGGAGGCGATGCAGGGGTCCCGTTCTGGGATCGAGGCGACGCGGAAGCGGGGCGGGCCGCGGCTAGAAGCGACTCATGCTTTCGCAGACGAGCCAGTTCTGCAGCTCGGGGCGGTTCTCGCAGACCATCATCCAGCGCTCGAGGTCGCTGATGGGGGCGAGGAAGGCGAACTGGTTGGGGTTGCGGCCCTCGCTGTGCAGGAAGGACAGCTTGTGGGTGTGGAGGAAGCGCTCCATCAGCTTGGGCACGATGGAGCGGTCGAGCCAGTCGTGGGTCTCGATCACCAGGTCGGCGCGGCGCACGGCGGCGAAGCCCGCCTCGGAGGTGAGCAGCGGCAGCTCGTAGGTCTCGCAGTCGAGGACCAGCAGCACGTCGGGGTCGAGCGCCGCGATCTCGCCCAGCACCTCGGGCTCGCACAGGCCGTTGATGGTGACGCGGTCGCTGACGCCGTTCTCGCGGGCGTTGGCGCGGCAGGCGGTGCGGGCGCGGGCGTCGAT
>JBPBQX010000187.1:0-6411 GCA_050955025.1 Janthinobacterium lividum
GGCGTCGGCGTCCGGGATAGTGGGGCGGGGCGGGGCGGGCAAATCGCGGGGGCGTCGCCTGGACGGGGCGGGGGGCGGGTGCGAGGTTTCGCGGACATTCGGGAGAGCGGGCATGGACGAGCGGGCCGAGGCGATCGCGGCGGCGTGGCAGGCTCCTGAGCGGCGCCTGGCGGCGTGGCCGGGAACGGCCGTAGGGGATGCGGCGGAGGGGTATCGGCTGCAGCGCGCGGTGATGGCGCGGCTGGGCGCCATCGGGGGCTGGAAGGTGGGGGCGCCCGGGCCGGAGGGGGCGCCGAGCTGCGCGCCGATGCCGGCGTCGGGGATGCTGGAGGGGCCGGCGGCGGTGTCGCTGCGGCGGTTCCCGTCGCCCCAGGTGGAGTCCGAGATCTGCCTGGTGCTGGGGCGCGACTTGGCGCCGCAGGGGGAGGCGTATTCGGAGGCGGAGGTGATGGAGGCGGTGGAGTCGTGCCATCCGGCGCTGGAGGTGCTGCAGTCGCGGTTCCTGGACGAGGGGGTGCTGAGCCCGGCGGCGCGGCTCGCGGACCTGCTCGGGCACGGAGGGTTCGTGCGGGGCGCGGCGATCGAGGGGTGGCGCGACGTGGGGTTCGAAGGGCTCGGCGTGGTGCAGGAGGTCGAGGGGCAGGCGCCGGTCGAGGGGCGCGGCAACCCGGCGGGGCGGATGGCGCGGCTGCTGTGCTGGCTCGCCAACGAGGGGGCGCGCGAGGCGGGGGGGCTGCGGGCCGGGCAGGTCGTGACCTGCGGGTCGTGGACCGGGAAGACGGCGGTGCGCGGGCCGGGCGACGTCGTCGTGCGGTTCGAGGGGGCGCCGGAGCTGCGGGTGCGGTTCGAGGCCTAAGGAAGGAAGGCCAGAGGCGCTGCCTCTGGACTCCGCCAAAGGCTGCGCCCTTGGAACGCACGACCTAAGTCGAGGGATCAAAGGGCCTCCCGGCCCTTTGCGGGTCCGGGCAGAGCCCGGCCTTGCTTGCTTCAGTAGGTCGCGCGGCGCCCGGCGATGGCGTGGTACACGACGAGGACGATCACCGCGCCGATGACCGCGACGATCATGCTGTAGAGGTTGAAGCCGGTCACGCCGTCGGCGCCGAAGAAGGTGAAGACCCAGCCGCCGACGACCGCGCCGACCACGCCCAGGACGATGTCGAGGATCAGGCCCTCGCCGCCCCGGTTGACGAGCCTGCTCGCGATGAAGCCGGCGATGAGGCCGAACACGATCCAGCCGATGATGGACATGCGGGGTCTTCCTGTGTGCCGGGGGTGGCGCGCGGGCCGGGTGGCGCCGCGGGAGAACAACTCCGGCGGGCGGCACGGGGTTGCGGCTGCGGCGCACGCGGGGCGCGTGGCGCGGGGCGGCCAGGGGTTGCAGGCGGGCGCCGACACGACCATTTACCATCCAGTGGGATGGTGCGGGGATGGTTCGTGGCGGATGTCGAGCGGGTGCCGGAGAGCGAGAAGATCACGGTGAACCTGGGGTTCGTCGACCTCGGGCAGGTGGACCTGCTGGTGCGCGACGGGTTCTACGCGACGCGCACGGACTTCATCCGCACGGCGATCCGCAACCAGATCGAGCGGCACGCGGAGCCGCTGCGGCACTCGGTGGCGCGGCGCACGCTGCAGCTGGGGATGTGCCACTTCAGCCGCGAGGCGCTGGAGGCGGCACGGGCCGCGGGGGCGCCGCTGCATATCGGGGTGCTTGGGCTGGCGAGCATCGCGCGCGACGTGACGCCGGAGCTGGCGCGGGCGGCGATCGCGTCGGTCACGGTGCTGGGGGCGCTGCACGCCAGCGCTGAGGTTCGCGCGGCGCTGGCGGACCGGACGCGCTGAGCGGGGCGGCGGCGCGCGGAGGGGCTCCGCGTGCGGTCGCGACAGGGTTTTCGCCGTGCCTGTTTCATGGCTGCCGGCCCGGACGGGGTCGTTGTTGGAGCGATCGTACCATGTCCGAGATGCACGAGCGGATGGCCGAGGCCACGCGGCTGACCAGGTCGGGGCGGCTGATGGAGGCGAGCCGGGTGCTGCGGGGGCTGGCGCCGGAGGCTGCGCCGGCGGCGCGGGGGACGGGGGGCGCAGGGGACGGGATCGTGCTGGAGGGGGTGGCGGAGCCCGGGGTCTGGACGCGACCGGCCGGTGGCGCAGCCCGTGCGGGGGGCGCGGCTCAGGGGAACGCGGGGCGGGCGGCGGTGCCGCCGGCGGCGGGCCGTGCGGGCGGGCAGGGGCGGTTCCTGGCGCGGTCCTTCACGCTGGCGCCGGATCCGGCGGACGCGGGCGCACGGGCGAAGGGCGGGAGCGGCGGGCGGTTCGGCGCGGGGGCTGGCGGGCTTGCGGCGGGGCTGCAGGGGGTGGGGCTCGGCGTCGCGGGGCTGGGGGGGGGGCTGTCCGGGGGGGCGACGCGGCCCTACCGGCTGTACGTGCCCGGGTCGTACGACGGCCGGCCGGTGCCGCTGGTGGTGATGCTGCACGGGTGCACGCAGTCGGCGGCGGATTTCGCGGCGGGCACGCGGATGAACGAGGCGGCGGAGGCGCAGGGATGCCTGGTGGCGTGGCCGGAGCAGGTCGCGGCGGCCAACGCGTCGCGCTGCTGGCGGTGGTTCGAGGCGTCCGAGCAGGGGCGCGGCGGGGAGCCGGCGATCGTTGCCGGGATCACGCGCGAGGTGATGGCGGAGTACGCGGTGGATCCGGCGCGGGTGTACGTCGCGGGGCTTTCGGCGGGAGGGGCGGCGGCGGCGGTTCTGGGGGCGGCGTATCCGGAGCTTTACGCGGCGATCGGGGTGCACTCCGGGCTGGCGTGCGGGGCGGCGCGCGACACCGTGTCGGCGATGGCCGCGATGCGGCAGGCCAGGCCGGGGCGGGCGGCAGGGCGGGCGATGCCGGCGATCGTGTTCCATGGCGACTCGGATTCCACGGTGCATCCGGGCAACGCCGACGCGGTGATCGCGCAGGCGGGGGGCGGCGAGGACGGCGGCTGGACCAGGCGGGTGGAGCGCGGGCAGGTGCCGGGCGGGCGGGCGTTCGAGCGGGTGTGCCATGCCGGGCCGGGCGGGGCGGTCGTGCTGGAGCAGTGGACGGTGCACGGGGCGGGGCACGCCTGGTCGGGGGGGAGCGCGGCGGGGTCGTACACCGATCCGAAGGGGCCGGACGCGAGCGGGGAGATGCTGCGGTTCTTCCTGGAGCATCCGCGAAAGGCGTAGGCAAGGTCGAGGCTCCGCCTGGAGCTCCGCCAAAGGCTCGCCTTTGGAATCCGTTTTTTGCGGGCCGGTTTCCGGTCTGCCGTGTCGCGTCACCTTTCGGCGGGGCGGGGGCAGATTTTCGCGCCGTTCCCTGGTAAGAGGGCGCGGGGTGCGCCAAGTCTGGCGGCCCGGCGCCTCGCGGCGCGGCGCGGATGCCTCGCCGAGGCGGATGCGTCGGCGCGGCAGAGCCGCCGCCCGCAGCGATCGTGCCTCGCGGGCCGATGCAACATTCTCGAGAACAGGATCCCGACGATGAGTGCCTTCAAAGGAGCCGGATTCAACGACCGGCGGGATGCGGCGGCCAATGCCAAGAAGGCGCTGCTGGAGAAGTTCAAGTCGCGCCCGGCGGCGGACGATCCCGCGATCCTGCAGAAGCAGGCGGAGATGAAGGCGATCGCCGACGCGCGCGAGGTGCGCGCCGCGGAGCGCGCCAAGCTCAAGGAGGCGGACCTGCTCCGGCTGCGTGCGGAGGAGGAGGCGGCTCTGGTCGAGCAGGCGCGCCTGGCCGCCGAGGCGGAGGAGCAGCGTCTCGCCGCGCTGGAGCGCGAGGAGGCGATCAAGGCCGAGCGCAAGGCGGCGCGCGACGCCAAGTACGCGGCGCGCAAGGCCCGGCGCTAGGGTTGCAGGCGGCGCCGCGCCCGGTGGTGGCGCGGCGTGCGAATCGGGCGGCGCGGGGCGCGCGGGCGGGATGCCCGCGGGCCTGGCGAGCGCATCCCGGGTGGTGCGCGGGTGTAGGCGGCGGGTTGTGCGCGCAGGTGTCCGTGGAGCGGTGTTCTGCTGCCCGGGGCCGGCATCGCGTCCGATTATGCATTCCTGTCAAGGGGTTGCGGCGCCTACGGTCCGGTTGCAGGCGGTCGGGCAGGTGCGGGTCAGACCCGGGCCGGGTTGTGCAAGAAAGAGCGTCGCATTCGCGCAAGACCGTATGAAACGGCGGGCGTGTCTGTCAGTATAGTCGCGAGAACTCTTCCACATCGTTCCACACTGGATCAGCCATGTCAGCCGAAGCGTCCCACGACTCCGTCCTGGAGTTCGCCGCACAGATCGTGTCGGCCCACGTGTCGAACAACTCCGTGCAGGCAAGCGCGCTGCCGGACCTGATCCAGCAGGTGTACAAGGCTCTGACCATGGTCGGCAGCGAGCCGGCGCCCGCGGAGAAGCTGGAGCCCGCGGTTCCGCTGAAGAAGTCGGTGTTCCCCGACTACATCGTCTGCCTCGAGGACGGGAAGAAGCTGAAGATGCTCAAGCGGCATCTGATGACGTCATACGGGATGACGCCCGAGGCGTACCGCGAGCGCTGGGGGCTGCCGTCGAACTACCCGATGGTGGCGCCGAGCTACGCCGAGCGGCGTTCGGCGCTGGCCAAGTCGATCGGGCTGGGTCGCAAGCCGTCCGGCGCCGCTGCCGGCACGGACGAGGCGGGCGACGAGCCCGCGGCCAAGCCGGCCAAGCGCGGCCGCAAGCCGGCGCGTCCGGCGGAAGACGGCGCGGAGTAGCGGCGGGCGCCGCGGGACCGCGGCGCCGGCCTTCCCCGTCGTGGCCGGGGGTCAGGCCTGGATCAGCTTGATCCGGCGGCCCTCGACGCCGAGGGCCACGCGGCCCTGCTTAAGGGCGAGGGCGTCCTCGCCGAACACCTCGCGCCGCCAGCCGGCGAGCGCGGGCACGTCGGGCTGGTCCTCGGTGGCGAGGCGGTCGATGTCGTCGGACGAGGCGAGCAGGCGGGTCGCGACCTGGTGCTGCTCGCCCTTGGCGGCCAGCAGCACCTTGAGCAGGGCGACCAGCGCGGGCGACGGGCGCGGGCCGTCGCGGCCGGACGGGCTTTCGGGCAGCGCGTCTTCCGGAAGGGCGGCGGCCTCGGCGATGGCGGCGAGGAGGGCCTGGCCGCTCTTGCCTTCCGCGAAGCCGCGGGTGATGCCGCGCACGCGGCCCAGGGCGTCGGCATCGCGCGGGGTGGTTGCGGCGAGCTCGAGCAGGCACTCGTCCTTGAGCAGGCGGCCGCGGGGCACGTTGACGCGCTGCGCCTCGCGCTCGCGCCAGGCGGCGACGGCGCGGAGCTGGCCGAGCATGCGGCGGTTGCCGGTGCGCGGGCGCAGGCGCTCCCACAGGCGCTCCGGGTCGGGGCGGTAGGTTTCGGGGACCGTGAGCACGGCCATCTCCTCGGCGACCCAGTCCAGGCGGCCCTCGCGTGCGAGCTTCTCGCACAGGCGGTCGTACACCACGCGCAGCCAGGTCACGTCGGCGGCGGCGTAGTCGAGCTGCGCGCGCGACAGGGGGCGTGCGGACCAGTCGCTGAAGCGGTGCGCCTTGTCGATCTGGCCGCCGCACAGCGAGGCGACCAGCGCGTCGTAGCCGACCTGGTCGCCGAAGCCCGCGACCATGGCTGCGACCTGCGTGTCGAACAGCGGCGTGGGGACGGCGCCGAACAGCTGGAGGAAGATCTCCACGTCCTGTCGGGCGGCGTGGAACACCTTGGTGACGTTCGTGTCGGCCAGCAGCACGCCGAGAGGGGCGAGGTCGAGGCCGGGGGCGAGGCTGTCCACCACGGCCACGTCGTCGCCGCCGGCGAGCTGGACCAGGCACAGCTCGGGCCAGTAGGTGCGCTCGCGCATGAACTCGGTGTCGACGGTGACGACGCGTTCGGCGCGCAGGCGGGTGCAGAGCGCGTCAAGGGCCGCGGAGTCGGTCACGAGGGCGGGGGTCGGGAAGGCGGCGCGGTCGGGGCGGGGCATCGGACGGTCATACACGCCGGGGTGGTGGGGGGCAAAGCAAGGTCGGGCGCTGCCCGAACCCGCCAAAGGCTGCGCCCTTGGAACGCATCCCTTAAGTGGAGGATTCCAAAGGCGAGCCTTTGGCGGAGTTTGAGGCGGAGCCTCAACGCTGCTTCCTTGACGCGGGCGAGCCGGCGCCTGGGCGAGCCTTGACTTGCCGGGATGGCGGCGGTTGTTCTGCCGCCTCCCTCCGATCGCAGGACCGCGCCCATGCATGCCTACCGCACCCACACCTGCGGCCAGCTCCGCGGTTCCGACGCCGGCCAGGAGGTGCGCCTGTCCGGCTGGGTGCACAGCAAGCGCGACCACGGCGGACTGCTGTTCGTGGACCTGCGCGACCACTACGGGCTGACGCAGGTGGTGTTCGCGCAAGGGTCGCCGGCGTTCGACGCGGTGGACGCGCTGCG
>JBPBQX010000188.1:0-6265 GCA_050955025.1 Janthinobacterium lividum
GTCGCCGGCGGTGCTGTGCTCGATCGGGCACATGCAGGTCGACGAGGGGATCTGGTACCCGATGGGGGGCACGCGCGCCGTGCCGCTGGCGCTGCACAAGCTGGCGCTGGAGCTGGGCGTCGAGGTGCGCATGGGCGAGGGGATCGCGCGCATCTCGTCGGCGGGCGGGCAGGCGAACGGGGTCGTCACGGAGCGGGGCGAGAGCGTTGCGCTGTCGGCGGTGGTGTCGAACATGGACAGCGTGCGGACGTATCGCGAGCTGGTGGGCGGGGCGCCGGCGGCGGGGTTCGCGAAGCGGTGGAAGCGCGAGGCGGCGTGCTCGGGAGTCGTGCTGTACCTCGGGCTGAGCAAGGCTTACGAGCACCTGGCGCACCACGACTTCGTGTTCTCGCGCGACCCGGAGGAGGAGTTCGACTTCATCTACACGAAGGGCGAGCCGGCGCCGGACCCGACCTGCTACATCGCGGCGCCGTCGCGCACGGAGCCGGGCGTGGCGCCGCCGGGGGGCGAGGCGTTGTACGTGCTGGTGCACACGCCCTACCTGCGGCCGCACCACGACTGGAAGAAGATGCTGCCGGCGTACCGCAAGGTCATCCTCGACAAGCTGGCGCGCACGGCGGGGATGGCGGACCTCGAGAGCCGCATCGTCACCGAGCGGGTGCTGACGCCGCAGGACATCCACGAGCGGTATCGCGTGCTGGACGGGGCGATCTACGGGCTCGCGAGCCACGGGTCGTTCTTCGGGGCGTTCAAGCCGGGCAACCGGTCGCGCGACCTGGGGGGGCTGTATCTCGCGGGGGGTGCGGCGCATCCCGGGCCGGGGATGCCGATGGTGCTGATGTCGGGGTGGATCGCGGCGGACGCGCTCGACGCCGACCGCGGCGCGGGGACGCGGGCGGCGTGAGGAAGGCTGCGCGCGGGCGGGGCGGTCCGCGCGGTGCCTGACGGGATACCGGCACAGGCCGCGCCCGCGCGGGGGGCGGACCCGCTGGCGGCGCGCTCGCCGCTGGCGATCGCGTTGTTCCACCGCTACCTGCTCTGGTACGTGCCGCGCCATTTCCATGCGGTCAGGCTGGCGCGCGAGGGGTGGCCGGTGCTGCCCGCGGGGCGGCCCGTGGTGGTGTTCACCAACCATCCGTCATGGTGGGACCCGGCGATGTTCGTGCTGCTGCACTGCACGCTGATGCGCGGGCGCAGGGGGCACGGGCCGATGGAGGCGGCGGCGCTGGCGCGCTACGGCGTGCTGCGGCGCATGGGGCTGTTCGGCATCGAGGCGGACAGCCGGGCGGGGGCGCAGACCTTCCTGCGGCTCGGCGCGCGGGTGCTGGGCGATCCGTCGGGCGTGCTGTGGGTCACGGCGCAGGGGCGGTTCGCGGACGCGCGGCAGCGGCCGGTGGTGCTGCGGCCGGGGCTTGCGCATCTCGCGCGGCTGGCGCCGGACGCGCTGCTGCTGCCGCTGGCGGCGGAGTACCCGTTCTGGAACGAGAGCCGGCCGGAGGCGCTGCTGCGCTTCGGGACGCCGGTGGAGGCGGCCGCGCTGCGGGGGCGCTCGGCGCGTGAGGGGACGCGGGTTCTGGAGGCGGCGCTGGAGCTGACGATGGACGATCTGGCGCGCGACGCGGTGGCGCGGGATGCGGCGCCGTTCCGGATGCTGCTGGAAGGCGGCGCGGGGGTGGGCGGGGTGTACGACCTGTGGCGGCGGGGGCGGGCCGTGGTGTCGGGGCGGAGCTTCGATCCGTCGCATGATCGCGTGCCGGGGTCGCGGGCGTGATCGTGGTTCTGGTGCTGGCGTTCGGGCCGGTCGTGCTCGCGTTGTGGAACCTGGCGCTGTACCGGCGGCCGGCGGAGGCGGAAGGCGTGCCGGCGGTGTCGGTGCTGATCCCCGCGCGCAACGAGGCGGCCAACATCGCGGACGCGGTGGCCTGCGTGCTGGCCAGCACGGGGGTCGAGGTCGAGCTGGTGGTGCTCGACGACGCGTCGACGGACGCCACGCCGGCGATCCTGGCGGCGATCGGCGACCCGCGGCTGAGGGTGGCGCACGCGCCGCCGCTGCCGCCGGGGTGGTCGGGCAAGCAGCACGCCTGCGCGGCGCTGGGGCGACTCGCGCGGCACGAGCTGATGGTGTTCGTGGACGCCGACGTGCGGCTGGCGCCGGACGCGCTGTCGCGGATGGCGGGGTTCATGCAGTGCCACGCCGTCGGCATGGCCAGCGGGTTCCCGCGGCAGGTGACGCTGACCTGGTCGGAGCGGCTGCTGCTGCCGCTGATCCATTTCCTGCTGCTGGGGTTCCTGCCGATGGCGGCGATGCGTCGCTCGCCGGCGCCGGGGTTCGGGGCAGGGTGCGGGCAGCTCGTGATCGTGCGGCGCGGCGACTACGAGCGCGCCGGGGGGCACGGCGCGATCCGGGCGTCGCTGCACGACGGGATCACCCTGCCCCGGGCGTTCCGGCGCGCGGGGTCGATGACGGGGCTGTTCGACGCGAGCCGCTTCGCCTCGTGCCGCATGTACACCGACGCCGCCCAGGTCTGGGAAGGGCTGACGAAGAACGCCACGGAGGGCATGGCGAGCGCGCGGGCGCTGCCGGTGTGGACCGTGGTGCTCGGTGGGGGGCAGGTGCTGCCGGTGGTGCTGCTCCTGCTGTTCCCCGGCGTGGCGACGGCGGCGGCGGCGGCGGCGGGGATCGGGCTGCGGCTGGTGCTGGCGGCGCGGTTCAGGCAGCCGGTGCTGGGCGCGCTGCTGCATCCGGTGGGGGTGGCGGCGCTGCTGGTGGTGCAGTGGGCGGCGCTGCTGCGGGCGGCGCGCGGGCGGCCGTCGACCTGGCGCGGGCGCGCCTATCCGGCGTCGCCGTGATGCGGCGCTGCGGCGTGGTCGCGGCGGTGGCGGCGCTCGGGTTGTTCCCGGCGGCGGGGGGCGTGGCGCAGCCGGCGGGGGTCGCGGTGCAGGTCACGGTCACGAACGTGCGCAGCGCGCGGGGGCACGTGCGGGTGGCGGTGTGCCCGCGCGCCGCGTTCCTGCAGCCGAGCTGCGCGTGGCACGCGGTCGCGCCGGCGCACGCGGGCAGCGTCGTGGTCGTGGTGCCGGGCGTGCCGCCGGGGGTGTATGCGGTGCAGGCGTATCTCGACGAGAACGACGACGGGAAGATCAACCGGAGCCTGCTGGGGATCCCGGAGGAGGGCATCGGGTTCTCCCGCGACGCGCCGATGCGCTTCGGGCCGCCCTCGTTCGACGACGCGGCCGTGCAGGTCGGGGCGGACGGTGCAGCCGTATCGCTGCGGCTGCGCTACTTCGACTGAGCGGGAAGCAAGGCCGGGCTCTGCCCGGACCCGCCAGGGCGAGCCGCCCTGGACTGGCCTCACTTAAGTGGCGCGTTCCAAGGGCGCAGCCTTTGGCGGAGCTCGAGGCGGAGCCTCGACCTTTCTTGCCTGTCTCCGGCCTTGCGTTTTGCACCGCCCTGCCCGGCTATGCGCCCGGGCGCCGATCCCCGGCGCGGGGGTTCCTGCCATGAAGCTGCTGCGCTACGGGCCTGCCGGCCAGGAGAGGCCGGGGCTGCTCGACGCCACCGGGACGCTGCGCGACCTGTCGGGGCAGGTGGGCGACATCACGCCGGACCTGCTGTCGCGGGCGCAGCTGTCGGCGCTGGCGGCGATCGACCCGGCGAGCCTGCCGGCGATCGAGGGGCGGCCGCGGCTGGGGGTGCCGGTGGCCGGCATCGGGCAGGTCGTGGCGGCGGGGCTCAACTACGCCGACCACGCGGCGGAGTCGGGCATGGCGGTGCCGGACGAGCCGGTGCTGTTCCTCAAGTCGGTGTCGTCGCTGGCGGGGGCGGACGACCGGGTCGCGCTGCCGCCGGGGTCGGCGAAGGCGGACTGGGAGGTGGAGCTGGGCGTGGTGATCGGGCGCACGGCGCGCCACGTCGCGGAGGCGGACGCGATGGAGCATGTCGCGGGGTTCTGCGTGGTCAACGACCTCAGCGAGCGTTCGTTTCAGCTCGAGCGTGGCGGGACCTGGGACAAGGGCAAGGGGTGCGACGGGTTCGGGCCGGTGGGGCCGTGGCTGGTGACGGCGGACGAGGTCGCGGACCCGCAGGCGCTGGAGCTGTGGCTGGACCTGAACGGGGAGGCGATGCAGCGCGGCAGCACGCGGACCATGGTGTTCGGGGTCGCGGTGCTGGTCGCCTACATCAGCCGGTTCATCACGCTGCGGCCGGGGGACCTGGTGATCACGGGGACCCCGCCAGGCGTGGGGATGGGGCGCAAGCCGCAGCGCTTCCTGCGGGCGGGGGACGTCATGGAGCTGGGGATCACGGGGCTCGGGCGGCAGCGGCAGGAGGTCGCGTAAGGCAAGGTTGAGGCTCTGCCTCAAACTCCGCCAAGGGCTGGGCCCTTGGATCGCCCTCCTTAAGTCAAGGGATCAAAGGGTCCTCGGACCCTTTGCGGGTTTGGGCAGAGCCCATGCCTGCCTGCCTGCGCAGGAGTGCGACGCCCAGGGCGGCGGAGGCGGCGAACAGCGCCAGGCCGAGCCAGAGCTGCGCGCCGCGGTCGACGCGGGTGCCGGCGCCGAGCAGGGCGAAGACCGCGCACTGCGGCAGGTAGCCGAGGGCGGTGGCGGCGAGGAAGGGGGGGAAGGCGACCCCGGACACGCCGGCGAGGAGGTTGAGCAGGACGTTGCTGCCGACGGGGAGCAGGCGGAGCGTCAGGGTCGCGGTGAAGGGGTTGGCGGCGAGGAAGGCGTCGAGCCTGGCCCAGCGGCCGCGCAGGCGGCGGCGCGCCCAGGCGCGTGCCACGCCGCGGGCCCAGGCGAAGTCGAGCGCGCAGCCGGCGAGCATGGCCAGGAGCGACAGCGCGGCGCCGGGCCAGGCGCCGAGGGCGAGGCCGCCGGCGAAGGCGACGGCCTGTCGCGGCAGGCCCACGGCGCAGAGCGCGCCGCCGCCGGCGACGAACGCCAGGGCGCCGAGGGGGCCGTGGCCGGTGACCCAGCGGCCGAGCAGGGCCTGGGGCGAGGCGCCGGGGAGCTGGCGCAGGGCGAGGCCAGCGGCGATGAGGCCGGCGAGCAGGAGGACGGGCTTGGCGAGGACGGCGGCGCGCGAGGCGGGGGCGCGCGAGGCGGGGGCGGGGGCGCTCACGCCGCCGGGGCCTGGTCGTCGGGGCCCTGGTCGTCGAGCCCCTGTTCGTCGAGCGTGGGGCGGGTCCAGCGGCGCTGCAGCCAGGCGACGCCGGCGAGGTCGAAGATGCCGACCCAGAGGCGGTCCAGCGTGCCGTAGTTGGACACGCCGCGGGTGCGGGGGCGGTGGTTGACGGGCACGCTCTCGACGCGGCCGCCGGCGCGCAGCACCAGGGCGGGGAGGTAGCGGTGCATGTGGTCGAAGTGCGGCAGCGCCAGGAAGGCGTCGCGGCGCACCAGCTTCAGGCCGCAGCCGGTGTCCGGCGTCGCGTCGTGCAGCAGGGCGGCGCGGATGCGGTTGGCGGCGCGCGAGGCCAGGCGCTTGGTGCGGGTGTCGCGGCGCGTGGTGCGGTGGCCGGCAAGCAGTACCGGGCGGGGGCCGCCGTCGGCCTCCAGCGCCTGGGCGCGGGCGAGGAGCGCCGGGATGTCGGCGGGGTCGTTCTGGCCGTCGCCGTCCAGGGTGGCGATCCAGGTGCCGGAGGCGGCGCGCACGCCGGTGAGCACGGCGGCGCTCTGGCCGCAGCTGTCGCGGTGGCGGCGCAGGACGAGCGTGTGGCCGGCCGGGGCGAGCTTGGCCTGGAGCGCGCGGAGGCGGGCGGGGGTGTCGTCGGTGCTGCCGTCGTCGACGTAGACGATCTCGTGGGGGGTCGCGTGCAGGGCGGCGCCGATTTCCTCGATCAGCGGGCGCAGGTTGGGGGCCTCGTTGCGCACGGGGACCACCACGGACAGGAGGAGGCGGCGGTCGGGCGCGGGCGCGTCGGTCATGGCGGGGCCGGTAGCACCGGGGCGGCAAGGGGAGCAAGCAAGGTCGAGGCGCCGCCTCGAGCTCCGCCAAAGGCTGCGCCCTTGGGACGCGCCACTTGAGTCAAGGGATCACGGGGGTCGGGGCAGGGTCGCGGTCCGGCGGGGCGCGGGTGCTTGCCCGCGGTGGGCGGGCGCGGTAGCACGGGCCATGCCGTTCGACGACAGGGAATTTCCCGCGAGCTTTCCGTCCTCGCACGAGGTGGCGCGGCTGCGGCGCGACCGGCGGCTGGTCGCGGGGTGGCTGTTCGCCTGCGCGGGCATGATCTTCGTGATGGTCGTGCTCGGCGGGGCCACGCGGCTG
>JBPBQX010000189.1:0-6046 GCA_050955025.1 Janthinobacterium lividum
GTGCAGGGCCGGATCAGCCGGTGCGGCGACGAGCTGGCGCGCACTGCGCTGTACGAGGCGGCCCACTCGCTGCTGATCCGCAGCAGCAAGTGGTCGGCCTTGCGGGCGTGGGGGATGGCCATAGCCAAGCGCCGCGGCATGGCACGGGCCCGTGTCGCAGTCGCGCGCAAGCTGGCGGTGATCCTGCATCGCATGTGGGCCGACGGCAGCGAGTTCCGCTGGGGCAGGCAGGCTGCGGCGCCGGCGGCCGCCGCATGAGGCAGGAAGTTTCAGTTTCCGCCTGAGCAGGGCGGAGAGCGCGTCGTTCCCGTGGGGACGATGGGCGGGGTGATCTCGTTGAGAGTCCGGAACCCGGTGGCGGCAGCGCCCCGAGGTCGCGGGACAGATTGAGACGCCCCGTCCTCCTGACCCCATCATGCGGCGGCCTTGCGCCGACCGCGAAGAGAAGCGAGTGACCCACGGGAATGGGCCTGACGTGCGAGGAGTAGCTTGACCCCGACAACCCCAATCAGAGAAGTCTCTCAGGGCCGCAGCGCCGGTTCGAGCAGCGCGAGCAAGGCGCTTCCTGCTGCCAGCGCTCCCATCAGGCTTACCCAAGCGGGGACATGTCGCCGACCGTGAAACCAAGAGCCAGCACGAGAAGGCCGGTGGCGATACCGGGAGCTTTCGCGCGCCCTCTGTGCTAGCGCGCGGGACAGAAACCCCAGCAAGGTATGGCTTGGCGGAGGCAAGGAACCGGCCACCGCCCGGACCACCTGCTGCGCCGTCGCCACGTCCACCCGGAACAGCTCGCGCCGCTTGCGCACCCGGTGTGGCGCCAGCATTCGGTGAACTGCCTGTTCCGCGTCGGCCATGTCCGATACGGGCGAGCAGAAGGCGATCTTGCAGGGGGCGAGCAGCCCCGAGACGCTGGTAATCTCGGCCGCTCGGGTGCGCGGGTTGCGCCCGGTGCGACCGATCTTGACCATGCCCATTCCGTCCCACGCCGGATGCGTGAGCACGTAGATCCAGCCGGGCGCCGGGCGCTCATTCATTGGTGCCATCCTTCATCCGGCGGGCGCAGCGTTGCATCACGCGCCACCCGCCCAGCCCCAGCCACGCAAAGCCGGCGAGGCACACCGCCTCGCCCACGAGTTGCGCATTCTGTGATCCATCCGAGAGCCCGATCCAGATCAGGACGATGCCCGCCAGCAGGACGTAGTAGAGCCGCCGCATGAGCCGTTTGTCCCGCTGGCTCGGCGTCACTCGACCGCGCCGCTCTTGACGCGGATGGCGAGGAACTGCCGGAGCGCCACGTCCGCGCGGGCCGAAATGCGTTGCATCAGGATCTCCATGGAGGCCCGTTCCCGGGCGCCCATGCGGCCGAGCTGCGCCACCCGCGCCGGCTCATCGGCCTGCAGCAGCGTGCAAGCCATGACCGTCCAGGGGCTCGCCAACTCGCCCCTCACTGCATCACCGGACCGAGGTTGATGGCCTGGACGCCGGAGCGCGCGGTGCGGCGATCCACGTAGGGGCGCAGCACCATGTCCTTCGTTACCTGCACCACGAACGCATAGCCCGGCCGCACCGTGAGCGTGTTCGGGATGGCCAGCCCGGAGCGCGCATACTCCTGGCCCAGCTCGCCAAACTGCTGCCCGATCGCGGCGGCGCCGATCTGCTGCGCATTGTAGCCGTTCGAGGACTGGCCGGTGCCTTGGCTCAACTGGATGCCGGCGCTGCCGAGCGCGAGGATGAGCGCGTTGCCGAACTTCTCCCACATGTGCCGGTCCACCTGGTCGTGCAGCCCAGCATAGCCCGCCTGGTCGGCGCCGGGCATAGCACCGAGCGGGATCGAGCTACTGTCCGGGAAGATCAGCCGCGTCAGCACCGTTGGGATGCGGCTCTGCCCGTTCGAGACGATGTTGTCGTAGGTGCCGATGACCTTGGAGCCCTGCGGGATCAGCAGGAAGCGGCCGGTGGCGCTGTCGTAGATGTTGCGGGATACGCGCCCCACGAACTGGCCGGGTGTGTCGCTGTTCTCTCCGCCCTGCGCCACGCAGGTAATCACGTCGCCGGCCGTGACCATGTAGGGCGACACCGGATCGCGCACCGAGGCGGCCAGGGTGTCGTTCTGCCCGAGGTTGCCTGCCTGGCTGACGAACCCCTGCTTCTCCCGAGCGCCGGTCGCGTCTGGCCCGGCAGGCGGCAGGATCGGATAGCCGCCCCCGAATCCACCGACGCCCAGCCCGCCCCCGCCCAACCCGCCAGCGGCCACGCCGTAGCCACCTGCAGTCGAGACGGGGGCAACTCCGCCCGCCGCGCCCTGGCCGCCTTGCTGCGCGGCTGTGGCGGCTTCCTGCGCCTGTTGGGCGCTGCCCTGTGCCTGCGCTATCTGCTGGCCCAGGGCAGCGCCTGCGCCCGTCTGTGCGGTGCCTTGAGACATGCCCGAGGACGTGTCCGCCTTCATGGCGTCCTGTGCCGCCTGCATCCTCGACTGCTGCAGGCTGGCGAGCTGCTGGTAGTAGGTCTGCCACGCCTGCCTGCGCGCCTGCGTCGCCGGATCGTCCTCCTGCCGGACTTGGCCGCCGCCGTCGTTCAAGGCGGCCTGTGCTGGGCCGGGCGCTGGCGTGGGCGAAGGCGAGGGTGGAGCGCCGGCGGGCGCCTTCACCACGTTGCGGAAGGCCGAGGACTGGATCTCGCCCCCATCGGGAGCGCCGTTGAGCACCGCCGGCCGCGTGGCGCCTTCCGGGCGCTTGTCGGCGTCGTGCGCAGCAGCAGCATGAGACTTCGAGCGTTGGTCATAGGTGTAGCCGACGCCGCCAATCACCGCGCACACGGCAAGGCCAGCGCCCCAGATGGGCAGGCGGTTGAGCCGGCGCACGCCGGCGCCGCGCCTCGGCAGCGGGGCGAGCAAGGCAGGGGAGTTGCCCGGGTTGTCCTCGGCCGGTGGCTGCGCCCCGCTCACCGGGACGCCTCCTGGACCATGACGGTGTAGGGGCCACCGCCTTGCAACGTCCCGGCCGTGTTGCGCACGAAGAAGCGCGAGGCTTCCTTGTTGCCGTCGAGCAGCAGGCGGACCAACTCGCCGGAGCTGTCCATCGGCGTGATCCAATAGCGCAAGGTGTGCGCGGCCTGTGCCGCGGGTGCTCCGGGTGTCCCGTTGGCCTCTGCCGCGATGCCGAAACCCTGTTGCCGCAAGCTGGCCGCCAGGACCGGCGTGAGGGCGTTGCTGTCCTGGTCGGTCGGCGTCGGATCGAGCGCGATGGTGCTCGCCGCGGCCGGGATCTGCGCGGCCAGGAACGTGCTAATGCTGCCGGCGAGCACCTGCGCGTCCCCGGCGTGGGGCAGGGGCTCGACGTAGGAGGTGCGCGGCCCGACCTCGGCGCACGCGGACAGGCCGCAGGCGGCAAGCGCTGGCAGGGCAAGACGGAGGAGGCGGTTCACTTGCAGTCCTTCCCGCGCGTGAGCACCACGCGCTGCTGGTCGCCACCGACGCCGGAGATGAGCGCCGCCTTGTCCAGCATGGCGTCGACCACGTAGCGGCTGCCGGCCATGCGGTAGTTCACGAACTGCTGGCTCGGCCCGGAGAACAAGCCGCCGTCGTTCGCCAGCGTCACCAGCGCCGGGGCGGCCTGGTAGGCGATTGAGGACGGGAACTCGATGTAGGTCTTTGCCCCATCGGTATAGGCGCGGGTCGGCGCCCAGCTCGGCCCGCCCGTCGCCGGCGACACGCACATGAACTGCAGGTTCGCGGTGTTCTCGCCCGTGGGGAGCGTCGTGCCGGCGCTGCCGGACGACACCTGCTGCTGATAGGCTTTCCACTGCGCCTGCACGTCGTCGGAGTAGTTGAACGCCACGAGAGGCATCCACTGCGCCTCCGTGCTGACCAGCTTCACGGCATAGCTGCGGCGGTCCGTTTCCACGTCCAGCGAGGACGTGAGGCCAGCGTCCACGGCCTTGATGATGAGGTGCGTTGTCTGTGTGCCGCCGTTGCCCGAGAGGGACGGCGTCACCTTCCAGCGAACGCTGTCGCCCAGGTTGACGCTGTTCACGACCTCGCCGGGCTGCAGGGTCAGGTTGCAGATCTGGAGCGGCGCGCAGACCACCGTGGGAAACGTTGCGCCGAACAGGAAGCGCACATAGCCATCCTCGCCGGCGTGCGGCATCTCGTTGCGGTTCTTCCACCGCTGCGACAGCGAGAGCGCCCGCCGTTCCTTGGTGTTCAGCACCGCGCGCGATGGCGACAGCAGCGGGATCGCCGGGGGCATCGTCGCCGGCACCGCGGCCGAAGCCATCTGCGTGCCGTGCGCGCCACCGACGGTGCCCGGCTCACCGGTCAGGGCCATGGGGCCCGCGGAGGCCGCGGCGCTGGCGCTGGCCTGGATTGCCGGCACCTGCTGCTGCGCGGAGGCGAGGGAGGGCAGGGCGACCAGCAAGGCGGCCCCGAATGCCTGCTTCATGGTGTTCACCTGCCCACCTGCCTTTCACCCCAGGGCATGGACTCCACGAACATGCCGGTGGCGTTGGCCCGGATGTCCGCGTCGGTGATCGGCGGCGTGTGGCTGATCGTGATGGTGGCTTCCCATTGTTTGGAGGACTGCGGCCGGCCGTCGCGGCTGGTGGTGTCCTCGCGCCATTCGGCTCGCCAGGTGTTGCCGCCGGGCAGGGGGATGACGGAGTCCACATGCACCGCGATCATCTCGTCGGCGGCACGGGTGAAGGGGCTGTGCGTGGCAAAGTAGTCGTTGAGGAACGAGAAGGCCGGGCCGTTCTTGTCGACCATCGCGTAAGCCTCGCCGATGTTGGCGCGCTCGGCCTGGACGTCGATGTAGACGCTGCGGACGTCGGTGACGAAGCGGGCGAGCTGCGCGCGGACGATGCGCGGATCAAGCGGCCCGGACAGGTCGGCGCGCTCGATCGGCAGCTCGTCCCCGAGCCTGTTGACCTCGACCACGTAGGGCACGACGCGGCTCTGCGACGACTGCCAGACGTTGCCGGCGACGGCGATCCCCGCCACCCCGAGCGACGCAAAGGCCACGAGGCGCCAGGTGCGCGCGGCGGCGATGTATGAGCCGTATCGCTCATTCCACTCCCGCCGTGCGGCCATGTAGACGGCCGAGTGCGGATCGTTCGGGTTGAGGGAAGGCGTGTTCGCCGGCCGCTGCATGCGTTCTCCGTTCTAGCTGATGCTGTTGTTGCCGCTTGCCGCGGGCGCGGACGCGGACGCAGCCGGTGCAGGCTTGCTTTTGTCGTCACTCAGGAGCCGGCGCTGGTTCGCCATGTCGGCCCCCATGCGCCAGGTCGCCATGCCGTGGTTCGATCCGGGCGTGCCGGACAGACGGCGCCCCAGATCGCGGATCGGCGCGGCAGCGAGGTTCTTTGCCGTCCCGCCGGTGAGACCCGCAGCGCGGCTAATCATAGACCGCTCCGGCGTCTCGCCGCCGTTAGCTCCAGCGGCCTTGCTGTCTGCCGCACCCATCTGCGCGGAGGCGAGCTTGGCCGCTTGGCCGATCATCGAGGCGCCACCGGCGATGCCGGCCGCCACGCCCGCGGCGCCGCCGGCAACCGCCATGGCAGCACCTGTCAGAGCGGAACCGCTCGAAAGGCTGGCCCCGCCCACGACGCGCTGGAACTCGTCCGGAAGCACCTTGACTAGTGCCAGCATGACAACGGAGGCGCCAATCAGGATCAGCAGGGCGGAGTTCGTCATGTCATTAAAGGACGCCGCCCAATCGAGGATGATGCTCTGCCCGACGCTGGTAAGGAGCTGGAGCATGAGCAACTTGGCGCCGACAGACAGCGCATAGCGGAACGTCGAGATGGCGATGTCGCGCGTCCAGCGAGAGCCGCCGAACGCCATGTTGAGCACACCGCCTGCAATGACGATGTAGCTCTGCACGAGCGTAATCAGCATCACCGCCGCCATGAGGGCGAAGCAAACTTCGATCACGATACCGGCGATCATCAGGGACACCGATGCCGCCGGGCTCCACATCGACATCTGCCCGAGCACCTTCTGTCCAAGCGACACTCCGGCCGCAAAGACGCTCGACGGCGCAACAGCCGT
>JBPBQX010000190.1:0-5530 GCA_050955025.1 Janthinobacterium lividum
AGCGCCTGCGCGGCAAGCACAAGGCGCAGTTCACCCCGCACGTGGACTGCGGCGACAACATCGTCGTCATCAACGCCGAGAAGGTCGTGCTCACCGGCAAGAAGGCCGAGCAGGACCTGTTCCACTACCACACCGGGTTCCCCGGCGGCATCAAGCAGCGCACGATCCGCCAGCGCCTCGAGAGCAAGAACCCCGGCCACGTCGTCGAGAAGGCCGTCGAGCGGATGATCACCCGCGGGCCGCTGCAGCGCGCGCAGATGAAGCACCTCTACGTCTACGCCGGCACCAGCCACCCGCACGACGGGCAGAAGCCGGTGTCGCTCGACGTCGGCGCGATGAACTCCAAGAACAAGAGGGGCTGAGGGCATGTCCGAGGCAGAGACCCAGACCCGCACGCTCGCCGACCTCAAGGAGCTGGTCGACGCGGCCGGCATCGCCGGGACCACGCCGGACGGAGCCCTCGCCGAGGGCGCCATCCGACGCGAGTCCAAGCGCGACGAGCAGGGCCGCTCCTACGCCACGGGCCGGCGCAAGAACGCCATCGCCCGCGTGTGGATCAAGCCGGGCAAGGGCGACATCCAGGTCAACGGCAAGCGCGTCGGCGTGTATTTCGCGCGCCCCGTGCTGCGGATGCTGCTGACGCAGCCGTTCCTGGTCGCGGACCGCTACAACCAGTTCGACGTGTTCTGCACGGTCAACGGCGGCGGGCTTTCGGGCCAGGCCGGGGCGCTGCGCCACGGCATCAGCCGCGCGTTGACCTACTACGAGCCGGAGCTGCGCGGCATCCTCAAGGTCGCAGGCTTCCTCACGCGAGACAGCCGCGTGGTCGAGCGCAAGAAGTACGGCAAGGCCAAGGCTCGCCGGTCGTTCCAGTTCAGCAAGCGCTGAGACCCTCGCGGGTCGGCTGGATGGGAGGGCGGGCCGCAGGGCCCGCCCTTTTTTCATGCGCGGCGCCCTGGCCTGCGGGCCGGGCTGCCGCTTAACTCGTGCCGGTCCAGGGGCGCTGCCCCTGGCGGGTCCAGGGCAGCGCCCTGGCCTTTCTTCCTGGAGATGCCGCCATGCGCCCCACCCCCCGCGTGTTCATCGACGGCGAGGCCGGCACGACCGGCCTGGGCATCCGCGACCGGCTGCGCGAGCTTCCGGTGGAGGTGCTCTCCATCGCGCCGGAGCGCCGCAAGGACCCCGACGCGCGGCAGGCGATGATGGCGGCGGCGGACGTGGTGGTGCTGTGCCTGCCGGACCAGGCGTCGCGCGAGGCGGTGGCGCTGGCGGACGCGCTGGGTGCCGACGCGCCGAAGCTGCTGGACGCGAGCAGCGCGTTCCGGACCGACCCGGACTGGGTGTACGGGTTCCAGGAGCTGTCGCAGGGGCAGGGCGGGCGGATCGCGGCGTCGCGCCGGGTGAGCAATCCCGGGTGCTACCCGACGGGGGCGATCGCGCTGATCCGGCCGCTGGTGGAGGCGGGGGTGCTGCCGCCGGACTACCCGGTGAGCGTGAACGCGGTGAGCGGGTATTCCGGGGGCGGGCGGGCGATGATCGAGGCGCACGAGCGCGACGGGGGGCCGGCGTTCGAGCTGTATGCGCTCACCCTGGAGCACAAGCACGTCGCGGAACTGGTTGCGAACACGGGACTTTCGCGGCGGCCGGTGTTCGTGCCGTCGGTGGGGCACTACGCGCAGGGGATGCTGGTGTCGGTGCCGCTGCACCTCGACCTGCTGGTGGGCGCGCCACGTGCCGAGGTGCTGCACGACATCCTGGCGGCGCACTACCACGGGAGCGCGCGGGTCGAGGTGGCGCGAGACGAGTGCGGGTCGCTGAGTGCCGAGGCGCTGGCGGGGACGGACCGGCTGGTGCTGCGGGTCCACGCCAGCGAGAAGCACAGGCAGGCGGTGCTGGTCGCGCAACTCGACAACCTGGGCAAGGGGGCGTCGGGGGCGGCGGTGGAGAACATCGCGCTGATGACGATGGGCGCGGGGTGGCGGGCGGCGGCCTCGGCCTGAAGGAAGGTCGAGGCTCCGCCTCGAACTCCGCCAAGGGAAGCCCCTTGGATGGCTTTACTTAAGTCAAGGGATCAAAGGGTCCTCGGACCCTTTGCGGGTTTGGGCAGAGCCCATGCTTGCTTCCTTCCCTGGCCGCGGTGCCATCTGCGTCGCTGGCAGGGGCGGGGGATTCGGCGTGGCGAGACGGTGGGTGTTGGCGGCGGTGCTGTGCGTGTCCTGTGCTGGGCCGGCTCCGCTGCCGGTGGACGTGGCGCGGATGCCGCAGGGTGCTTCGGGCGGCGAGGACCCGGACCTGGCGGCGATCGGGGTGGCGTCGAACGCGTTCTCCAGCGCGTCGCAGACCTACGGGCGGCCGGCGGAGGCGGCGCGGGCGGCGGCGGCGGTGGAGTACCTGGGCGGGGCGCTGGGGACGAGCCCGCGGTGGGTGTGCCTGTCGGGGATCGCGCGGGGGCAGATCCTGGGGGCGCGCGAGGAGATGCGGCGGGTGCTGCATGTCGCGCCGGGGACGCCGTCGCAGGTGGTGGTGGACGATCTCGTGGGGGCGGCGGAGGCGCTGGCGGACAACGACCGGGCGGCGGCGGAGCGGGCGGTGTCGCCGCCGGCGTTCCAGGGGGGCGGGGCGGAGACGCTGCGGCTGCTGGGGAACCTGCCCTACCTGCAGGGGGTGAACGTGGCGACGATGCGGGTGGACGCCGAGGCCAACTCGGACGCCTACGGAGGTGCCTGCACGGGGCAGACGTAGCGGGGCAGGCCGAGCGGGGGCGTCAGGCGGCGCGGCGGCGGACGAAGCTGCCGGGGGCGGGCTCGCCGGCGGGGTCGGGGGTGCGGGCGGGCACGGTGCGGCGGTCGCGGGCGAGGACCCAGCGCTGCCAGTCGGTCCACCACGAGCCGGCCATCTCGGCGGCGCCGGAGAACCAGGCGTCGGGCTCGGGCGGCAGGTCGGCGCGGAGCCAGTGGCTGTAGCGGCCGGCCTCGGGGGGGTTGATGACGCCGGCGAAGTGGCCGGAGGCGGCGAGCACGAAGCGGCACTCGCCGCCGAGGTGGCGCGCGCCGCGGTAGACCGAGCGCCAGGGAGTGATGTGGTCGTCGCGGGCGGCGAGCACGTAGCAGGGCACGTCGATCCGGCCGAGGTTGATCGGCACGCCGAGCAGGGTCAGGGAGTCCGGGCGCGCCAGGCGGTCGGCGGCGTAGAGCTGGCGCAGGTAGAAGCCGTGGAGGCGCGCGGGTACCGGCATGCCGTCGGCCGTCCAGTGGAGCAGGTCGAAGGGGAAGGGGTCGCTGCCGGCGAGGTAGCTGTTCACCACGAAGGACCAGATCAGGTCGTTGGCGCGCAGCAGGGCGAGGGTGGCGGCGTGGTCGGGCCGGCGCGGGCCGGGGAGGAGGGCTGCGGGGGTGTCGGCCGGGGCGTTGAGGGCGGCGAGCTGGCCCTCGTCGATGAAGACGCCGAGCTCGCCGCTCTCGCTGAAGTCGAGCATCGCGGTGAGCAGGGTGAGCGAGGCGATGCGCCGGTCGCCGGCGCGGGCCATGGCGGCGAGGGTGGCGGCGAGCAGCGTGCCGCCGAGGCACAGGCCGACCGCGTTGACCTCGCGCTCGCCGGTCAGGCGCAGGACCGCGTCCAGGCTGGCGAGCACGCCGAGGCGCATGGCGTCCTCGAAGGCCTGGCGGTCGAGGGCGTCGCCGGCGGTCTCGCCACAGGCGTCGGGCTCGTCGTCGCCGGCGCCGTCGTCGAGGGCGGGGTGGGGCGGGACGGCCCAGCTCAGCATGAACACGGTGTGCCCCTGTGCCACGGCCCAGCGGACGAAGCTGGTGCGCGGGCGCAGGTCGAGCGCGTAGAACTTGCCGGTCCAGGTCGGCACGACCAGCAGCGGGCGGGCCAGCACCCGGGGCGTGGTGGGCGCGTACTGGATGAGCTGGAGCAGCTCGTTGTGGAACACGACGCGGCCGGGGGTGATGCCGACGGTCTCGCCGAGCACGGGGGCGTCGAGCCCGGTCAGGCGGGCGGCGAGGCGGTGTCGGCCGCGCTCCAGGTCGCCCAGGAGGCTGGACAGGCCGCGCAGGAGGTTCTCGCCGCCGGTCTCCACGGTGCGGCGCAGGATCGCGGGGTTGGCGAGCAGGAAGTTGGCCGGGCTCATCGCCTCGACGAACTGGCGGGCGTAGAAGTCCGCCTTCTGCACGGTGCGCGGGGACAGGCCGTCGGCCTGGCCCACGACGTCCTGCACGTAGCGCGCGGACATCAGGTAGGACTGCTTGATGAAGTCGAACACCTCGTCGCGCCAGCCGGGGTCGCGTGCGGCCGCGGCGGGGTCGTCGGCGGCCGGGGGCGGGGCCTCGAGGCCCCAGAGGCGCCGCGTGGCGTGCTGCCAGAGCGTGAGGTAGTCCTGCCAGAAGCCGATCTGCGCCTGCACCAGGCCCGCGCGGTGGGCGAGCAGGCGCGCGGTCATGTCCATGAAGGCGCCGCCGATGTTGAGCGGGTCGGCCTCGCCGCTGCGGCCGGTGGCGGCGGGGTCGAGCACCTGGCGTCGCAGCCAGTCGCCGACCAGACGGCGCGAGCGCTCGGCGACGTCGGCCATGGTGCGCGCGATCGCGAGCGCGTCGGGCACGCCGGCGGCGTCGGGCATGGCGACCTGGGCCGGCACGGGTGGCGGCACGTCCTGGTTGTGGGCGTCGTTCCCTCGGTCGGCCATTCAGGCCTCCTTTTCGTGGGGCCTGCCGCCGCGCTACACCTGCGCGCCTTGGCGCCGGATGACACGGACGGATGGGCCGGTCGCCGCCCGCACGCATCGGGACACACTATGGACACGCAGGCGGCATCGAAGGCTAGGAGCGTGGGCACGACGCGGCAAGGCGCGCCCGGCGCAACCGTCCCCAGCGCGCAGCGGGGGCGCGGGGCGCGCGGCGGCTGGGCGCGCGGCAGCCTGGCGCACGGCGGGCTCGGGGCGGTGCTCGCCGCGGCCGTGGCGGCGGGCGCGCTGGGCGGGTGCGGCAACCGGCGGGTGGCGCTGGATGCGCCGGTGCAGTGGTGGCACGACCTGGAAGGCGGCACGATCGCGCAGCAGCGCCCGCCGCCGCCCGGCGTCGGCCAGCCCTACCCGAAGATCGGCACCGTGCCGGCGCGGCCCGCGCTGCCCGACGCCGCGGCGCGCACGGGCGAGACCGACCGGCTGGCGGCGCAGCGCGAGCAGGTGGAGCGGACCCTGACGCGCACGCCGCTGCCCGCGCCCGGCACGGCCACGGCGCAGGCGCTGGCGTCGGAAGGCGTGGTGCCGGCGGTTGCGGGGGCCGCGCCGGCCGCCGCGGCGCCCGCGGGCGCAGCTCCGCCCGGCGGGGCCGCGGCGGTTCCGGCGGCCGCGGCCGCGCCTGGCGGGGGGCTGCCGTCGGCTCTGACGCAGGGCGCCACGGCCGCGGCCGGCGCGGCACCCGGCGGCGCGTCGCCGGCACCTGCCGCGGCGGCGGACCCGAACCTCGCGAGCGCCACGCTGGACGCCGCCGTGTCCGCGCCCGCCGCGCCGGCCGCGAAGGCACGGGCGGTT
>JBPBQX010000191.1:0-5416 GCA_050955025.1 Janthinobacterium lividum
TCCGGCCCGCCCGCCACCGGCGCGTAGCCCCGCGCCAGCAGGTCCGCCAGCAGCGGGTCGCGGCGCTGCGGCCCCGGCGTGGTGGCGCGGCGGTAGGCGTGGGCGCCGTACTCGAAGATCCCGAACGCCAGGGCGTGGAAGGGGGCAATCGGCGCGCCGGTGTCGACGCTCTGCCCGAGGTTGAACTGGTCCACGACGAAGGGCTTTCCGGCCCAGAAGCAGAGCGACGGCATCTCGCAGCCCGCGAGGCCGGGTGCTGCGCGGATGCGCTCGATCACCGGCGCCCAGGCGCGCGCCAGAGCCGGCGCGGCGCGGGCCTGGTCCCAGGAGCGCCACAGCGTGCCTGGCGCCATCGCCAGGGCGGGCAGCGCGGCCAGCGCGAGCAGGGCGGCGGGTGGCCGGCCGCGCCTCGGCACGGCGGCGGCGCGCGACACGGCGAGGCCGGTGGCGATGCACAGCGCCGACAGCGTCTCGAAGTGGGCGTTGATGTTCACGCCCTCGCCCAGGCGCTGCACGGTCCCGGTCAGCAGCGAGGCGGCGACGAACAGCGCGGCGAACAGCGCCGCAGGGTCGGACGGTCGGCGGCGGGCGTGCCAGACCAGCGCGGCGACGAGCAGCATGGGCAGGAACGCCGCCTGGTCGCCGAGCGCGGGCGCGAGGCGGGCGGCCGCGAACACGCGCCGGTGGGCCAGCACGGCAGCGAACGCGCCGGTGCCGTGCTCCAGCGCCGTCGCCAGCGCCCCGGCCGCCACCGCGCCCGCCGCCGCTGCCAGCCACGCCGCCGCCGCGCGCGGGCGCAGCAGCGCCAGCCACGCCGTCGCGGCCAGCGGGAGTGCGACCAGGCTGTGCTTGACGAAGCCGCCGGCGGTCACGAGCAGCGCCGCCGACGCCACCTGCCCGAGGGGGATGCGGGCCGCCCCGGGGTCGCGCAGCAGCACCGCGAGGCCGCCCAGCATCAGCGCGTGCGCGAGCCACTGCGGGTCATCCATGGCGACGTAGCCGCGGAACAGCGTCGCCGCGTACAGGAGCAGCAGCATGGAGGCTGCCAGGCCCGCGCGCGCGCTGCCGCCGAGCCGCGCCACGCACAGCCCGGCCAGCGCCGCCGAGGCCAGCAGCGACGCGGCGGCGACGATCCGCCCGGCCACGATCATGTCGAGGGCGGCGAGGCGGCCGAGCGCGCCCACCAGGTGGAACGACAGGGGCGGGTAGTTGTCGAACACCAGCCCGTCCGAGGGGTAGAGCTGCCCCGGCTGCAGGCCGGCGGCGCGCGCGTCGAGGTAGGCGTTCCAGCCCTCGTTGTAGTTCAGCGGCACGTGCAGCGGGATGCGCAGCAGCGGCTGGAGCAGCAGCAGCGCCACCAGCGCCGCGCCGGCCGCAAGAAGCGCGCCGGGAAGGGGGACGCCGCGCAGCGCCCGGAGGAGCGGAGAGCCGGGGGCAGGAGGCATGGGGCGATCCGGAAACGGCGGGGCTGGGCGGGGGTGCCGGCACGCGGGGCGGCGGCGCAGGCGCCGCGCCGGGAAGGCAACGGCCTTGCCTGCCCCGCCCCCGCGCCGCCATATGGCGGACAGAACCGGGGGGTCCGTCGCATGCTCTACCAGATGCACGAGTGGCAGCGTCAGTCCCTGGCGCCGCTCCGTCTGCTGGCGGACCACGCGCTCACCATGCTGGACACGCCGGGCAATCCTCTGCGCGAGACGCAGATGGGCAAGCTGGTGGCCGCCGGGCTGAACAGCTTCGAGCACGCCACGCGCTCCTTCGCCAAGCCGGCCTTCGGCCTCGACCGCACCACGATCGACGGCGAGGAGGTCGAGGTCTGCGAGGAGGTCGTGGCCCGCCGGACCTGGTGCGACCTGAAGCGGTTCCGCCGCGTCGCGTCTCGTCCGGACGACCCGCGCCTGCTGATCGTGGCGCCGATGTCGGGGCACTACGCGACGCTGCTGCGCGGCACGGTCGAGGCGTTCCTGCCGGACCACGACGTGTTCATCACCGACTGGCGCAACGCGCGCGACGTGTCGGTGCTCGAGGAGAACTTCGACCTCGACGACGCCATCGAGCACGTCGTCGAGTTCACCCGGCTGATCGGCCCGGCCACCCACGTCGTCGCCGTGTGCCAGCCCGCCGTGCCCGTGCTGGCGGCCGCCGCGCTGATGAACGCGGAGGCCGGCGGGGTGGTGCCGGCCAGCATCACCCTGATCGGCGGCCCGATCGACACGCGCGAGGCGCCCACCGCCGTCAACGCGCTGGCCAAGCGCCACGACATCGACTGGTTCCGCCGCCACGTCATCCACCCCGCGCCGTTCGGCACCGCGGGCTTCATGCGGCCGGTCTACCCCGGGTTCCTGCAGCTCGCCGGGTTCCTGTCCATGAACCTCGACCGCCACGTCGAGGCGCACTGGGCGATGTTCGCCCACCTGGTCGAGGGCGACGGCGAGTCGCTCGCCTCCAAGCGGGCGTTCTACGACGAGTACATGGCGGTGATGGACCTGCCGGCCGAGTTCTACCTGCAGACCATCGAGACCGTCTTCCAGGAGCACAGCCTGCCGCGCGGCATCATGGTCTCGCGCGGGCGGCCGGTGGACCCCGGCGCCATCACCCGCACCGCGCTGCTCACCATCGAGGGCGAGCGCGACGACATCTCCGGGCTGGGGCAGACACGCGCGGCGCACGCCCTGTGCCACGCCCTGCCGGAGTCGATGCGCGAGCACCGCGAGCAGGCGGGCGTCGGGCACTACGGGCTGTTCAACGGGCGCAGGTTCCGCGAGCTGGTGGCGCCCGCGATCAAGGCGTTCATCGCGGCGCACCCGGGGTAGGGAAGCAAGGTTGAGGCTCTGCCTCAAACTCCGCCAGGGCGAGCCCCCTCGTCTGGCCTTTCTTAAGGGAGGCGTTCCAAGGGCGCAGCCTTTGGCGGAGTCCAGAGGCAGAGCCTCTGGCCTTCCCTACACGCGCAGGTGCCGCGGCGGCGTCATGCCGAGCCGGTCGGGGATGTCCCAGACCTCGCGGACGCTGCGCACCGGCCGGAAGCCGGCGTTCAGGTAGGCCGGCAGCGCCGCCGGGTGGTCCGCCGAGCAGGTGTTGACGGTGACCACGCGCGGCTCCTGCGCCCAGCACAGGTCGACGGCCGCGCGCAGGAACGCCGTGCCGAGCCCGGTGCCGATCGCCCAGGGCATCAGCCCGAAGTAGCTCAGGTTCATGTCGGGCCGCCCGCGCCCGTCCAGCTCGAAGAAGCCGGCCGGCTCGCCGCCGCGGTAGAGCACGTGGACCGAGACCAGCGGGTCGGCGAGCAGGGCCGCGAGCTGCTCGTCCGGCATGATCCGGCGCAGCCACCAGGCGTGGCCGCCGCCGACGGTGGCGTAGAGGTAGCGGTAGAACGGCACGGAGCAGCGGCGCACGTGGAGCAGCGCCGTGTCCTGCGGCAGGGCGCGGCGGGGGGCGAGCGGCGGGCCGGCCATGCGCAGGAAGGTGACGGTGACGCCGATCCGGGTGACCGGCTCGCGCGCCGCGGGCGAGGGGTGCAGCACGACGGCGGGCCTCAGTCGTCCAGGAACGAGCGCAGCTTGCGGCTCCGGCTGGGGTGCTTGAGCTTGCGCAGCGCCTTGGCCTCGATCTGGCGGATGCGCTCGCGGGTCACGTTGAACTGCTGCCCGACCTCCTCCAGCGTGTGGTCGGTGTTCATGCCGATGCCGAAGCGCATGCGCAGCACCCGCTCCTCGCGCGGGGTGAGCGAGGACAGCACGCGCGTCGTCGCCTCGCGCAGGTTGGCCTGCACAGCGGCGTCGAGCGGGATGATCGCCGCCTTGTCCTCGATGAAGTCGCCGAGGTGGCTGTCCTCCTCGTCGCCGATCGGCGTCTCCAGGCTGATCGGCTCCTTGGCGATCTTGAGGACTTTTCGGACCTTCTCCAGCGGCATGCCGAGCTTCTCGGCCAGCTCCTCGGGGGCGGGCTCGCGGCCGATCTCGTGCAGCATCTGGCGGCTCGTGCGGACCAGCTTGTTGATCGTCTCGATCATGTGCACGGGGATGCGGATGGTGCGCGCCTGGTCGGCGATCGAGCGGGTGATCGCCTGGCGGATCCACCAGGTCGCGTAGGTGCTGAACTTGTAGCCCCGGCGGTACTCGAACTTGTCCACCGCCTTCATCAGGCCGATGTTGCCTTCCTGGATCAGGTCCAGGAACTGCAGGCCCCGGTTCGTGTACTTCTTGGCGATCGAGATCACGAGACGCAGGTTGGCCTCGATCATCTCCTTCTTCGCGCGCGCGCTGTCGCGCTCGCCGCGGCTGACGGTGGCGTAGACGCGGCGGAACTCGGCGACCGGCAGGCCGGTGTCGTTGGCCACGGCGCCGACGCGCGAGCGCAGCTCGGCGACCTGCTCGAAGTGCTTGGCGGCGAAGATCTTCCAGCCCTTGCCCGGCAGGTTGGCGACCGTCTCCAGCCAGTTCGGGTCCAGCTCGTGCTCGCGGTAGCGGGCGAGGAAGTCGTCGCGCGAGATCTTGCAGCTCTCCGCGATGCGCAGGATCTGGCCCTCGAACTGGTTCAGGCGCTGGTTGAGCTGCTTGAGCTGGGTGACCAGCTCCTCGATGCGGTTGTTGTGCAGGTGGACCTGCTCGACCTTGCCGACCAGCTCGTCGCGCTGCTTGTCGTAGCTCTTCTCCGAGCGCGAGCTGATCTCCTCGCCGGAGGTGAAGCTGTCCAGGCGGCGGGCCTGCACCTTGTGCAGCTTCTTGTAGAGCGCCTCGATGTCCTCGAAGTTGGCGATCACCTCGGGCTTGAGCTTCTCCTCCAGCGCGGACAGCGACAGGCTGGTGCCCTCGCCCTCCTCGCCGTCCTCGATCTCCTCGCGCGTCTCTGCCTCGAAGTTGTCGGCGGCCCCGTCGGCGGCGCCCTCGCTGACCTCCTCGGGCGGCGGCGCGCCGGCGCCCTGCGTCGCCTCGAGGTCGATGATGTCGCGCAGCAGCATCCGCCCGCCCTTGAGCGCGTCGTGCCAGGCGATGATGGCGCGGAACGTCAGCGGGCTCTCGCACAGCCCGCCGATCATCATGTCGCGCCCGGCCTCGATGCGCTTGGCGATCGCGATCTCGCCCTCGCGCGACAGCAGCTCGACGCTGCCCATCTCGCGCAGGTACATGCGCACCGGGTCGTCGGTGCGCCCCAGGCTCTCCTCGTCGACGTTGCCGGCCGCCTCGCCGCCGCCGCCCTCGGTCTCGGCCTCGCCCTCGGGCTTCTCGGCCTTGGGCGCGTCGCCGCCGTCCTCGTCCTCGTTCTCGACGACCTGGATGCCCATCTCGCTGAGCATCGCCATCACGTCCTCGATCTGCTCGGACGACATCTGGTCGGGCGGCAGGACGGCGTTCAGCTCGTCGAAGGTGATGTAGCCCCGCTCCTTGCCGCGGGCGATCAGCCGCTTGACGGCGGCGGACTG
>JBPBQX010000192.1:0-5288 GCA_050955025.1 Janthinobacterium lividum
ACGTCTTCCGAGGCCGCGCCCCCTGGACCTTCCGCCACCGCCACGCCGACCACGAGACCCTGCGCCCCGCCGCCTCCTCGCCGCGCATCGCCTACCCCAAGCCCGACGGCGTCCTCACCTTCGACCGCCTCTCCTCGGTGTTCCTCAGCAACACCAACCACGAGGAGGACCAGCCCGTGCACCTGCGCCTGCGCGACCCCGCCCGCTGGCTCCCCGTCAACTGGCAGCGCTTCGCCAGCCCGGAGAGCCGCTACTGCCCCGCCGCCGTCTACGAGCCCGAGGGCGTGGAGTCCGGCACCCCCCACCTCCACATCGCCGCGCAGAACTGCGTCCACTGCAAGACCTGCGACATCAAGGACCCCACCCAGAACATCGACTGGGCGACTCCCGAAGGCGGCGGCGGCCCCGGCTACCCCGGCGGCATGTAGGAGCAAGCAAGCAAGGTTGAGGCTCCGCCTCAAACTCCGCCAAAGGCTGCGCCCTTGGAACGCGCCACTTAAGCAAGGCCAGTCCAGGGCAGAGCCCTGGCCTTCACCGCCCACATCACCGCCTCCTCTTCAATCCGCACCCCCCGCCGCGCCCGGTCCGCCTCCGGCATCACGTCGCAGTCCGCCCACAGCCCGTCCCCCAGCGCCGCCGCGTACGCCTCCGGCAGCCCCGCCGCCCGCATCGCCCCCGCCGCCCCCGCATGATCGTAGTCCAGCGCCCGCCGCCGCACCCGCACCCCGCCCGCGTGCGCCTCGACCACGCTGAACCACCCCCGCGGCGTGCCGTCGTTCGCCGGCATCCCGATCGCCCCCGGGTTGTGCCACAGCCGCCCGCCCGCCCCGACCCGCGTGAACGGCACCCCGCAGTGCCCTCCCACAACCCCGTCCGCCCCCGCGAGCGCCCCCTGCCGCTCGAACACCTCGGCGTCGCTCCCCGGGAACACGAACGCGTTGATCCGCTCCGGCGTCCCGTGCACCACCGCCAGCCGCGCGCCCCCCACCGCCAGCTCCACCCGCCGCGGCAGCCCCCGCATCCACGCCCGATCCCCTTCGCCCAGCGCCGCGTCCGCATGGCGGAACCACGCCGCAGACAACGCGTCGCACGCGCTGCCCTCCGCGAACCCGCAGCCGCAGTCCGCCCCGCCCGCGCCGAGCTGCTCCTCGCAGTTGCCCATCACCACCACGACGCCCGCCTCGCGCACCAGCGCCACCGTCGCCGCCGGGTCTGCGCCGTACGCCACGACATCGCCCGTGCACACCACGCGACCGGGCGGGATCCCCAGCCGCCGCGCCTCGCCGAGCAGCGCCCGCGTCGCCTGCACGTTCGAGTAGCACCCCCCGAACAGCAGCCACGGCCCGCTCACGGGAAGCCAGCATGGGCTCTGCCCAAACCCGCAAAGGGTCCGAGGACCCTTTGATCCCTTGACTTAAGGGAGGCGATCCAAGGGCGCAGCCTTTGGCGGAGTTTGAGGCAGCGCCTCAACCTTGCTTCCTCCGCGGCGCCGCCACCGCCCCCGCCACGAACCCCAGCGTGCACAGCAGCACCCCCCACGCGTTCACCCCCAGGTCCAGCGCGAACGGCCCGCTCCCCAGCGCCAGCCCCGCCGGCAGCAGGTGCGCGTGGCTGAACGTCTCCACCGCCCGCGTGACCCCCAGCGCGACCCCCGGCCAGAACGCCAGGTGGAAGCTCGCCGCCCCCGCGCCCCGCACCCAGCACAGCAGGAAGATCGGCGCGAGCCCCATGACCATGGTGCCGCTGATCGTGGTCGCCGCGATGATCGCCGGCCCGACGCGGTCCCCCCCGTAGACGCTGAGCAGCGGCAGGTTCCCCAGCACCGCCACCGCCACGAGCGCGATCCGCCCGGTCCTGACGTTGCGCGCCGAGGCATCCAGCGGATCGCCGCTCCAGTCGCGCGCTGCGAGCTTGCTGACGCTGGTGAGCGTGGAGTCGATGGTCGAGCCGCCGGTGCTCAGCATGATCGCGTTGAACAGCAGCAGCATGGGCAGCCCGAACGACGTCGGCACCGTCACGCTCGCCGGCTTGCCGAGCCCGAAGCTCAGCCCGTACAGCCCGATCAGGCTGAACAGGAAGATGAACGACCCGCTCAGCACGGCCGCCAGCAGGAACGCGCGCAGCGCCTGCCCCGGCCGGTTGAGGAACCCCCTGTCCGTCAGCACGGGGTCGTGGAACGGGTAGGACAGCACCTGCACCAGCGCCAGCATGCAGAACGTGACGCCCCCCGCCCGCGTCGCCTCCGGCACCTCCGGCAGCCCGTGCGCCTGCAGCCCCGGGAACAGCACGCCGAGCACCACCGCGAGCAGCACGAACGCCAGCACGATGTGCACCCGGTCCGTGGTCAGGCTCGCCCGCATCCCGCCCCGCCACGCGTACGCCACCGTGAACAGCGTCACGAGCACGACCGCCAGCCAGTACCCGCCGCTGCCCTCCGCCCCGAAGTAGAGCGACATGACCTTGGTGTTCGACCACACCTCGTTGAGCAGCCGGAACAGCACCAGCCCCAGGAACAGCCGCGCGCACCCCGCCCCGTACTTCTCCGCCAGCAGGTGCGACAGCGAGCGGTAGCGCCCGCCCCGCCGGATCAGGTAGATCGCCACTCCCGCGACCACGAAGCTCAGGTAGTACAGCGCGTAGCCGATGCCCCCGCTCAGCCCGTAGCCGTAGGCGAGGTCCGACGCGTTGGCGATCGACTTGGCGAACACCCAGGTGATGGCCGCGCTCATCGCCACCATCAGTACGCCCGGCGGCGCGCCGTCCCGCGTGCGCCCGTCGAAGAACTGCGGCGCGCTGACCTCGCGCGGCGTCACCCACCAGGTCAGCGCGCAGAACGCCGCCAGCACGATCCAGGGCGCCAGAACTGCCACGAAGCCTCCCACGAACAAACCCGGCCTCCGTCAGACCGGGGATTGCGCAAGGAAGCAAGGCCGGGCTCTGCCCGGACCCGCCAGGGGCGAGCCGCCCCTGGACCGGCCTTGCTTAAGGGATGCGTTCCAAGGGCGCAGCCTTTGGCGGAGCTCGAGGCGGAGCCTCGACCTTGCTTCCCTGCATTGCCTCCCCGTGGAACCACCTATATCACTCCGCACGAGCGGAGAACCTGCCATGCCCCCAGACAATCCACGCCAGCTCTGCGCTGAACTCGACGCCGCCCTGCGCGAAGCCGCCGACCTGCCCGCGCGCCTGGCCGCCCTGCTGCGCGCGACGCCGGGCCGCGTGGTCCTGACCACGAGCTTCGGCCTGGAGGACCAGGTCCTCACCCACGCCGCCGCGGCCGCGATGGCGCTGCCGGAGTGCGCCGGCCGCCGCATCGAGGTCGCAACCCTCGACACCGGCCGCCTGTTCACCGAGACGCTCGACACCTGGGCCGCGACCGAGCGCCGCTACGGCCTGCGCGTCGCCGCCCTCGCGCCGGACACCGCGACCGTGGAACGCCTGGTCGCCGAGCAGGGCGTGGAAGGCTTCCGCGACTCGCTGGACGCCCGCAGGGCCTGCTGCGGCGTGCGCAAGGTCGCCCCCCTGCACCGCGCGCTGGACGGCGCCGCGCTGTGGATCACCGGCCTGCGCGCCGACCAGTCCGCGGCGCGCGAGGACACGCCCTTCGCCACCTGGGACGCGCAGTTCGCCGTGGTGAAGGCCGCCCCGCTCGCCGACTGGTCGCGCGACGACGCGGTGCGCTACGCCGCCGAGCACCGCGTGCCGGTGAACGCGCTGCACGCCCGCGGCTTCCTCTCGATCGGCTGCGCGCCGTGCACCCGCGCCGTCGCCCCGGGCGAGCCGGAGCGTGCGGGACGCTGGTGGTGGGAGGACGAGTCGCGCAAGGAATGCGGCCTGCACCGCCGCCCCGCTTCCACGCCTGCCACGGAGACCGCGACATGGGCCTGACCGACCGCACGGCGGGGCAGGGCAGGGGCCTCGACACCCTCGCCGCCGCGACGCTGGCCGGCGACGCGGCCGACGGCGGCGCCTGGTCCGCCGCCCCCGCGCCCGGCCCGCGCCCGCCCGGCCACCTGCGCGCGCTGGAGGCCGAAAGCATCCACATCCTGCGCGAGGGCCTGGCCGAAAGCACCAACCCCGTCCTGCTCTACTCGATCGGCAAGGACTCCTCCGTCCTGCTGCACCTGGCGCTCAAGGCGTTCGGCCCGGGACGCCTGCCGTTCCCGCTGCTGCACGTCGACACGACGTGGAAGTTCCGCGAGATGATCGCCTTCCGCGACGAGCGGGTGCGCACGCTGGGCCTGGACCTCGTGACCCACACCAACCCGGACGGCCTGGCGCGCGGCATCGGCCCGATCACCCACGGCACCGACGTCCACACCGACGTCATGAAGACCCAGGCCCTGCGCCAGGCGCTCGACGCCCACGGCTACGACCTGGCCTTCGGCGGCGCGCGCCGCGACGAGGAGAAGTCGCGCGCCAAGGAACGCGTCTTCTCGCTGCGCACCGCCGGCCACCAGTGGGACCCCCGCCGGCAGCGCCCCGAGCCCTGGCGCCTCTACAACGGCCGCAAGCGCGCGGGCGAGACGATGCGCGTGTTCCCCCTGTCCAACTGGACCGAGCTGGACGTGTGGCTCTACATCCATGCCGAGCGCATCCCCGTCGTGCCGCTGTACTTCGCCGCCCCCCGCCCGGTCCTCGAGCGCGACGGCACCCTGCTCATGGTCGACGACGAGCGCCTCGCCCCGCGCGACGGCGAGACCGTCCGCACCCGCTCCGTGCGCTTCCGCACGCTCGGCTGCTACCCGCTGACCGGCGCGGTCGAGAGCCGTGCCTCCACGCTGGCCGAGGTGATCGGCGAGACCGTGAACACCCGCTCCTCCGAGCGCGCCGGCCGCGCCGTGGACCACGCCGACGCCGCGTCCATGGAACGCCGCAAGCAGGAAGGCTACTTCTGATGGACGTGGGCCTCGCCACCCCCTTCGCCGCGGAGCCCCCCGCGCCCTTCGACCTCGACGCCTTCGCGCGCGCCCACGAGAGCCTCGACCAGCTCCGCCTGCTCACCTGCGGCTCCGTGGACGACGGCAAGTCGACCCTGCTCGGCCGCCTGCTGTGGGAAACCCAGGCCGTCGCCGACGACCAGATCACGGCACTCGCCGCCGCCTCGCGCCGCCACGGCACGCAGGGCACGGCCATGGACCTCGCCCTCCTCGTCGACGGCCTTGCCGCCGAGCGCGAGCAGGGCATCACCATCGACGTCGCCTACCGCTTCTTCTCCACGCCGCGCCGCCGCTTCGTCGTCGCCGACACCCCCGGCCACGAGCAGTACACCCGCAACATGGCGACCGGCG
>JBPBQX010000193.1:0-5014 GCA_050955025.1 Janthinobacterium lividum
AGGACTGCGTGAGCTGCACCGAGAACGTCGTGTCCAGCACGTCCGAGCTGGTCAGCCCGAGGTGGACGAAGCGGCTGTCCGGCCCGATCCCCTCCGCGAGCCAGGTCAGGAACGCGATCACGTCGTGGCGCACCTCGCGCTCGATCGCGTCGATGCGCTCGATGTCGGCCTCCGTCATCGCCGCCATGCGCGCGTCGCCCCGCGCGCGGATGGTGCGCGCGGCCTCCTCCGGCACCTCCCCGGTGCGCGCCATGGCCTCGGCGGCCAGCGCCTCGATCTCGAACCAGATCCGGTAGCGGTTCAGCGGCGCCCAGATCGCGGCCATGGCGGGGCGGGTATAGCGTGGGACCATGCGGAAAATTCTCCGTGACGGCGTTCGGGCCGTGGCCCGGACGTTGCGTGTGTGTGGGCGCGTGGCCCGGGGGACAGGGCGCTGCACGATCTTCTAGGCCAACTCGCGGCGCTGGCGCAGGTGCTCCTGATCGACGTCACCCTCGCCGGCGACAACGCCGTGGTGATCGGCCTCGCCGTCAGCCGCCTGCCCCCCGGAAGCCGCGCGCGCGCCATGATGGCCGGCATCGCCGTCGCCACCGTGCTGCGCATCGGCCTCGCCCTCGTGACGCTGCAGCTGCTCGCCATCATCGGCCTGACCTTCGCCGGCGGGCTCCTGCTCCTCTGGGTCTGCTGGCGCATGCTGCGCGAGCTGCGCGGCCCCCGCCACGGCGAGGCGGCCGCCTCCGGCCCCGGCAGCGTCTGGCGCGCCATGGCGCAGATCGTCGTCGCCGACCTGTCGATGAGCCTGGACAACGTCCTCGCCGTCGCCGGCGCCGCCCACAACGTCGCCTGGGTGCTCGTCGTCGGCCTCGCGGTCTCCGTCGCCCTCACCGGTCTGGCGGCGGGCCTGCTGCTCAAGCTGCTGGACCGCGTGCGCTGGATCGCCTGGGTCGGCCTCGCCATCGTGCTCTACGTGGCGCTGGAGATGATCTGGAACGGCTGGGGTGAGGTCGGCGACTGGCTGCTGGCGGCGTGGGGCAAGCAAGGTTGAGGCGCTGCCTCAAACTCCGCCAAAGGCTGCGCCCTTGGAACGCACCATTTAAGTCAAGGGATCAAAGGGTCCTCGGACCCTTTGCGGGTCCGGGCAGAGCCCGGCCTTCCTTGCCGGCCGCCCCGCCGCGATGGTGATCCGGCTGATCATCGGCGCGTCGGACGACCCCGTCGTGCGGGTGGAGCGCTGCAAGCTGCTGGCCGGCGGGTGCCAGCTCATCGCGATCGGCGTTCTGGCGGCCGCGATCGTGGCGCCGATCTTCAACCCGGCGCTGCACCCCGGATTCTGGACCCGGATCGGCGGCGGCGCGGCGGCGGCCCTGATCGAGCTTCTTGCGCTGCGCATTATGGGGTATATGTCGATCAGCCCCTCCAGCGAGGACTGAGGCATGGCCGAACTGCTCTACGGGCTCCTGGTATCGGGCGGCGCGTTCGCCGCCGTGGTGGTGGCCGGGCTGTATGTCGAGCGACGCTGGATCGGGCTCCCGCACCGCAGATAGCCGGGCCCCGGGCGGCCCGCGCCCTGGAGCACGACGCATGAGCGACCGCATCATCCTGCGCACCGGCGAGGCGCTGTGCGCCGACGGCCCCCCCGGCACCGAGGCCGAGCCCGAGATCGTCATCGGCGCGCTCGACGGCCCGGTCGGCACCGCCATCGCGACCCTGCTCGGCGACCAGTCCGCCGGCCACTCCAAGGTGTTCGCGATCCTGAACTGCGACGTGCAGGTCAGGCCGGTGACGCTGTGCGTGAGCAAGGTTACGGTGAAGAGCTCGCGCTACACCAACATCCTGATGGGCACCGTGCAGGCCGCGGTCGCCAACGGCGTGCTCGACGCGGTGCGCGCCGGCCACATCCCGAAGGAGCAGGCCAACGAGCTGGGCATCATCTGCTCGATCTGGCTCGACCCCGCGGTGGCCGAAACCGACACGCTCGACCACAGGGCCCTGTTCGACAGCCACCGCAAGGCGACCGCGGCCGCCATCGGCAAGGCGATGCGCCAGGAGCCGTCGATCGACTGGCTGCTGGAGAACCAGGACCGCATCGTCCACGAGTTCCACCAGATGGGCCTCGACGGCCAGATCTAGGGCACCCTTCCAAAACAAAGAAGCCAAGCAGGCCTGCCAACAAGAACCGGGCCGGCGACCCCTGCCACGACTCCCATAGGCAAAGTCTTTTTGCTTCTTTTTCTTCAGAAAAAGAAGACGCTTCCTTCCTTCCTTCGCCTGCTCCCTTGCCCGTGACAACGCCTCGCTTGACGCCGCCGCCCGCCGACGCATACGTTCCGCTCAAGAAACTTCCCAGGGGAACGTGCGATGCCGACCAGCTTCACGGTGGGCTCCGAGGCCGACCTGAACGCCGCCCTGGCGCAGATCGACGTGTCCGGCGCCTCGTCCGCGCCGTCCACCGCCTACACCATCGCGCTGAGCGGCAGCATCACGCTCTCGACCGACCTCGACGCGATCAACCTGGCCCCTGGCGCCACGCTGGCGATCCAGGGCAACGGCCACACGCTCGACGGCGGCGACGTGCACCGCGGCCTGTTCGCCTACGCCGGCGGCGTCACGGTCAGCAACCTGGCGATCGACAACGCGCGCGCGACCGGCGGCCTCGGATATGGCGGCGGCGGCGCGGGCGCGGGGCTGGGCGGCGGGCTGTTCGTGGCGTCCGGCGCGTCGGTGTCGCTCGACGGCGTGACCTTCTCGGGCGACGGCGCGGTGGGCGGGTCTGAGCTGGGCGGGCTCCCCTACGAGGGCGGCGGCGGCGGCCTGGGCGGCGCGGCCGGCAGTCGCGGCGGCGGCGGCGTCGGCCTGCTGGCCGCGGGCGACACCGGCGGCCCCGGCATCGTGATCGGCGCGGCGCCGGGCGGCAGCGACACGGCCGGCGACGCGGGCGGCGCCAACGGCGGCGGTGGCGGCGGCGGCACCGGCGACTACGTCGACACCGGCGGCGGTGGCGGCGTGGGCGGCGGCACCGCGGTCGCCGGCTTCTCCCACCCCGGCGCGTCCGGCGGCTTCGGCGGCGGCGGCGCGGAGAACGGCAACGGCGGCTTCGGCGGTGGCGGCGGCATCGGCGGCAACGGCGGCTTCGGCGGCGGCAGCGGCTATGGCGGCGCGCCCGGCTTCGGCGGCGGCGCCTCCTACTCCAACGCCCGGGTCGACGTCGACTCGGGGGGCGTCGGCCTCGGCGCCGGCGGCGCGATCTTCGTCCAGCAGGGCGGCGGCCTGACCCTGGCCTCGGGCACGATCGGCGGCGGCACGGCACTGGACGGCCGCGACTTCGTCGACCAGCAGGGCCCGGGCCTGGGCGCGGGCCTCTTCCTGCAGGGCAGCCAGCAGATCGCGCTGGCCCCGTCGGCCGGCCAGACGCTCGCGATCGGCGACGCCATCACCGACCAGACCGGATCGCTGGGCCAGACCGGCCTGTCCGCCGCCGGCGACCCGCTGGCCGGCGCCGGCAGCCTGCTGGTCGAGGGCCCCGGCCGTGTCGTGCTGTCCGCCGCCTCGTCCTCCAGCACCCTGACGCTGGGCGAGACCTACTCCGGCGGCACGACGCTGACCGGCGGCACGCTGGAGCTGGCCCTGCGCGGGCCGCTCGGCAGCGGCGACGTCGCCTTCGCGGGCCCCGCGACCCTGGTGCTCGACGCGGCCCCCGGCAACGGCCCGGGCGCGTTCAGCAGGATCGACGGCTTCGCCCCTGGCGACGTGATCGACTTCCGCAGCCTCTACGGCACCACCAGCTACGGCAGCGGCACCTACGAGGTGCAGCAGGACCCCGCCCATCCGGAGAACGTGTTCATCGCCAACGGCGGCAGCGGCGACCTCGAGCAGCTCAACATCACCGGCGCCCACGACCTGCAGCTCGGCGTCGCCGCCGACGGCAGCCTGACCCTGTTCGAGGCCCCCTGCTTCGCCCGCGGCACCCGCATCGACACCCCGGGCGGCACCGCCGCCGTCGAGGACCTGGCCCCCGGCGACCGCGTGCTCCTGGCCACAGGCGGCAGCGCGCCGGTGCGCTGGGTCGGGCACCGCCGCGTCGACCTGCGCCGCCACCCGCGCCCCGAGACGGCCCGGCCGGTGCGGGTCCGCGCCGGCGCGTTCGGCCCCGGCCTGCCGCGCCGCGACCTGCTGCTCAGCCCGGAGCACGCGCTGCTGCTCGGCGGCGCGCTGGTGCCGGTGCGCGTGCTGCTCGACGGCGCCGCCGTGGCGCAGGAGTCCCCGGAGCGCGTCACCTACTTCCACGTGGAGCTCGACCGCCACGGCGTGATCCTGGCCGAGGGCCTGCCCGCGGAAAGCTACCTCGACACCGGCAACCGCGACGGCTTCGCCAACGGCGCGGTCACGAGCCTGCACCCCGACTTCGCGCCGGGCCACGCCCCCGCCGAACCGTGCGCGCCGATGGCGCTGGCGGGCCCCGAGGTCGAGGCCGCCCGGGCCACGCTGCGCCTCTGGGGAGGCACGCAGGAAGCAAGCAAGCGAGTTCTTTCTTGAAAGAAAGAACCAAAGAACTTTCTCCCATAAGCATCCATGCCAACACTCCCTGGCATGGACCTTACGGGGAAAGTCTTTTTGCTTCTTTTTCTTCAGAAAAAGAAGGCGCTTGCTTCCCTGCCTACTCGAACACCGGCTGGTGCAGCCCTGCCGGCGAGAAGGTGAACACCTCGCAGCCGTCCTCTGTGACGCCGACCATGTGCTCGAACTGCGCCGACAGCGAGCGGTCGCGCGTGACCGCTGTCCAGCCGTCGTCGAGCACCTTCACCTCCGGGCGCCCGGCGTTGACCATGGGCTCGATGGTGAAGAACATCCCGGGCCGGAGCGCGGGGCCTTCGCCGGCGCGGCCGAAGTGCAGGATGTTGGGCGCCTCGTGGAAGCGCTGGCCGATGCCGTGGCCGCAGAAGTCGCGCACGACGCTGAAGCGGTGCGCCTCGACGTAGGACTGGATGGCCTGGCCGATGTCGCCGAGCGTGGCGCC
>JBPBQX010000194.1:0-4529 GCA_050955025.1 Janthinobacterium lividum
AGGGCGTCGAGCTCCGCGTTACGCAGGAAAACCCACCGCTACTTGCAACCTCGAAATGTCTTTTTTTTGTTACGCCGTTGCCATAGGGTTGGGCCCGAGAGTACCCCGCCACCAGAGGTAGAAATGCAAGACACGAAGGACGACAAAGACGAGGAGGCACAAGGTTCTGGCAGTCTAAATAGAACAAAGGTCGATGTGCACGTCGGGGGCAGAATACACCTGCGTCGAGCCATACTCGGCATGACACAGACGGCGCTGGCCGATGTGCTTGGTGTCAGCTTTCAGCAGGTGCAGAAATACGAGAGCGGGATGAACCGTGTATCAGCATCTCGGCTGTACGACATATCCAAGGCTTTAAAGACGCCGATCAGCTTCTTTTTCAGCGACATTATGGATGACCTTGACGACGTGAAAGTGAGTATCGGCACTCAGGCTGGCGCATATCGTTCGGACCACCTTTCGATCGCCGCCATCACCGACGATCTATATTCGATCGAATCGAGAAAGCTGATCCTTGCGTACTACCGCATCGATAACCCCGAGGTGCGAAAGCGCCTCCTCGAGTTGATCCAGAGCATGAGCCCGGACGACACCTAGCAGAACCAGCGATGAGCATAGGGGGTGCCGGCGAGGCATAGGGGGTGCATAGGGGGTGTCTCTAGCCACCCAACCCATTGATATTGCATGTGCTAGACCCTATGACCCCTATGGTCCCTATGCTTTGGAGCTTGCTATAGGTTTCTGGTTCTAGACTCTGATGGGCACGACCGCGCCGCTGCGATCGGCCACGGTGCAGAACGTCGCCCACTCCTCCATCAGCGGCCGGCGCCGCTCCATCAGGTCCGATCGCTGGTAGGCCGCCTCCACCTTGTCCTTCAGCGTGTGCGCCAGTGCCGCCTCGACCACCTCGCGCGGGTAGGGGGTTCGCTCGCCGGCCCAGACCCGGAACGTGGACCGGAAGCCGTGGACCGTGATCGGTTCGCCCGTGGCACCGTCGCGCCATGGTGGTGTCTGGCCATCGGCGACGGTGTTCATCCGGCGCAGCACGGCTGTGAGGCTCATGTCGGACAGCGCCGTGCCAACCTTCGCGCCGGGGAACACCAGCGCAGCTGCACCAGGCTGCCCGGCACGCATCTGGCGCAGCATCACCACCGCGGCGGCCGATAGGGGCACGCGGTGCAGCTTGCCGGCCTTCATCCGCTTGCCCGGCACCGTCCACACCGCCGCGTCCAGGTCCACCTCGCTCCAGCGCATGCCACGCACCTCGCCGGAGCGGCAAGCCGTCAGGATCGCCATCTCGACGGCCCGCGCTGCCACACCCTCGCGCTGGCGCAGCTCGGCCAGGAAGCCGCCTACGGCGTTCCACGGCAGAGCGGGGTGGTGTCCAATGGCTTTGACCTTGCGCGGGGAAGGCAGGCGTGACGCCAGGTGGCCCTTCCACCGGGCAGGGTTCTCGCCGGTGCGCCAGCCACGGGCAGCCGCAGCGTCCAGGACCGCCTCGATGCGGCCCCGCAGGCGCGATCCCGTCTCCGGCGCCCGATCCCAGAGGGGGCGCAGAACCCGCATGACGGCCTCGCTGTCGACCTGCTGCACCGGCCAGTCCCCGAACACCGGGAAGGCGTAGTTCTCCAGCGTCGAGGCCCACTGCGCGCGGTGCTTCGGATTGCGCCAGCCCTTGCCCTTGTCCGCCATCAGCTCCTCGGCGGCAGCCCGAAAAGTGTGCGAGACGGCAGCGGCTATGGCGGCCTCGATGGTCTGCCGGCTTTCCAGGGGGTCGCCGCCGGCACGGATCAGCTTGCGTGCCGTGGCAGCCTTCTCCCGCGCTTCGGCCAGGGACACCTCCGGGAAGGCGCCCAGCCCCATGTCGCGGCTCTTTCCAGCCCGCATGAACCTGAGCACCCACGTCCGGCGGTCGGTGTCCTTGACGTAGAGGTGCAGGCCGCCGCCGTCGGTGTGGCGTCCGGGCTTTAATTGCCCCTTCACGCCCACTGCGGTAAGTTTTCCCGACATGATCGTGTTCCCAAGACTGTTCCCAAAATAGGGTTGGGTTAGCGGGACACAAGCGGAAACGCTGCGGGACGCAAGCTGGTAAAAAATCCCTGATTCGTTGGGGCTTTTGGAACAGTCGGGAACGCCCCGGAATGCCAGTTTGGCGGACACCCCATCCGCCAGGAAAGATCGGGACAGGACTCATGGACAGCGTCGATTGCGTGGTGGTGGGTGCGGGCGTGGTCGGGCTCGCAGCCGCCCGCAGCCTGGCCCGCGCGGGCCGCGAGGTCCTCGTGCTCGAGGCCGAGGACGCGATCGGCACCCACACCTCCTCGCGCAACAGCGAGGTCATCCACGCCGGCATCTACTACCGCGCCGACAGCCTGATGGCCCGCCTCTGCGTCGCCGGCAACGCCATGCTCTACGCCTACTGCGCGGAGCGCGGCGTCCCCCACCGCCGCTGCGGCAAGCTCATCGTCGCCACCGACGACGAGGAGGCCGGCCGGCTCGCCCAGATCCAGGCCCGCGCGGAGGCCAACGGCGTGCCCGGCATGCGACAGCTCGACGCTGGCGAAGCCCTCGCCCTGGAGCCCAACCTGTCGTGCGTCGCCGCCCTGATGTCCGGCTCGACCGGCATCATCGACAGCCACGCCTACATGCTGGCCCTGCAGGGCGAGCTGGAGGACGCCGGCGGCATGGTCGCCCTGCGCTCGCGCGTCGAGTCGGCCGAGGTCACGCCCGACGGCATCGCGCTCCACGTCGGCGGCCCGGAGCCGCTGCACCTGCTCGCGCGCACCGTGGTCAACGCCGCCGGCCTGCACGCCCCCACGCTGGCGCGCCGCTTCGGCGGCCTCCGCGGCGAGGCGATCCCGGGCGAATACTACGCCAAGGGCAACTACTTCACGCTGGCCGGCCGCGCCCCCTTCGACCGGCTGATCTACCCCGTCCCGGTCCCCGGCGGCCTGGGCGTGCACCTGACCATCGACCTGGGCGGCCAGGCGCGCTTCGGCCCCGATGTCGAGTGGATCGACGGCATCGACTACACCGTCGACCCCCGACGCGCCGACGTGTTCTACGACGCGGTGCGCCGCTACTGGCCCGGCCTGCGCGACGGCAGCCTGTCGCCCGCCTACAGCGGCATCCGCCCCAAGACCGTGCCGAAGGGCGCGCCCGCGCAGGACTTCGCCGTGGACGGCCCCGCCGAGCACGGCGTCCCCGGCCTGGTCAACCTGTTCGGCATCGAGAGCCCCGGCCTGACCGCGTCGCTGGCGCTCGGCGAGCACGTCCGCACGGTGCTGGACGCCGCCGCTTGAGGCCACCGACACGGCGCGGCCAGCTCCGGATCGGCCGGATGCTGCGCCGCGCCGCCCGCCTCGCCGCCTCGCTGGCCCACGAGGTCGCCGCGACCCTGCCCCTCCCGCTCCTCGCCGAGCCGAAGCCCCGCGCGCCCGACCTCCCGCCCCCTGCCCCGCCGCCCTCCGCCGACGCACGCCCGAACCCCTCCGCGCCCCCGCTGCCCGCTGCCGCGCCGGCCGTCCCTGACGCCGCCCCGCCGCGCGCCTGGCCCGCGCCGGGCTGGCACCGCGTCGAGCGGTTCGGCGACAACCCGGGCCAGCTCCGGATGCTGTGGCGCGCGCCGGCGCTGCGCGTGCCGCACCCGCCGCTGGTGCTGCTGCTGCACGGCTGCGGCCAGGACGCCCCCGCCTTTGCCGAGCAGTCCGGCTGGGTCGCGCTGTCCGACGCCCGCGGCTTCGTGCTGCTGCTCCCCGAGCAGGCGAGCGCCAACAACCACGGCCGCTGCTTCAACTGGTTCATGGCGCGCCACACCCGCCGCGACGCCGGCGAGGCCGCCTCCGTGCGCGCCATGGCCGACCACGCCGTCGCGACGCTGGGCTGCGACCCGGCCCGCGTGTTCGTGGCCGGGCTGTCGGCAGGTGGCGCCATGGCCGCCTGCCTGCTCGCCGCCTACCCCGACCGGTTCGCCGCCGGCGCCGTCGTCGCCGGCCTGCCGGTGGGCTGCGCCGAGGGCAGCGGCCAGGCGATGCTGCGCATGATGCAGGCCGGCCCGCAGCGCGCCCCGCCCGAGTGGGCCGCCGCCGCGCGCGCCTGCGGCCCGCCCCGCATCGCCGCCTGGCCCCGCCTGTCGGTGTGGCACGGCGGCGCCGACCACACCGTGGCCCCCGCCAACGCCGACGCGCTCGCCACGCAGTTCGCCGCCCTGCACGGCCTGCACGCGGCCCCCGACGAGGAAAGCTCGCCGGACACCGGCCTGCGCCGCCGCGTCTGGCGCGACGCGGCCGGCGCGGCGGCCGTCGAGCACTGGAGCCTGGCCCGCATGGGCCACGGCTACCCCGCGCGCGGCGGCCGCGAGCAGAACTGGGTGCTCCCCGTGGGCGTGCAGGCCACCGAGGAGATCGCCCGCTTCTGGGGCCTCTGAGACAGACGGTCACGCCTGATCTCCCAGGGCTCAAGAACGTTATGTAATAACGTAATGTAACTGTATAACATAACGTCAGTGTCGCTCGAACGATCACGCGCAC
>JBPBQX010000195.1:0-4406 GCA_050955025.1 Janthinobacterium lividum
GACGGCATCCGCGGCACCGCCAACGTCGACCCGATGACCGCCGAGACCGCGCTGCGCCTCGGCCAGGCCGCCGGCCTGATGTTCATGCGCGGCGCGCACCGCCACCGCGTGATCATCGGCAAGGACACCCGCCTGTCCGGCTACATGATCGAGCCCGCCCTGGTGGCCGGCTTCACCGGCGCCGGCATGGACGTGACCCTCGTGGGCCCGCTGCCCACGCCCGCGATCGCGATGCTGACCCGCTCCATGCGCGCCGACCTCGGCGTGATGATCTCGGCCTCCCACAACCCGTTCGAGGACAACGGCATCAAGCTGTTCGGCCCCGACGGCTTCAAGCTGTCCGACACCCGCGAGACCGAGATCGAGGCCCTGATGGCCTCCGACCTGTCCGGCCGCCTCGCGTCCCCCCGCGCCCTGGGCAGGGCCACGCGCCTCAACGACTCCGCCGGCCGCTACATCGAGAACGTCAAGCAGAGCTTCCCGCGCGGCCGCACCCTGGAAGGCATGCGCATCGTCGTCGACTGCGCCCACGGCGCCGCCTACAAGGTCGCGCCCACGGTGCTGTGGGAGCTGGGCGCCACCGTGATCCCGGTGGGCGTCGCCCCGGACGGCTTCAACATCAACCAGAACTGCGGCTCCACCGTGCCGCGCCACCTGTGCGCGCAGGTGCTTGAGCACGGTGCCGACCTCGGCATCGCGCTCGACGGGGACGCCGACCGCATGCTGATGGCCGACGAGAAGGGCCAGCTCGTCGACGGCGACCAGATCCTCGCCGTGATCGCAGACAGCTGGGCGCGCGACGGCCGGCTGCGCGGCGGCGGCGTGGTTGCCACCCTGATGTCCAACCTGGCCCTGGAGCGCTTCCTCGAGGGCCGCGGCCTCGCCTTGCACCGCACCAAGGTCGGCGACCGCTACGTCGCCGAGCAGATGCGCGCCACCGGCATCAACGTCGGCGGCGAGCAGTCCGGCCACATGATCCTCTCCGACTTCACCACCACCGGCGACGGCTTGGTCGCGGCCCTCCAGGTCCTTTCCGTCCTCGTGGAGCAGGAACGCCCGGCGTCCCGCGCCTGCCGCCTGTTCACCCCGCTGCCCCAGGTGCTGCGCAGCGTCCGCTTCACCGGCCCCACGCCGCTCGGCCACCCCGCGGTCATCGCCGCCGCGGCCGAGGCCGAGGCCGAGCTCGCGTCGAGCGGGCGCCTGCTGCTGCGGCCCTCGGGCACGGAGAAGGTGATCCGCGTCATGGCCGAGGGCGAGGACGAGCGCATGGTCGGGCGCGTCGTCGGCGCCCTGTGCGACGCCATCGCGCGGGTGGCGGCATAGCAAGCCCGGGCTCTGCCCGGACCCGCCAGAGGCGAGCCGCCTCGTCTGGCCTTTCCAACAGCCCAAGCGGGCTGTCAGAAACTTTGGCCAGCCTCGCCCCTGGACCGGCGCACAGGGAGACTCGTCAGTGAGGCTGCGAGGGCGCGTGCTGGTGGTCGCCGGCTCGGACTCCGGCGGCGGCGCCGGGGTGCAGGCCGACATCAAGGCGGTCTCGGCCATGGGCGCCTACGCTGCCACCGCCCTGACCGCGCTGACCGCGCAGAACACTCAAGGCGTGCAGGGCGTGCTGGGCGTCCCCGCCGCCTTCGTGGCGCTCCAGATGCGCAGCGTGCTCGACGACCTCGGCGCCGACGCGATCAAGACCGGGATGCTCGCCGACCAGTCCGTCATCGAGGCCGTCGCGGAGGTCCTGCGCACCGTGCCCGGCGTTCCGCTGGTGCTCGACCCGGTGATGGTCGCCAAGGGCGGGCAGTCGCTGCTGGACCCCGCCTCCGTGGCCGCGCTGGTGCGGGAGCTCCTGCCGAGAGCGGCGGTGGTGACGCCGAACCTTCCGGAGGCGGAGGCGCTGACCGGCGCGCCGGTCGCCGACGTGGCGGCCATGCACCGCGCCGCCGAGCGCCTGCTGCGCATGGGCGCCGCGGCGGTGCTGCTGAAGGGCGGGCACCTGCCGGGCGGGATCCTGACCGACCTCCTGGCGACACCCGACGGCACGACCGCGTTCGAGCAGTCCCGCGTGCCCACGCGCCACACCCACGGCACCGGCTGCACCCTGGCAAGCGCCATCGCCGCGGGCCTGGCACAGGGCATAGACCTCGCCGATGCCGTCGCACGGGCGCGTGCCTACGTGCGCGCCGCGATCGAAACGGCGCCCGGCCTGGGCTCGGGCCACGGCCCGCTCAACCACCTGGCCTGGGCCACCGGGTAGCCCCGCGCCGGGACCCGTGCCTGCCTACCGAGGCCCGGGTGGCGTCTGCAGGCTCGCCGGCGCCCCGAGCCGCGAGACCTGCGCCTCGAGTTCCTGCATCGAGCCCGCCTGCCGCGTCAGCCCGAGCCGCAGCGAACCGACCGCGCCCTCCAGCGCGGCGAGCGACACGCGCCAGGCCGCAACGGTCCTGGCCTGCTGGGCGAGCGCCGTGCGCAGCCCCTCCAGCGCCTGCGCCAGCCGATCCGGTTCCCCCGCTGCCGGAGACGGCCCTGGCGCGGCGGTCGCCGCGAGCGTGGCGGCCGTCGTGCGCTGGCCCCTGACACGCCGGCATGGCCCCAGGTAGGGCGCGCCGCGTGCCGGCGTGGATGCGGTTCCGGGAGCACCCTCCCGCGACGACCGCTCGGGCCAGCGGGGCACCGCGGGAAATCTGGACGCCGTGTCCCGCGCCGCGTCGGACGGCGACAGCAGCGGCGGCAGCTGCGCCTCCAGGCCGGGCATGGTCCCGGTCGCCACCGCAGCATTGCCCGCGCGAACCGGCCCCGGAGCCGGGAAAGGTATGATTATCGCGGTCATCGTGCACATTCCCCGGGCAATGTCTAACAACACATGAACCATCTCGCCCGATGGGACAAGTGCGTTCACAGCCGGATGACGACCCCCGACACCCTCGACAGCAGGACCAGCGCCAGCACCAGCACGACCACCAGGGTCAGCCCCCAGCGCATCCGCATGTAGCCGGCGGGCACCAGCCCGTCCCCGGCGGCCCGCGCCTCCACCACGGTCGTCGCCACGAACCCCGCGATCAGCAGCGCCAGGGCGATCGCCGGCGCCGCCGCCACCGACACGAGCAGCGCCGCCCAGCCGATCAGCGCCGGCAGCACGCCCAGCGCGAGGCGCAGGTTGTCCGCCCCGCCCTGCCACGAACCGCGCTCCGCCGCCCCCGGCCCGACCAGCGCCATCCCCCAGTGCACGGCGCCAAGGAAGCTCAGGATGATTGCCGCGTACTCGATCAGCGCCAGGAGCGCACGGTCGGCCGGCACCGCGCCGCCCGCCGTGACGCTGCCCAGCCCGCAGGCCAGGAACGGCACCAAACCGCCGGCCCCGAGCAGCAGCGCGAGCGAGGGAAGGCGTGCGTTCATGCGAGGGGTCCTGTCCTGGCGGAAATCCGGTGCGCCGGGATAGCGCACGGCACGTCGCATCGTTCGCCCGGCACGGCGGCAAAGGTCGAGGCGCCGCCTCGAGCTCCGCCAAAGGCTGCGCCCTTGGAACGCGCCCTCTAGGTCAAGGGATCGAAGGGTCCTCGGACCCTTCGCGGGTCCGGGCAGAGCCCGGCCTTGCTTCGCCCGCGCCGCAGGGTTGGGCGCCGCCCGTCGAAGGGCGTAGTCTCCCGCCCATGGAAATCGCGGTCGAGATCGTCGTCATCCTGCTGCTGATGCTGCTCAACGGCGTGTTCGCCATGGGCGAGATGTCGCTGGTCTCGGTGCGCCGCGCCCGGCTGCAGGTGCTCGAAGGCAAGGGCGTGGCCGGCGCCGGCACCGCGCTCGCGCTCTCCGACGACCCGCAACGGTTCCTGCCCACCGTGCAGGTCGGCATCACGCTGGTCAGCATCCTGGCCGGCGTGTTCGGCGGCGCGCGGCTCGCGGCGCAGCTCCAGCCCTGGCTCGCGCGCATCGCGCTGCTGCGCCCGGTCGCCGACGAGCTGTCGCTGTTCCTGGTGGTGGTGCTGATCACCTACCTGACCCTCGTGGTCGGCGAGCTGGTGCCCAAGCAGATCGCGCTCCGCCAGCCCGAGCGCGTCGCCTCGATGCTCGCGCGCCCCCTGGCCTTCATCGCGAAGGCGAGCGCGCCGGTGGTGTGGGTGCTGAGCCGCTCCTCGGACCTGGTGCTCGCCGCCTTCGGCTCCAAGCTCGCCGCGCGCGAGACGGTGACGGAGGAGGAGCTGAAGGCGATCCTGGCGGAGGGTGCGTCGACCGGCGTGCTGGAGTCCGAGGAGCACGCGATGATCGGCCGCGTGCTGCGCCTGGCCGACAAGCCGGTGCGCGCGCTGATGACGCCGCGCACCGACCTCGCCTGGATCGACCGCGGCGACACGCGCGAGGAGATCGTCGCCACGCTGTCCGCCGCCGACCACAGCCGCTTCGTGGTGTGCGACGGCTCG
>JBPBQX010000196.1:0-4377 GCA_050955025.1 Janthinobacterium lividum
GCGCCAGCTCGCTGACCTCCGCGCGCCGCTCCGGCTCGGCCTCGGGCACGTCCAGCGTCTGCACCGTGACGAACAGCACCCGCTCGTGCAGCACCTTGTTGTGCTTGAGGTTGTGCAGCAGCGCGCCGGGCACGTAGTCCGGGTTGCCCGTCAGGAACACGGCCAGCCCGGGCACGCGGATGGTGCGCGACTGCGGCAGGCGCGCGAGGAACGAGGCGAGCGGCAGGCTGTCCTGCTTCCAGCGCGCCAGGATCAGGCCGCGCCCCTGCTTCCACGACGTCATCGCCGCCATCAGCCCGAGCCCGAGCGCCAGCGGCACCCAGCCGCCCTGCAGCACCTTGAGCACGTTGGCGAGGAAGAACACGCCGTCGATCAGGAAGAACCCGCCCCACACCCCGAACGCCGCCGCGCGCGACCAGCCGAACTGCCGCCGGAACACCACGGCTGCGAGCACGCAGGTGCACAGGAACGTCCCCGTCACCGCGATCCCGTACGCCGACGCCAGCGCGTCCGAGGAGCGGAACGACACCACCAGGAACAGCACGCCGATCAGCAGCGCCGTGTTCACCTGCGGCAGGAAGATCTGCCCTTCCTCGGTGTTCGAGGTGTGCGTCACGGTCATGCGCGGCAGGAAGCCGAGCTGCATGCACTGCCGCGCGATGGAGAAGGCGCCCGAGATCAGCGCCTGGCTGGCGATCACGGTGGCCACGGTGGCCAGGATCACCAGCGGCAGGCGCAGCCAGTCCGGCCCCAGCAGGAAGAACGGGTTGGCCACCGCGGCGGGGTTGGCGATCACCAGCGCGCCCTGCCCGAAATAGTTCAGCACCAGGCACGGCAGCACCAGCACCAGCCAGTCGAAGCGGATCGGCGAGGACCCGAAATGCCCCATGTCCGCGTAGAGCGCCTCCGCCCCTGTGACCGAGAGCACCACCGCGCCCAGCGCCACGAAGGCCAGCCAGCCGTGGTGCCAGATGAACAGGAAGCCGTGCGTGGGCACGAGCGCCTCCAGCACGAACGGATGGCGCACCACCTCCAGCCCGCCCAGCACGCCCAGCACCAGGAACCACAGCAGCATCACCGGCCCGAACACCCGCCCGATGGTGGCCGTGCCGCGCGACTGCAGCGCGAACAGCACCAGGATCACCACGATCGAGATCGGCAGCACCAGCCCGGCCGCGCTGGGGATCGCGATCTCCGACCCCTCCACCGCCGAGAGCACCGAGATCGCCGGCGTGATCACCCCGTCGCCGAAGAACAGGCAGGCGCCGCCGATGCCGATCAGCCCCAGCGCCGCGCGCACCTTCTCGCCGCCGGCCACGCGCTGCGCCAGCGCCATCAGCGCCAGGATGCCGCCCTCGCCGCGGTTGTCCGCGCGCATCACGAGCAGCACGTATTTCACGGTCACGATCAGGATCAGCGACCAGAAGATCAGCGACAGGCAGCCCAGCACCTCCCAGTCCGAGATCGGCTGCCCGCCGAACAGCGCCAGCGTCGCCTTCAGCGCGTAGAGGGGGCTGGTGCCGATGTCGCCGTACACGATGCCGAGCACGCCGAGCATCGCGCCCGCCCCCAGCGGACGCCGCGCGCCATGCGGCAGGGACGACGCCTGGTCGGACAGGTCGCTCACGCCGGGAAGCCCCGGCGGGCCGGTATCGGGAGGAACTGCAGGATGGCGGGGTGCCCCATGCCGGACCACGGCACGGTTGTGCCGCGCTGAACGGTGCGCGCCATGAGGTAGGGGACTGCGCGCGCGCCCGCAAGCCCGCCCGCGCGACCCGGCTCAGCGGCTCCCGAAGATGGCCGAGCCGACGCGCACGTGCGTCGCCCCGCACGCCACCGCCGCCGCGTAGTCCCCCGACATCCCCATCGACAGCACGCCCAGCCCGTGCGCCGCCGCCCGCCCCGCGAGCCACGCGAAATGCGGCGCGGGGTCCTCGCCCGCCGGCGGCACGCACATCAGCCCGGCCAGCGCGTCCCCGAACCGCGCCCGGCACGACTCCACGAAGGCATCCGCCTCGGCCCGCGACACGCCCGACTTCTGCGCCTCGTCGCCCACGTTGACCTGCACCAGCAGCCGCGGCTGGCGCCCCTCGCGCTGCACCGCGTCCGCGACCGCGTCGGCGAGCCTCGGCCGGTCGAGCACCTCGATCACGTCGAACAGCCGCACCGCCTCGCGCGCCTTGTTGGTCTGCAGCCCGCCGATCAGGTGCAGGTGCAGCCCGGGCTCCGCCTCGCGCAGCGCCGGGAACTTGCCCTGCGCCTCCTGCACGCGGTTCTCGCCGAAGCGCCGCTGCCCCGCGGCGATCGCCAGCGCCACGCGCTCCGCCGGATGCGTCTTGCTGACGGCGACCAGCGTGACATCCTCCGCGCCCCGCCCGGCCGCGAGCGCCGCGCGCGAGATCGCCCCCCTCACCGTGGCGAGCGCGCGCGCCACCGCGCAGCCGTCGTCGGGCACGCGCGGCGCGGCGGCCGCCAGGTCGGAAGGATCATCCATGGACGCGAGACTCCTCGCCTGGGCCAGGGCGGTCAAGGCGCGCCGCGTGCGCGCCCGCCTGCCCGGCCACGCCCTGCCGGTGCTCTGGCTGTTCACCGACGCCGGCCGCCTGCCCGATCCGCGGGCCGCGGTGGCCCGCCTGCCGCCGGGCCTGTGCGGCGTGATCCTGCGCCACGACGCCGCCCCCGGCCGCGCGCGGCTCGGCGCCGACCTCGCGCGCCTCTGCCGCGCCCGCCGCCTCGTGCTCTGCGTGGCCGGCGACGCGCGGCTCGCCGGCCGGCTCGGCGCGGGCGTCCACCTGCGCAACGGACGCCGCCTCCCCGGCCCCCGCTGTGGCAGATTTGTGACAAGCTCCGCCCATGGCCTGCCCGACCTGCGGCGCGCGGCGCGGGCCGGCGCGGCGCTGGCCTTCCTGTCCCCCGTGTGGCCCACCGCGAGCCACCCCGGCGCCCCCGCGCTCGGCCTCCTGCGCTGGAGAAGCCTTGCCGCTCAATCCCCTATCCCGGTCTGCGCGCTCGGCGGCGTCGACGCGCGCCGGCTCCCGACGTTGCGGAATGCGAGGGTATGCGCGGGCCTCGGCGCGATCGGCGCCCTGGCCTGACGGCGCCGGGAGTGGCCTCCCTGCCACAGTGTCCCTGAAAGGCCATGCCGGGCCGGATCGCCGGTTGCGGACGGGCTCGCTGCATCGCAATAGTTCGTGACCGGACCGATCCGGACGGCAGGCCTGCCACGCAGGCCGTGCCCGCCGTCGCGCGAGCGCGGGATCGGCTCGCCGTTGATTTCGTCGCCGGCTGTCCGGCAAAACGTGGAGAAACTGATGCGCAAGCTCCTGCTGGCCAGCGCGGCCCTGCTGAGTGCCTCCCTGGGACTCGCGGACCGGGCGCATGCCCAGGTGTTCAACCAGGCGAGCATGGACCAGTCCGGCATGGACGACGGCCAGTCCGCGACGCCTGCGCCCGGCACCATCAGCGTGCGCCTCAACGGCCGCTTCCGCTTCTACGCCGGCTACTTCGACGACAAGGACTACCGCGGCCAGACCGCGACCAACACCACCAAGCAGAACAACTACGGGTTCGCCGAATACGCCCGCCTCTACCCGGGCTTCGACGGCGTCGCCTCGAACGGCCTGAAGTACGGTGCCGCCCTGGAAATCCGGCAGGACAACACGGTCGCGGCCGGCGGCGGCGTCAACGGCTCGCCGTCCCAGGCCGACCGCGGCCAGGGCACGCTGTACCTCCGCCGCGCCTTCGGCTACCTCGGCGCCAACAAGTTCGGCACGCTGCGCTTCGGCGCGACCGACAGCCCATCCTCGCTCTACCTGACCGGCACCGTCGAGAACTTCGACGCCGGCGGCTGGAACGGCGACATCTACTACCAGCTCGCCGGCAACTCGCAGCTGAACTACCCGTTCGCCGACGTCGGCAACTTCTACTCGACCTCCAAGATCGTCTACCTCTCGCCCCAGTTCATGGGCTTCGACTTCGGCGCGTCGTGGGAGCCGAACACCAACAACTCCAACATCGACGACGGCAACTGCGGCTCCGCCAACACCGCCAACACCACGAGCCTGACCACGAGCACCGGCGCCACCGTCACGGCCCCGCTGGCCAACGGCGCGGTCTACGGCGCCGACGCGGGCGTCGGCTGCGCGCGCACCTCGGCCACCAACGTGATCGGCGAGACCTCGCGCCGCACCAACACCACCGACGTCCTGCTGCGCTACCGCGGCACCTTCGGCCCCGTCGGCCTGGCCGCGACCGGCTCCTACATCCATTCCAGCAACGTCAAGTACAACGGCCAGGCGACGCTCACCGCGGCGCAGCGCTTCTCCGGCCTGGACATGTTCGACACGGGCGTGGCCGTGACCTACGCGGGCGTCAGCC
>JBPBQX010000197.1:0-4308 GCA_050955025.1 Janthinobacterium lividum
GCAGGCGCTCGGCGGTGTCGCGGTCCAGGCGCAGGACGCGGGCGGCGACGTCCTGGCTGAAGCCGGCGCGGGCGAAGCCGGCCAGGACGCGGCGCTGGCGGGCCTGGCGCAGGGCGGCGGCGGCGCGGGGGTCGGCGGCCGGGGCGTCGCCGTAGTCGAGGTCGGGGGTGGGGTCGTCGTCGGCGTCCGAGGGGTCGGTGCCGGGGGGGGCGAAGGGGCCCAGGCGGCGGCGCTTGGCGTGGGCGACGGCGGCGGCGAGCTCCGTGTCGGCGCCGTCGGGGATCGCGGCGCGTGCCAGCTCGGCGGGCACGCCGCGGGCGGCGAGGTGGGCGCCGATCGCGCGGCGGGAGTGGCCGGTGCGGCCGAGGGAGCGGGCGCGGCTCGCGGCGTAGGCGGCGTCGTTGACCATGCCGGACTGCGCGAGGCGGGCGACGACGTCGGCGGCGTCGGCGCGGGCCCGGGCGGCGGCGGCGCGGGTGGCGTCGGGGTCGGCGCCCTCGTCGGCGGCGGTGCGGGCCCAGCGGTCGACGCGGCGGGCGAGCACGCGCAAGAGGCCGGCCTCGGTGGCGGCGTAGCGCGACAGGTGCAGCAGGGCGGCGTCGTGCAGGCGCGCGGCGGTGGGGGCGGGGCCGGCGGGGCGGCGGGGCGGGCGCCGGCCGGGGGGGCTGTCGGGCGGAGGGCGCTGCATGGGGGGAGTGTGGCACCGCGCACGGCGGCGAGGCCAGGGGGGCGAGGCGGGGGGCGAGGCGGGGGGCGGTGCGGCCGGGGCGGGGGCGTTCACGCGCTGTTAGGGGTTCGGTGCTGGAATGCGGAGGCGGACGCATGCCGGTGCGTGTTTCGCGGTTCCAGCCAGGAGGTCCTGCTTGTCCGTTCCCGCCTTCTTCCGGATGGGCTTCACCGTGGCCGAGGCGCCGACGATCGCGATGCGGTTCATGGCGCTGCCGGAGGAGGTCGCGCTGATCGAGGCGCGCATCCGCAGCCACGTGGACCTCGCCAGGGTGCGCTTCGAGGTGGCCGCGGAGGCGCGCGAGGCGACCTCGGCGGCGGCCATGGTGGGCGCGCTGCTCGGCTCGCTGCCGTCCGCCGACGTCAGCCTGGCGGAGAGCGTGCACCGCGACCAGCTGGCCAACGTGGCGCTCAAGCTCGACTTCTGCGTGGCGATGGCGCGCGACGTGGGCGGCGCCGCGCCGAAGGTCGGCGAGGTTGTCGTGCGGTTCCAGCGCGTCGCGGGCGGGGTGGCGGGGGCGGAGGAGGCGCACTGCGTCGTCATGACGGACCCGGCGGCCGACCAGGACACGGACGCGCTGGTGGGGCTGTTCACGCGCGCGCTCGGCGACGTGCTGGTGACGCACAACCACGCGGCGCGGCTGGTGGTGACGCAGCGCGCGGTGCCGGAGACCGTGGGCGGCGCCGACGAGGCGGTGGCCCGGCTGCTGCGCGGGCTGGATGCGGCCGGGCTCGCGACCTATGCCGACCAGGTGCAGGCGGCGTTCCCCGAGGGCGGGGTGGCCGTGGCCGCGGAGGGCGCGCTGGCGGCCTGATCGCGGGGGCGGGGCCAGGAGCGCTCGCCCGCGTTGACTTCGCGCGAATCCGCACCGCAAGATCGCCGCTTGCCCCCGCGACCGGCCGCGGCTTCCCCGCTGCCGGGGCGACGGCCGGGGTGCTGCGTGGACTGGCGACGCGATCGTGACGATTTCCGCCCTGATGCCGACCTACAACCGAGCCGACCTCGTCTTCGAGCGGGGGGAGGGCGCGTGGCTGTTCTCGGCGGACGGGCGACGATTCCTCGATTTCGGCTCGGGCATCGCGACCAGCTCGCTCGGGCACGGCCATCCCGGGCTGGTGGCGGCGATCGCGGAGCAGGCGGGGCGGGTGATGCACGTCTCGAACCTGTACCGGGTGCCGGGCGCGGAGCGGCTGGCGGCACGGTTCGTGGAAGCTTCGTTCGCGGACAGCGTGTTCTTCTGCAACTCCGGCGCCGAGGCCAACGAGGGCGCGGTGAAGATGATGCGCCGCGCGATGGCCGCGACGGGGCAGCCGGAGCGGGTGCGCGTGATCTGCTTCGACGGCGCGTTCCACGGGCGCACGCTGGCGATGCTGTCGGCCACGGGCAACGAGAAGTACCTGGCGGGGTTCGGGCCGGCGGTGGAGGGGTTCGACCACGTGCCGTTCGGCAACCTCAACGCGCTGCGCAACGCGATCGGGCCGCAGACGGCGGGCGTGCTGGTCGAGCCGATCCAGGGCGAGGGCGGCATCCGCGTGGCGTCGCTGCGCTTCCTGCAGGAGCTGCGCGCGGCGTGCGACGAGTTCGGCATCCTGCTGGCGCTGGACGAGGTGCAGTGCGGGATGGGGCGCACGGGCAAGCTGTTCGCGCACGAGTGGGCGGGGATCGAGCCCGACGTGCTCAGCGCCGCGAAGGGCATCGCCGGGGGGTTCCCGATGGGGGCCGTGCTCGCCAAGGAGGCGGTAGCGCGGCATCTCACGGCGGGGAGCCACGGGACGACGTTCGGCGGCAACCCGCTGGCGTGCGCGGCGGGGAACGCGGTGCTCGACGTGGTGCTGGCGCCGGGGTTCCTGGACGGGGTTGCGCGCAAGGGCGAGTGGCTGTGGGGCGCGCTGGGCGAGGTGGTGCGCGACTGCCCGGACGTGTTCGAGGGCGTGCGCGGGGCGGGGCTGATGCTCGGGCTCAAGTGCCGGGTGCCGAACACGGAGGTGCAGCAGGCCTGCACGGCCGAGGGGCTGCTCGCGGTGGCGGCAGGGGACAACGTGCTGCGCCTGGTGCCGCCGCTGGTGCTGACCGACGAGGACGCGGCTGCGGCGGTGGCGATGATACGCCGGGCGGCGGCGCGGTGCGCGATGCTGGCGGGCGGCGAGGGCGCGGGATTCGCCGAGCCGCGCGCGGGCGGGGCGGACGCGGTCGGGCGCGGGGTCACGGAGCCCGCGCCGCTGGACCGGGTCTCGTGAGCGGGGCGTTGCGGCGGGCGGAGGCCGGGGCGGGGCCGCCGCCGCGGCACTTCCTCGACCTCAGCGACTTCGAGGGCGCGACGCTGCGGCAGATGCTCGATGTCGCGGTGTCGCTGAAGCAGGCGCGGGCGGCGGCGCGTTCGGGCGCGGTGGCGGGGCTGCCGGGCGTGGGGCGGCCGCTGGCCGGGCGGACGCTGGCGCTGATCTTCGAGAAGCCGTCGACGCGGACGCGGGTGTCGTTCGAGGTGGCGATGCGCCAGCTCGGGGGCGACGTGATCGTGCTGAGCGGCGGGCAGATGCAGCTCGGGCGGGGCGAGAGCATCGCCGACACGGCGCGGGTGATGTCGCGCTACGTGGACGCGATCATGCTGCGCACGGACAGCCCGGCCAAGCTGCAGGAGCTGGCGGCGCATGCCACGGTTCCGGTGATCAACGGGCTGACGGCGCGCTCGCACCCGTGTCAGATCATGGCGGACGTGATGACGTTCGAGGAGCACCGCGGGCCGATCGCGGGGCAGGTGGTGGCGTGGGTGGGCTGCGGCAACAACGTGGCGCGGTCGTGGATCGAGGCGGCGGCGCGGTTCGACTTCACGCTGCGCCTGGCGTGCCCGGACTCGCTGGCGCCGCCCGAGGAGGCGCTGGACTGGGCGCGGGGGCAGGGGGCGCGGGTCGAGGTCATGGCGGACGCGGCGGCCGCGGTGCGCGGGGCGCGGGCGGTGGTGGCCGACACCTGGGTCAGCATGTCGGACGACCCTGCGGAGAGCCGGCACGGGCTGCTGGCGCCCTACCAGGTGACGGAGCGGCTGATGGGGATGGCGGCGGCGGACGCGATCTTCATGCACTGCCTGCCGGCGCATCGGGGCGAGGAGGTCTCGGCCGAGGTGATCGACGGGCCGCGCTCGGTGGTGTTCGACGAGGCGGAGAACCGGCTGCACGCGCAGAAGGGCGTGCTGGCGTGGGCGCTGGGGGCGGCAAGGTAGGGAAGGCCAGGGCTCTGCCCTGGACCCGCAAAGGGTCCGAGGCCCTTTGATCCCTTGACTTAAGTTGTGCGTTCCAAGGGCGCAGCCTTTGGCGGAGTTTGAGGCAGAGCCTCAACCTTGCTTTTTCCGGGAGCGGCGGATGGTCGAGATGAAGGTTTCCAACACCGAGGAGGGCCCGGTGGCCCCCGGCTGGGTGGACCAGGAGCTGGACGAGATCTTCGCGGGCCTGCCGGGGATCTCGGCGGGGCACCAGGCGCGGTATGCGGAGTGCCTGGCCGGGAGCCGGGTGGGCGACGTGGAGGCCTCGCACGACCGGTGCCGGGTGGCGCTGCTGGCGGCGCTGGACGCGGACGGGGTGGAGGCG
>JBPBQX010000198.1:0-4004 GCA_050955025.1 Janthinobacterium lividum
CTCGACGTGCGCGACGCCGACGAGTGGATCGGCGAGAGCTCCTCGCCCTACGGCCCCGACTTCTGCCCCCGCAAGGGCCGCATCCCCGGCTCGCGCTGGATCGAGTGGTACCGCCTGATGAAGCCCACCGCCTCGGGCCCGATGTTCAAGTCGAGGAACGAGATCCTCGCCGAGTGCGCGTCGGTCGGCATCACGCCGGCCACCACCGTCTACCTGTTCTGCTTCAAGGGTGCGCGCGCCTCCAACTCGCTCGTCGCCCTCAAGGAGGCCGGCGTCAGCGACGTCCGCCTCTACTTCGGGTCGTGGAACGAGTGGAGCCGCGACGAGTCGCTGCCGATCGAGACCGGCCTGCCCTTCGCCGTCGCCGCCGAGTAGCCTGCCCGCGCGCCGCGGGGCGTCGCGGCCCATTGCCGGCCGCGACGCCCCGAAGCCCGCGCCAGTTCCGCGCCCGAGCTCCGGGCCGCGCGTCAGCGAATCGTGGTGCGGACCTCGCCCACGCCCTCGATCGTGCCGACCAGCGTGTCGCCGCGCTCCACCGCTCCAACCCCGGCCGGCGTGCCCATGAACACCAGGTCGCCCGCTTCCAGCCGCACCAGAGCCGACAGCGCCGCCACCGTCTCCGCCACGTCCCAGATCATCTCCCCCAGGTCGCCCGCCTGCCGCATCGCGCCGCCGACCCGCAGCTCGATCCGACCCGCCCGCGGATGCCCGCACGCCGACACCGGCACCAGCAGCCCGATCGGCGCGGACAGGTCGAACCCCTTCGCCATGTCCCACGGCCGCCCGGCCTTCTTCGCCACCGCCTGCAGGTCGCGCCGCGTCATGTCGAGCCCCGCCGCATACCCCCAAACGTGCCCGAGCGCGTCGCCCACCGCGATGCCCGCCCCGCCCGAGCCGATCGCTGCCACCAGCTCCATCTCGTGATGCAGCTCCGCGGTGGCCGTCGGATACGGCATGTCCGCGCCCCCGGTCAGCACCGTGTCCGCCGGCTTGGCGAAGAAGAATGGCGGCTCGCGCTCCGGGTCCGCGCCCATCTCGCGCGCGTGCTCGGCGTAGTTGCGGCCGACGCAGAAGATCCGCCGCACCGGGAACAGCCCGCCGCCCCGCACGGGAACGGCGGCCTGCGGCGGCGGCGGGATGACGTAGTCGCTCATGGCTCGGACCTTCCACACGGAACCGCCGGCGGGCGCCGGCTCGAGAAAGCAAGATTGAGGCTCCGCCTCAAACTCCGCCAAAGGCTGCGCCCTTGGAACGCATCCCTTAAGTGAGGCCGGTCCAGGGCGAGGCTGGCCAAAGGTTCCGATGGCCCGCTTGGGCCATTGGAAGGGCCAGACGAAGGGGCTCGCCCTGGCGGGTCCAGGGCAGAGCCCTGGCCTTCCTAGCCCGCTCCCCCCGGCATCCCCCGGCTGGTCGAGTACTCGAAGTGCAGCGCCTGGTCCGGCCGCAGCATGGTGCGGATCGCGTGTGCCGCCATGGCTGCCTCGCTGAACCCCTGTAGGATCAGCTTCAGCTTGCCCGGGTAGGCGCAGATGTCGCCGATCGCGAACACCCCCGGCACCGAGGTCGCGCACGTCGCCGGCGCCACCTCGACGTGGTGCCGCTCCAGCGCCAGCCCCCACCCCGCGATCGGCCCCAGATCCATCGACAGCCCGAAGAACGCCAGCAACCGGTCCGCCTCGATCACCCGCGTCTCGCCCGACAGGCTGGCCACCTCGACGCCGCGCAGCACCCCGCCCTCGCCGTGCAGCGCATGCAGCTGGAACGGGATCACCAAGTCGATCTCGCCCGCCGCCGCCGCCGCGTCCAGTCGCGCCGCCATCTCCGGGGCCGCGCGGAACTTCGCCCGACGGTGCACCACGCTGACCCGCTCGGCCACCTCGCGCAGCGACAGCGCCCAGTCCACCGCCGAGTCCCCGCCGCCCGCGATCACCACCCGCCGCCCGCGGAAATCCTCGCGCCGGCGCACGTAGTACTGGACCGCCCCGCCCGCCTCGAACGCCGCCAGCCCGTCGAGCGGCGGCCGGTTCGGCCCGAACGCCCCCGCGCCTGCCGCGACCAGCACCGCCTGCGCCCGCACCACGTCGCCCTTGTCGGTGGTCAGCACGAACGCACCCGCGCCGCCCTCCAGCCGCTCCACGCGGCGCCCCAGCAGCCGCCGCGGCGCGAACGGCGCGACCTGCGCCTCCAGCTTCGCGATCAGCGCGCCGGCCTCGATCGCGGGGTGGCCGGGGATGTCGTAGATCGGCTTCTCCGGATACAGCGCCGCGCACTGCCCGCCCACCTCGTCGAGCGCGTCGATCAGCACGCAGCCCAGCGACAGCATCCCGCACTCGAACGCGGCGAACAGTCCGACGGGGCCGGCGCCGATGATGGCGATCTCTGTCTCGATGTGCTCGGTCATCCCGGCAATCTAGGGGGACGCGCCGGTCCTGCAAACCGCCGCAAGGCAAGGCCAGGGTTCTGCCCTGGACCGGCGCACACGAGGCGGCGCGTTGTCGGGCGGGCGGCGACACGGCACACTCTTGGCGATGACCGCGCGCACCCTCCTGCTCGACGACCTGGACGCCACCGAGTCGCTCGGCCGTGCGGTCGCGGGTGCGCTCCGCCCCGGCGACTCCGTGCTGCTCGACGGCCCGCTCGGCGCCGGCAAGACCACCCTCGCCCGCGCCCTGCTGCGCGCCGCCTGCCGCGACCCGGCGCTGGAGGTGCCCAGCCCCACCTACACCCTGGTGCAGGGCTACGACTCCCCCCTCGGCCCGATCCTGCACTTCGACCTGTGGCGCCTCGACGGCCCCTCCGCTCTCGACGAGCTGGGCTGGGACGAGGCTCGCGACGGCATCGTGCTGGTCGAGTGGCCCGACCGCCTGGGCACGCTCCGCCCCGCCGACGCCCTGGCCATCGACCTCCACCCCCTCGGCGAGCGCCGCAGCGCCAGCCTCGACGGCTGGGACGCGCGCCTGGACGCGGTGCTGCTGGCCGCGGCACGGCCCCGGTGACCGACGCCCCGCAGCGTTTGCGCCGCCCCGTGCGCCACGCGATGGTGCTCGCCGCGGGCCTGGGCACCCGGATGCGCCCGCTGACGGAGGCCACCGCCAAGCCGCTGCTGCCGCTGGGCGGGCGCAGCCTGATCGACCACGCCCTGGACCGCCTGCTCGCCGCCGGCGTCGACCGGGTCGTGGTCAACACCCACTGGCAGGCCGAGCGGCTGGAGGCGCACCTGCGCGCCCGCACCGCCCCCACCGTCGCGGCCCGCCGCGAGACCACCCTTCTCGACACCGGCGGCGCGGTGGCGGCCGCCCTGGCCGACGGCCTGCTCGGCGACGCCTTCTTCACCGTCAACGGCGACAGCGTCTGGCTCGACGGCCCCACCCCGGCCCTGGACCGGCTCGCCGCCGCCCTCGACCCCGCCGAGGCGGACGCCGTGCTGCTGGTGCACCGCACCTTCCAGGTGCACTCCGACATCGGCACCGGCGACTTCGCGGTCGACGGCTGGGGCACGCCGCGCCGCGCCCGCGCCGGCGAGATCGTGCCCTACGTCTATGCCGGCGTGCAGCTCGCCACCCCCGCGCTGTTCCGCGACGCCGGCCCCGCTCCGTTCAGCCTGAACCCGTTGTGGGACCGTGCCATCGCCGCCGGTCGCCTGCACTGCGTGGTGCATGACGGCCTGTGGTTCCACCTGAGCCGCCCGCAGGACCTGTGCGAGGCCGAGACCGCGCTGCTCGCCCCCGAGACCAGCGAAACCACATGAGCCAGCCCGGCTCCCGCCTCGCGCCCAACTTGGCGTCGATCCCCGCGACGCTGCCGTTCCTCGACACCCTCGCGCAGCACTGCCTGTCGCGCGCCGGCGACGACCCGCTGGCCCTGTCGCGCTCGCTGGTGCTGCTGCCCACCCGCCGCGCCGTGCGCGCCCTCGCCGAGGCGTTCCTGCGCCAGTCCGGCGGCCGCGCCCTGCTCCTGCCGCGCATCATGGCGCTCGGCGCGCTCGACGAGGCGCCGTTCGCCCT
>JBPBQX010000199.1:0-3328 GCA_050955025.1 Janthinobacterium lividum
GCGGTGGACGCGGCGGTGGCGGGGGCGGGCGTCGTGCACCTGTTCGAGGGGTGGCTCAGGCCGCTGCTCGACAGCGGGGCGCTGGAGCCGGTGCTGGAGCCTTGGTGGCAGGGGTTCCCCGGGCCGTTCCTGTACTACCCGGGGCGGCGGCTGGTGCCTGCGCCGCTGCGGGCGTTCGTGGACTTCGTCAGGAAGCAAGGTTGAGGCTCTGCCTCAAACTCCGCCAAGGGCTGGGCCCTTGGAACGCCTTTCCCCAGGCGCTTGTTTCTGATCGCTGACGGAATGGCCGCTTTCGATCCAGCTATGTCATTGCGCTCCGGTGCAACGTCGTCTGATAGCGGTCATCCGGACTGGCCAGACCAGCTACATCGTCGCTGGCGTCAGCCACCCTTTCTCGTGGGCGAGGTCGAGCGTGAGATCCCATTGGTTCAGGAAGTCACGACCGATATCGCCGTCCATGATCAGATCCCGTACCCGCACGCGGCCGTGGACCACCACTCCCGGCACAAGGGGCATGGTCAGTTCCTGAACGTCCTCGTCGCCGGAGTTCAGCCCGACCAGTGCGGCGGCATGACGGCCGACCAGCGTGGGTCCGGTGTTGCCGGTGTCCATCTCCATCCAGAGCATGCCCCGCGGGGTCCGTATGCCCGCATTGACGGTGAGCGCAGCCCCTTCCACGTCGCGCACCAGGCGGATCGGGATCGCCCTGGCATGAGCGATCCGGACGTTCAGGGTAGCCGGGGTCTCCAACACGATCTTCTCTGCAAGTGAGCGAAGCGTCACCACTCTTCCGGCAAAGGCATCAAGGCCGATGCCGCCGGCATACGTCGGGCTCCCGGGTGACATGAAGTGCTGCACGTCGACCACGGCCAGTGTTGGCAACGGAAAGGCACGGTTGCCCAGCATCACTGTGGCGGGCTGGCACTGTGCCATGGTGATCCGCTCGCCGATCGCGCGAAAGCCGGTGACCTGTCCCCAAGGATGGCAGCCGATGCGGTCTGCCATTCCTGGGGTCACTGCCGACAGGCCCCAACCGCTGTCGAACAGGAACGTGCCGTGCTGACCCTTGATGCTGCCCTCGACCGACAGCGCGTCGCCTGCCTCCTTGTGCAGCGGGATGATCTGCGCCTTCGGGTTGGCCGCCGCTGTCCCGGCGCAAACCAGGACACTCAAAGTCATCCCCAACACTGCGCAATCTCGCATGAACCGCACCCTTGATCGTCCGCTTTTACCCTGACCGGACTGTAAGCAGCCCTTCCGCTTCCCACCAAAAGTGGTCATTTTGATACCGATCAGAGACAGCCTTCAAGCCAAGGGATCAAAGGGCCTCCCGGCCCTTTGCGGGTTCGGGCAGAGCCCGACCTTGCTCGCCGGAGGCGCCCGCGTCGCGGGTTTCGGGCATGGCGACGGCGAAGACCACCAGGGCGACGAGGGCGGCGGCGCCGAGGGACAGGAAGGCGGTGTCGTAGCCGGCGTGGTCGACGAGGAGGCCGGCGGCGAGGCCGCTGAGCGAGGCGCCGGCGCCCTGGCAGGTGGCGGCGAAGCCCTGGGCGAGGTTGAAGCGGCCGGTGCCGCGGGTCACGTCGGCGATGATCAGGGGGGCCAGCGCGCCGAAGATGCCGGCGCCGACGCCGTCGAGGAGCTGGACGCCGATCAGCCAGGCGCTGTTGTCGGACAGGGTGTAGAGGGCGGCGCGCAGGGGCAGGATTGCGAAGGCCGCGAGGAAGATCGGCTTGCGGCCGAGGCGGTCGGCGGTGCGGCCGACGAGCAGGGCGACGGGGAGCATCACGAGCTGGGCGGCGATGATGCACGACGCCATCATCGCGTCGGCCAGGCGGGGGTGGGCGGCGGCGAGCTTCTGGCCGACGAGGGGGAGCAGGGGCGCGTTGGCGAAGTGGAACAGCGCCGCGCACAGGCAGAACACCATCAGCGGGCGCGAACGGAGCAGGGCGCGGAAGCCGGACGCGGCGGCAGGGTTCGCGGCGGGAGGGGCAGCGTCGGCGGAGGCGTCCGCGGTGTCGCGGGCGGGGGCATCGCCGGGGTCGGCGTCGGGGTCGTCGAGGCCGCGGGCGCGGCGCTGGTCGATGTCGGCGTGGGGGATCGAGAGGGTCGTGGCGATGGCGGCGACGGCGAAGGCGGGGACGAGGAGGAAGACCGCGCGCTGCGACACGGCGTAGCCCACGGCGCCCACGGCGAGCGCGATCGCGACGTTGCCGGCGTGGTCGAAGGCCGACGAGCGGCCGAGGCGCCGGGCGAGGGCGGCGCGCGTGGTCAGGCCGAGCGTGAGCGCCGCGACGGCGGGGCCGAACACGTCGCCGGCGACGGCCATCGCGGCGTTGGCCACGGTGACGGGCCAGAAGAACGGGGCGGCGAACAGGGTGGCGGCGCCGAGCGCGAGCACGGCCAGGGCGGCGACCACGGCGCCGCGTTTCGCGGGGGTGGCGTCGATGGCGCCGCCGATCGGGGTCTGCACGAGCAGGCCGAGCAGGCCGGCGATCGTGGTCATCAGGCCGACGGCGGACTGGGTCCAGCCGCGCTCGGTGACGAGGAAGACGTTGAGGAACGGGCCGAGCGCGCCGCGCACGTCGGCGAGCAGGAAGTTCAGCGCGTCCAGCGCGCGGGGGTGGCGGACCGCGGGCTCCGGGGAGCCGGGGTCGGTCGCTGTGGGCGTGGCCATGGGGCGGACCTGTGTGCTGGCGGGGGGCGGGGAGCGGGCGGGACGGCGATGCCGCCGCCGCCCGGGCCGGCGCAGGGCCGTGCGGTTCCGTCCGGGACCGGAACGGGTCCGGGTTGTCCGGCCTTTGGTGATGGTTTCCAAAGGCGAGCCTTTGGCGGAGTCCAGAGGCAGAGCCTCTGGCCTTTGCCGGGGTGCGGCGTTCAGAAGATGGCGATGAGCGCTATGCCGCCGACCATGAGGATGCCGCCGAGCACGCGCCAGATGTTGAGCGCGTGGACCTCCATGTTGAACAGGCCGAAGTTGTCGATGGCCAGCGAGAACAGGATGTTGGCGGTGATCAGCAGGCCGTTGAACGGTCCGGCGCCGATCCGGTTGACGAACAGCAGGCCGGCGAACACCGCGACCGCGCCGGTCAGGCCGCCGATCGGCGCCCACCAGGGCATGTCGGCCAGGTCGCGCGCGCTGGGGAGCGGGCGGGGCATGATCGCGAACAGGGCGGCGAACAGGAACACGATCAGCGCGAAGGAGACCGTGGCGGCGAGCCAGGGGTTGGTCATCGACTTGTTGAGCTGGCCGTTCATGGAGTTGCCGGCGGCCTGCAGCACGCCGGCGAACAGGATGAAGGGGTAGAGCCAGGCTGCGCTCATGGGC
>JBPBQX010000200.1:0-3058 GCA_050955025.1 Janthinobacterium lividum
CAGCAGCAGCACCAGCACGTCCAGGCACTGCCGGAAGCTGTCGTGCCGCTGGCAGCACACCAGCCCGAACTGCCACAGCGCCGCCGCGATCGACAGGAACGACGCCGCCAGCAGCGACGCCGCCAGCGCCCACAGCTGCGCGCGCGGCGTCGCCGACCCCGCCAGCCCCGCCCGGCACAGCGCGCGCAGCCCGAGGAACAGCGCCAGCTTGGTCGCCCCCCCCAGCGCCAGCCCGCGCCACCCGTCCGGGTAGGCGTCGAGCGAGACCGTCTCGTGCGCGAACTGCGCCGCCGCCGCCCGCAGGCTCGGCCAGAGCGCGTGGATCGTCGCCGTCTCCGTCCCCAGCGCCACACCCGCCGACGCCCGCCCGTTCAGGATCAGCCCCAGCACCAGCAGCGCCGCCCCCAGCGGCACCGCCAGCACCGCCGCCCGCCACGGCCGCTCGCGCACCTGCGCGGCGCCCAGCAGCAGCGCCGCCGCCCCCACCGCCATCGCGCCCACCTCCGCGCTGCCCGCCGCGACCACCATCGCGCCGGCAGCCCACACCGCGCCCCCGCGCGACAGGTGCCCCCCGCGCAGCACCAGCATCACCAGCAGCGTCAGCGCCGCGATCGCGCCCACGTACGCCGCGGCCCCCATCGGCCAGTAGAACATCTCCGCGACCTGGTGCCCGAGCAGGAAGAACGCCAGCACCGCCAGCACCACCAGCCCCCGCGCACGCCACGCCACGCCACCCCCCGCGCCCGGCAGCAGCATCGCCGCGCATGCCGCCAGCGCGCCCCACAGCAGCGCCAGCACCGGCGTGACCAGCGGCCGGTGCAGCGCGTCCACCGCCCGCGCGTAGCCGAACACCAGCAGCTCGGACACCGGGCGCGGGCTCCAGGTGAGCACGCGGTGCAGGAGGAAGCCGGTGCCCTCGGTGCGGAACAGGGAGAAGTTGAACCACTCGTCGCCCTGCCACTGGCCCGCGACGATCAGGCCGGCGTGGGCCAGCAGCAGCGCAGACAGGCACGCCGCGGCCAGGGCGGGCAGGGCGCGGCGCATCAGCAAGGAAGCAAGGCCAGAGGCCCTGCCTCTGGACTCCGCCAAAGGCTCGCCTTTGGAATCCTTGACTTAAGGGACGCGTTCCAAGGGCGCAGCCTTTGGCGGAGTTTGAGGCAGCGCCTCAACCTTGCCTGCCTCACGACCCCGCCTCCATGGCCTCCTCCGCCGCGAGCCACACCGCTTCCGCCGCGTCCGACTCCCGCGCGATCGCCGCGAGCCGCGTGTTCGCCGCCGTGACCTCCGCCCCGCGCCCCGCCGCGTAGATCGCCGTGTCCGCGAGCCTCGCCTCGATCGTCGCCCGCTCCGCCGCGAGCTTCGCGATCCGCGCCTCCGCGTCCTTCGCCTGGCGACGCAGGGGTGCGAGCTGCGCGCGGTTCTCCGCCCGCTCGCGCCGGTCGTCGCGCTTCGTGGGGGCCGCGTCCGCGCGCGCCGGCCGGCCGCGCTCGGACAGCAGGGCGCGGTACTCGTCCATGTCCCCGTCGTACGCCCGCACCGTGCCGTCTGCGACCAGCCACAGCCGGTCCGCGACCAGCTCGACGAGGTGCGGGTCGTGGGTGATGAGCAGCACGGCGCCGCTGAAGTCGGACAGCGCGCGCACCAGGGCGTCGCGCGCGTCGATGTCGAGGTGGTTGGTCGGCTCGTCGAGGATCAGCAGCTGCGGCGCGTCGCGCGTGGCGAGCGCGAGCAGCAGGCGCGCGCGCTCGCCGCCGGACAGCTCGCCGGTGGGGGTGTCGGCGCGATCGGAGTCCAGGCCGAAGCGGGCGAGCTGCGCGCGCACCGCCGGCGGCAGGGCGCGGGGCAGGGCGCGCGCCATGTGCGCGACGCTGCTCTCGGCCGCGTCCAGCTCCGCCTCCTGGTGCTGCGCGAAGTAGCCGACGCGCAGCTTGCCCGAGCGCCGCACCTCGCCCGTCAGCGGCTCCAGCCGCCCGGCCAGCAGTTTCGCGAACGTCGACTTGCCGTTGCCGTTCGCGCCGAGCAGCGCGATGCGGTCGTCCATGTCGATCGACAGGTGCAGGCCGCGCAGGATCGGCGTCGTGCCGTAGCCGACGCTGGCGTGGTCGATGGCGATGACCGGGGGCGCCAGGCGCGCGGGCTCGGGGAACGCGAAGCGCGTCGGCGCGTCCTCCACGACCGTCTCCAGCGCGGGCAGCCTCTCCAGCGCGCGCAACCGGGACTGCGCCTGGCGCGCCTTGGTGGCCTTGGCGCGGAAGCGGTCGACGAACGCCTGCATGTGGGCGCGCTGGGCGTTGATGCGCTCGGCGGCGCGGGCGTGCTGCATGGCGTGCTCGGTGCGGATGCGCACGAACTCGTCGTAGCCGCCGGGCGTGAGGCTGATGCGCCGCTGGTCGAGGTGCGCGATCGCCTGCACCGAGCGGTCCAGCAGCCCGCGGTCGTGGCTCACCACCAGCGCGGCGCCCGGGAAGCGCGCCAGCCAGCCCTCCAGCCACAGCGTCGCCTCCAGGTCGAGGTGGTTGGTCGGCTCGTCGAGCAGCAGCAAGTCCGGCGCCCCGAACAGCGCCGCGGCCAGCGCCACGCGCATCCGCCAGCCGCCGGAGAACGACGACACCGGCCGCGCCTGCTGCGCCTCGTCGAAGCCCAGCCCCGCCAGGATCGCCGCCGCCCGCGCGGTGGCCGAGTCCGCGCCGATCGCGCGCAGCCGCTCGTGGACCTCCGCGAGCCGCTGCGGGTCCTCGCCCGAGCCCAGCCGCTCGGACTCCGCGAGCAGCGCCGTGCGCTCCGGGTCACCTTCGAGCACCGTCTCCACGAGCGTCGCGTCGCCCGAGGGTGCCTCCTGCCTCACCCGTCCCATGCGGGCGCGGGCGGCGAGGCGGATGTCGCCGCCGTCCACCGCGAGGTCGCCGGCGATGGCCTTGAGCAGCGTGGACTTGCCCGCGCCGTTGCGCCCCACCAGGCCGATGCGGCGGCCGGCCTCCACGGTGAGGTCGGCGCCCTCCAGCAGGGTGCGGCCGGCGATGCGCAGGGTGACGGAACGGACGGCCAGGAGGCTCATGCG
>JBPBQX010000201.1:0-2937 GCA_050955025.1 Janthinobacterium lividum
CCGGCCGCTACTCGCTCACCGGCTTCTACAACACCGCGCAGCACGCCGACGCCAGCCAGACGCGGTTCGGCCGCAGCAAGGCGCTCTACCCCGGCGACCCCGCCAAGATGGTCAACGGCACCTCGGGCATCGTCGCCGAGGGCCAGCAGATCGTCTGGCGCGCCGACGGCGGCACGACCAACGACAAGGCGCCCATGTCGGTCGCCGTCTACGGCAACGTCAGCCTCGGCCTGGACTCCACCACCGCGCTGCGCTCCAGCGTCTTCGCCGGCGCCACGCTGCAGTCGCCCTTCGCCGGCCGCCCGGCCGACCGTTTCGGCGTCAAGGTGAACTGGGAGCGCCTCAACCAGCGCGAAGGCGACTTCGAGACCGCCGCGAGCGCGGTGTCCGGCGGCAGCGGCGGCACCGTGCCGCTCAACAGCTACATCTTCGAGCTGAACGCCCACGTCCAGGTCGTGTCCGCGATCGCCTTCGAGCCGGTGGTCCAGTACCTCGTCCACCCCAACGACTTCTACAACCCCTACACCCCGAACCGCGCCAAGGACGGCTTCTACGTCGGCGGCACCCTGATCGTCCCGATCGGCGTCATGCTCGGCCTCGCCAAGCTCTGACGCGCCACGGCCGGAGGCGCCCCGCGCTTCCGGCCGCCAGGCAAGGAAGCAAGCAGTTCTTTCTTGAAAGAAAGAACCAAAGAACTTTGCCCATAAGATTCCCGGCCAACACGGCGGCCAGGGATCCTTCGGGGCAAAGTCTTTTTGCTTCTTTTTCTTCAGAAAAAGAAGGCCTTCCTTCCTCCTACCCCTGCTCCAGCAGCCTCGCCGCCATGGCTGCCGCCGCCGACCGGTTCTCGACGCCGAGCTTGGCGAACACCTGCTCGAGGTGCTTGTTCACGGTGCGCGGGCTGAGCGAGAGGATGTCGGCGATGTCCTTGTTCGGCTTGCCCTGCGCGACCCAGAACAGCACCTCCGCCTCGCGCGGCGTGAGCCCGAGGCGCTGGCGCAGCAGCCCGTCCGCCCCCGACCCGGCGGCCACCAGGCGCAGCAGCAGCTCGTCCGGCCCGGTCTCGCCCACGAACGAGAACTCCAGCAGCTGGTCGCCGGCGGTCGACGGCGCCATCGCCTGGCGCTGCGAGAACCCGAGCGGCCCGAGCCTGACCCAGTCGCGGATCGCGGCCGGCAGCACGGGCGTCACCTCGCCGGCCGCCGTGATCAGGCTCGCGGCCTGCGGCGTGCACCACAGCACGGCGCCGGAACGATCCACCGCGAGCAGGAAGCGCCCCGACACGTCGAGCGCGGCGCGCGCGCTGCGCGTGAGGCGCGCGTTGGCCAGGTGCACGGCGATGCGGGCCACGACCTCGTCGGGCGAGACCGGCTTGGTGACGTAGTCCACGCCGCCGGCGGCCAGCCCGCGCACGACGTGCTCGCTCTCCGTGAGCCCGGTCATGAACACGATGGGCGTGGACTCCAGCGCGTGGATGCGCTTGAGCCGGCGGCACGCCTCGAACCCGTCCATGCCCGGCATCAGCGCGTCGAGCAGCACGATGTCCGGCGTCACCCGCTCCACCAGCGCCAGCGCGGCGGCCGCCGACTGCGCCACGAGCACGGTGTAGCCGGCCAGCTCCAGCGTGTCGTTAAGCATGCCGAGCGTCCCCGGGCTGTCGTCGATCACGAGCACGATGTCGCCCTGCGTCACGCCGATTCTTCCTGCATGGCAACGTCCGACGCGCGCGGCACGGCGGCGTCGAGCGCGCCCATGAACTCGTCCATGCGGAACTCCGACACCAGCACGCGCAGGTGCGCCAGATACGCCGCCGCATCCGGGCTCTCGCCCTCCAGCAGCGCCAGGCGCGCGTGGATGCCGCGCACGTAGCCGATCTCCGCGAGCTGTCGCAGCTCGCCGAGCTGGCGCGGCGACAGCGTCGTGGCGCTGGGCGCGGCAACCTGCTCCGGCGGCGCCACGCAGCGCCACGTCAGCCCCAGCAGCTGCTCGACGCGGTCCAGCACGGCGTCCAGCGACACCGGCTTGGTGAGGATGCCGTCGTGGTCCACGTCCGCCCCGGCGCCCTGGCGCAGCTCGCCCGCGTTGGCCGAGACGACCAGGATCGGCACGCGCGGCCCCGGCCTCGCGCGCAGCCGCCGCGCGACCTCCCAGCCGCTCATCCCAGGCATGGCGATGTCGAGCAGGAACAGGTCGGGCATCCGCTCGTCGGCCAGCCGCAGGCACGCCTCGCCGTCCGCCGCATGGCGCAGCGCGAAGCCGAGCGGCGCCAGCAGCGCGTCCAGCAGCCCGCGGTGCGCCGCGTCGTCGTCGGCCACCACGATGTCGCGCCGGCGCCCCTCGTAGCCCTCCACGCGGCTCTCCTGCAGCGCGGGGTTGCCGGTCGCCCCCCCGTCCGCGCCGTGCACGGTGGCGAGCATCAGCCGCACCGCGAACCGGCTGCCACGCCCCGGCGCGCTGTCGAGCGTGATCTCTCCCCCCATGATCTGCACCAGCAGCCGCGTCAGCGTCAGCCCGAGCCCGACCCCCTCGGTCGGCGCGTGCGGGTCCTCGATGCGCTGGAACGGCTCGAAGATGCGCTCGTGGTCCGCCGCCGCGATGCCCGCCCCGGTGTCCTCGACGACGAACTCCGCGACCTCGTTGCGGTACGCGAGCCCGAGCCGCACCTGCCCGGCCGCGGTGAACTTCAGCGCGTTGGACAGCAGGTTGATCAGCACCTGGCGCAGCCTGCGCGCATCGGTCACCACGCGCTCCGGCAGCACGGGCGGCCGGGTGAACACGAAGCCGATGCCCTTCGCCTCCGCCTGCAGCCGGAACATGCTGACGATCTGCTCCAGGAACTCGCCGAGCCGCACCTCGTCGCGGTAGACGTCGATGCGCCCCGCCTCGATCTTGGAGATGTCGAGCAGCCCCTCGATCAGCCCCGCGAGATGCTCGCCG
>JBPBQX010000202.1:0-2866 GCA_050955025.1 Janthinobacterium lividum
TGTCGATGACCACGTTGCGGCCCTTGGGACCCAGCGTGACCTTCACCGCGTCGGCGAGGATGTCCACGCCGCGCAGCATGCGGCCGCGAGCGTCGCCGCCGAACCGAACTTCCTTGGCTGCCATGTAATGGGCCTTTCTTTCTGTGTGCGCCTTGCGGCCCGGGGCTCGAACGCGCCCCGGAGCCGGCGCCGCATCAACCCGCTCCGGATCGGATGGCGGGCCGGGCGCATCGCTGCGCCCCCTCTCGTCGTCCGGGACGCGTTCCCGCATCCCGCCTCGTCAGCACCCGGGGAAAACCCGGGCCGGCGTCAGCCCCGGCGCAGGCGCGCGGGGCCGTGTCGCCGCAGGATCAGGCCGCGGCCTTCTGGGCGGAGCCGCCCTCGATCACGCCCATGATGTCGGTCTCCTTCATGATCAGGAGATCCTCGCCGTCGAGCTTGACCTCGGTGCCCGACCACTTGCCGAACAGCACGCGGTCGCCGGCCTTGACGTCCGGCGGCACCAGGGCGCCCGCGTCGTTGCGCGCGCCGGCGCCGACGGCCACGACCTCGCCCTCCATCGGCTTCTCCTTGACGGTGTCGGGAATGATGATCCCGCCCGACGTCTTCTCCTCGGCGGTGAGCCTGCGAACCACGATGCGGTCGTGAAGGGGACGGAAATTCGCCATGCGGGGCATCCTCGGCAACATCGGGCCCGCGGCACGCGCCACGGAAGCCCGGATGGTGGATCTTGGCCGGCGAACGAAGCCCGCCGGCGGTTTGGCACTCCCGGGCCCTGAGTGCCAGGCCCGGCGTGACGCAGACCTAGGGTGGCGCCGCGGCCAAGTCAAGCATCCGGCAGCACTCGGCGCCCTGGAGTGCCAATCCTCTGATCCGACACGACAATTGCAACCGCCGCCGCCGCCGCGCCAGGATGGGCGCCGGTCCCGGCCGTGTCGGGCGGGGCCGGACCGCACCCTACCGGGACACCGCTCACGGAGAATCGACCATGACCCTGGCGCTGCAGCTGAAGGACTACCGGCTCACCACGGCGGAGATCCTCTACCGCCTGCCGGACCATCCTGCGGTGCTCCAGACCTACGTCTGGCAGGACCTCGACCTGGCGCCGGCCTTCCCCGTGCTCGGCGGCTTCCTGGCGTTCTGGCAGCGCGAGATCGAGGGCCGGCTGCATTCCGTGCGCGTCGCCAGCGCCAGCCTGGTCGGCCCCGCGCGCTGGCACCCGGTCACCGACCGCTTCCTCCTGCACTAGACCGGGCGGCACGGCCCGCGGACCACGCGCCGGCCGTGCCGTCCCGACGCGCGGGCACCGAACCCGCGCCGCCGCGGGCCGTTGTCGCCGGCTCATGCCCGGAACCGCCCCATGCCCCTCCTGACGCGCACCGCGATCCTCGCCGCCTGCCTCGTGCTCTGCGCCTGCGACGCGCGCCTCGGCGGCCCGCCCCTGGTGTCTGCCGCCAGCCTGGCCAACGCCAACGGCGGTGCCAACGAGATGCCGCAGACCGCCAACAGCCTGCCTGCCGGCGCCGAGGGCATCGGCCGCGGCCCCAACGCCACCGTGCCCGACGACGCCTCCATCACCTTCGGCGGTGGCCGCCGGCACTAGCTCCGGCCGCCCGGGCCCTCAGGCGTCCGCCTCGCCGTCCGCCGTGCCCGCCGCCCCGGGGCCGGCCCCGCCCTCCGGCGACGCCTCCTCCAGCCTCGCCCCGTCGAGCAGCGCCGCCCGCTGCCGCGCCGCCTGCTCCAGCGCCAGGCGCTCCGCCCTGGTCTGCCCGTGCACGACGCGGTTCTCCGCCGCCTGCCGTGCCGCGGCATCCCGGCCCAGCCGCTTGCGCGCGCGGTTCAGGTTCACGATCTCGCCCATGCCCGGAGCGTGCCACGACTGAGCCCCGCGCGCCATTGCGTCCGGCACCGGATCCGCCACCAACGCCCGCCATTTCCACGATCCAGGCTTGCAGTTCCGCACAATCCACGCCAGCGTCCGGGAAAATCCCGGAGCCCACCCCCATGCGCCTCTTCCGCAAGGCCCGCCTCGCCGCGGCCGCCGCCGTCCTGCTGGCCCTGTCCGCCGCCCAAGCCAGCGCCGACGGCACCGTGCGCGTCGGCTACCAGAAGTACGGCACCCTGATCCTGCTCAAGGAGAAGGCCTGGCTCGAGCCCGCGCTGGCAAAGCTCGGCTGGACCGTGAAGTGGTCCGAGTTCACCAGCGGCCCCCAGCTGATGGAGGCGTTCAACGCCGGCGCCCTGGACTTCGCCACCACCGGCGAGACCCCGCCGATCTTCGCGGAAGCCGCCGGCACGCCCCTGCTCTACGTCGGCACCGAGCCCCCCGCGCCGAAGGGCGAGGCCATCGTCGTCCCCCCCGGCAGCACGATCACCAGCGTCGCCGAGCTGCGCGGCAAGCGCGTCGCCCTCAACAAGGGTTCCAACGTGCACGCCCTGCTGGTGCGCGCGCTCGAGGCCGCCGGGCTGCACTGGTCCGACATCACCCCGGTCTACCTCTCGCCCCCCGACGGCCGCGTCGCCTTCGCCAGCGGCCGCATCGACGCCTGGGCGATCTGGGACCCCTACCTCGCCTCCGCCCAGGCCGACGCCGGCGCGCGCATCATCGCCGACGCCACCGGCCTGGTGCCCAACCACCAGTTCTACCTCGCCAGCCGCCCCTTCACGACCGCCCAGCCCGCGATCGTCGAGGCCATCCTCGCGCAGATCGGCACGCTGGACCGCTGGGCCGCCGCCACACCCGCCGAGGTCGCCCCCCTGCTCGCCCACGGCGTCGGCCTGCCCATCGCCTCGGTCGAGATCGCCCTCGCCCGCCTGAGCTACGGCGTCGTGCCGATCACCCCCGACATCGTCGCCCAGCAGCAGG
>JBPBQX010000203.1:0-2821 GCA_050955025.1 Janthinobacterium lividum
GCTCCATCGACATCTCGATCAACAAGGCGTTCACCGCGCGCGCCTTCAACGTCGCCACGAAGGACCTGGCCGACAACAGCCAGCCCGGCCAGCAGTTCTACGGCATCCAGAACAGCAACCACGACCGCGTGATGATCTTCGCCGGCGGCATCCCGCTCAAGCGCGACGGCAAGGTGGTGGGCGCGATCGGCGTGAGCGGCGGCAGCGGCGCCGACGACCACGCCGTGGCCGAGGCCGGCGCCGCCGCGTTCTAGAGGGTGTCGTGCACGCCCCGTCAGGCCCGGGCCACGCGGAGACATGCGACACCCTCCAGCCTCGCGCCGTTCAGTCCGGGCCTGCCGCCAGCCCGCGGACGAGAAGCCGAACCGCGATGGCCACGTCCTCCGGCCTCGACGGCGCAAGCCTGCCGTTGAGCACGATCGCCGCCATGCCCTGCACCAGGGCCCGGCAGGCAAGCGTGGCGGCGGACACCTGCGAGGGTGACACGCTGGCCACCCGGCTGGCGAGGGTCCGGTAGGTCGCCAGCACGGCCTGGGTGTCCGCGCTCCCGTACTGGTGGCTGTACATCAGCCTGAACAGCGCCGGGTTCGCCTTCGCGAAACCGACGAAGGCCATGCCCTGCGCGACCAGACCCTCGCGAGGATCCGGCTCCTCGTTGGTGGCGGCCAGAACGGTCTCCAGCAGGCCGAACCCGTGGTTCGCGACCGCCGCGAGCAGGGCCGCCTTGTCCGGGAAGTAGCGATAGGGAGCCATGGCCGACACGCCCGCGGCCCGCGCCACGGCCCGCAGGCTGGGCTCCTGTCCGTCGGCCTCGAGGATCCCGAGCGCCGCCGCGACCAGCGCCGGCCTCAGCCCCGCTTCCCTATCCACCGCGCCGGGCCTTGCTTACAGTGTAAGCGCCATGGCAGCCTCGGATGCCGGACGGAGGCTGCCGGTCCGCAACCGCGCAGGGTCCGGCCACCGGCGCGTGGAGCGGCCTCGCACAAGGGAGACGTGTCCTGGGCCTGAAGAAGATCATCGATGGCGCCTACCTCATACCGCTGGGCATGGCGAACGCCGTGCTGCTCGACGCAGGATCGGAGCTCACGCTCGTCGATGCGGGCTTTCCCGACAAGGCGTCGATCGTGTTCGACGCAATCCGCCAGCTTGGCCGCAGCCCGGGCGACCTCCGTCATCTCGTCTTCACGCACCATCATCCCGATCACATCGGCAGCGCGGCCGCGATCGTCCGTGAAACCGGGGCGACCACCTACATGCACCCGCTGGACATCCCGATCGCCGAGACCGGAGGTCCCTTCCGCGCCATGGACCCGGCACCCGGCCTCGTGGAGAGGATCGTCTACCGCCTTGTCTGGCGCCAGCACGAGCGGACGGAGCCGGTCCGCATAGACCGGCACATCGTCGAGGGCGAGACGCTGCCGGTGGCCGGCGGCCTGCAGGCCATCCACACGCCCGGCCATTGCGCCGGCCAGGTGGCATTCCTCTGGCAGGGCCAACGTCTGCTGATCGCCGGGGATGTCGGGAAGAACATCCTCGGGATTGGCGACCCTCTAGGCTTCGAGGACCTCGAGGAAGGCAGGCGCAGCCAGCGCAGGATCGCCGCGCTTTGGTTCGACGCGGCGGCGTTCGGACATGGCGCAATGATCCGCTCGGGCGCATCGGAGAAGGTCCGGAGGAAATGGGCCCGGACCGGGCAGGCCGCGCCGGGCGCCTGACGCGCCTCTTCGGTCCCGGTCCCCGAAGGCGGGCCTCTGGCGGAGCCCGGGGCAGCGCCTCGCCCCTGCCCGCCCGGCCGCCTTAGCTGTTCCTAAACTTCCCGCCGTCATCCTGCCTCTGTCGCCCGCGAGGCGCCGGGGACGGAGCACGGCATGGACCTCAGGGAGGACGGCCTTCTCGGCACCGGCGTGGCCGGGCACTGGTACTACCGTGCCAAGTCCGCCGCCGTGGCCGCGCTGCTGGGCGAGACGCGCCCCGGCTCGGTGCTGGACGTCGGCGCGGGCACCGGCTTCTTCTCCCGACAGCTCCTCCGGCGCGACCACGTGACCAGCGCGACCTGCGTGGACCCCGGGTACGCCGCGGACCGCGACGAGTGGATCGAGGGCAAGCCCCTGCTGTTCCGCCGCAGCGTGGCCCGTCCGAGCGCCGACCTCGTGCTGCTGATGGACGTGCTGGAGCACGTGGCCGACGACGCCGTGCTCCTGCGCTCCTACGTCCACGGGGCCGACTGCGGCACGCGCTTCATCGTCACCGTGCCGGCCTTCTCCTGGCTGTGGAGCGGCCACGACGTGTTCCTCGGCCACCACCGGCGCTACACGCTGGGCCAGATCCGCGGCGTGGTGGAGCGCTCCGGCCTGGTGGTCGAGGACGCCTGCTACCTGTACGGCGCGCTGTTCCCGCTGGCGGCGGGCTCGCGCCTGCTCGGCCGGCTGCGCGCCGCGCTGACCGGGCGCGAGCGCGTGCGCAGCCAGATGCGCCGGTGCGGCCGCCTGTCCAACGGCGCACTGTGGGCCGCCTGCCGCGCCGAGCTGCTGATGTTCCGCCGCAACAGGCTGTTCGGCCTGACCGCGATGGTGACCGCGCGAAAGCCTGCGTGAGCCACGCCCTCGCCACGCCAGGCGTGGCCCTTGCCACGCCGGGGGCGCTTCCTGCCACCCCGCGCCGCGGCCGCAGGGCCGACGCGGCCGCCCGCCTCGCGCGTGCCGCCGACCTGCTCGCCGCCCCGCGCGGCACGCCGGCGCTGCTGCTGCTGTCGGCCGCGATCTCCGTGGCGTGCTGCCTGCTGCTGTTCGACCGGGATTTCCTGGACGGCACCGCGCCGTTC
>JBPBQX010000204.1:0-2406 GCA_050955025.1 Janthinobacterium lividum
ACGCTACGCCGAGACCATCCGCCGGGCCGTGCTGATGGCCATGGCCCCGGTCGCCCCCCAGCAGGACGAGGGAGACCAGGAGCAGCAGACCTGACGGACGGGCGGAGGGCAACGCGCCAGGGATTCTACCGTGCCGCCGACCGACGGGCTTTCCTGTTCGCGCGTCCCGCGGCAGAACCCGGTTGCGGGTGGGGGTGCTGGCGATGGCCGACGACATGAACGACCCGGAGGTTGCGGCGGAGCAGGGCCGCAGGGTCGGCAGCCTTTCCAACCGCTGTGTCGTGCTGGTCGTGGGCGCGCCCGCGGCCAGCACGGACTCGCTGCTGCGCGTGCTGGTCGGGCTGCCCACCGAGGCCAGCCTCACGGTGATCGTCGCCATGCAGCACCCGGAGGCGTTCGACGAGAACGGCTTCCGGCGCGGGCTCGGGGCGCAGGCGGACACGCTCGCCACCGTCTCGGACGGCGCCCCGGTCGAGCCCGGGCGCATCTACCTGCCTGGCCGCGGCACCCTCGTGACGGTGGAGGGCGGCCGGTTCCGGACGCGGCCTGCCGAGGGAGCGTCCGAGGGGCACGGAGCCATCGACAGCCTGTTCGTGTCCCTGGCCGCCGACCAGGACGGGCACACGATCGGGCTCGTGCTCGCCGGCACCGGCGGGGACGGCGTGCTGGGGCTGGCCGCGGTCAAGGAGGGCGGCGGACTCACCCTGGCCGAGACGGAGGACGGCGGCGACGGGGGCGAGGGCGGGAGCAAGGAGGCTGCCGCCGCGGCCCAGGTCGGCGCGCCGGCGATGGCCGACTTCGTGCTGCCCGCCGAGGCGCTTGCGGAGTGCATCGCGCTGCACGCGCGCCAGCTCGCCCGGATGCAGCTGCCGCCGGCGGGGGATGCGCCGCCCGCCGGGACGGCGCTCGCCGCGGCGCTGGACCGGATCGCCGCCGTGCTGCTGGAGCGCACCGGGCACGACTTCCACGGCTACAAGCGCCCCACCTTCATGCGCCGAGTGCATCGCCGCATGGGCGTGGTCGGGGCCGAGCGCATCGAGGACTACCTCGACATGCTGCGCGGCCGGCCCGAGGAGGCGCAGAACCTGTTCAACGACCTCCTGATCGGCGTCACGCGGTTCTTCCGCGATCCGCGCGAGTTCGAGTTCCTCGAGCGCGAGGTCGTCCCCATGCTGTTCGGCAGCAAGGGGCGCGAAGACCAGGTGCGCGTCTGGGTGCTCGGATGCGCGAGCGGCGAGGAGGCGTACTCCATCGCCATCCTGCTGCGCGAGCACGCCGCCCGGCTCGCCTCGCCGCCCGGCGTGCAGATCTTCGCCACCGACCTCGACACCCGCGCGCTGGCGGTCGCCCGCGCGGGGCGCTACCCGGCGACCATCGCCCAGGACGTCTCCCCGGCGCGCCTGGCGCGCTGGTTCACCGAGGAGGGCGCCACCTACGCCGTGTCGCGCGAGCTGCGCGACGCCTGCGTGTTCTCGCAGCACAGCCTGGTCAAGGACACGCCGTTCTCGCGCCTCGACCTGGTGAGCTGCCGCAACCTGCTGATCTATCTCGGCCCCGAGCTGCAGGACCGGGTGATCCCGCTGCTCCACTTCGGGCTGGAGTCGGGGGGCTATCTGTTCCTCGGCGCGTCCGAGGGCATCGCGCGGCACGGCAAGCTGTTCGCGCCGGTGGAGCGGGGGATGCACATCTTCCGCAAGCTCGACACCGGGCGGCGCGTGCTGCCCGACTTCCCGGCCCGCGCGGTCGTGCGCGTCCCGGTGGGCAGCCCGGTGCGGCCGCGTCCCGGACCGGCCGAGCTCGGGCTGCTGCGCCGCGCCGAGCGGCTGGCGGAGCGCCACGCCCCCGCCTACGCCGTCGTGGACGAGGCCTACGACGTGCTGCAGTTCTCGCCGCGCGCCGGGCGCTACATCCATCCCGCCGGGGGTGCCGCCAGCCTGGGCCTGCTCGACCTCGCGCACGCCGACCTGCGCCTGCACCTGCGCGCAGCCCTGGGCGAGGCGGCGCAGGAAGGGCGCACCGCGCGCGCCGACGGCATCGTGGTGGACACGGACGGGCAGCGCTCGGCGGTGGACCTGGTCGTCGAGGCCATCCCCGGCGAAGGCGGCGCGCCGTGCGGCTTCGTCGTGCTGTTCAAGGACGCTGCCCTGCCGTCCGGCGTGGACGGGCACGCGGACGGGGACGGCGCGCCCGCCGCCTCCGGCGAGCATGTCCGGTGGCTGGAGGCGGAGCTGCGCACCACGCGCGAGCGGCTGCGCGCCATGGTCGAGCAGCTGGAGGGTGCCAACGAGGAGCTGAAGAGCTCCAACGAGGAATACCAGAGCCTGAACGAGGAGCTGCAGAGCGCCAACGAGGAGCTGGCGACCTCGAAGGAGGAGCTGCAGTCGCTCAACGAGGAGCTGACCACCG
>JBPBQX010000205.1:0-2392 GCA_050955025.1 Janthinobacterium lividum
CGAGATGCATGACGTCGCCGACAACGGGGTCGCCGCCCACGTCAACTACAAGCAGGGCGACGAGGCCGGCCCCGTGCCGCGCTTCCGCTGGGTGCAGGACCTGCTGGAGATCCTCGACAACTCGGTGGGCCCGGGCGACTTCCTCGAGAACACCAAGCTCGAGCTCTACCAGGACCAGGTGTTCTGCTTCACGCCGAAGGGCCAGCTGATCCAGCTGCCCCGCGGCGCCACCCCGGTCGACTTCGCCTACGCCGTGCACAGCCAGGTCGGCGACACCTGCGTCGGCGCCAAGATCAACGGCCGCCTGCTGCCGCTGCGCCACGAGCTGCAGAACGGCGACCAGGTCGAGATCATGACCGCGCGCGGCGGCACGCCCTCCCAGGCCTGGGAGCGCTTCGCCGTCACCGGCAAGGCGCGTGCGCGCATCCGCCGCCACATCGCCCAGCAGCAGCGCCAGGGCCACATCGACGCCGGCCGCGCGACGCTGGCCCGTGCCTTCCGCCAGGAGGGCCTCGACGGCTCCGAGAAGGTCCTCGAGCCCACCGCGAAGCAGCTCAAGGCCACCTCGCTCGACGACCTCTACGTCATGGTCGGCAACGCCAGCATCACCGCGCGCGACGTGGTGCAGGCCGCCTACCCCGAGATGCGCGAGGCCGCCCGCGCGCCGCGCAACATCCCGGCGCTGCTCGCCCGCTCCGCCGCGCGCCCGATGCCGCGCGACAGCATGATGCCGGTCACCGGCCTGGTCGCGGGCATGAACCTCAGCTACGCCGGCTGCTGCCACCCTCTGCCCGGCGACCGCATCGTCGGCATCGTCGCCACCGGCAAGGGCGTCACCCTGCACCGGCGCGACTGCCAGACCCTGGAGAGCTTCGCCGCCACGCCGGAGCGCTTCATCGACGTCGAGTGGGACCTCGACCACCTGGCCACGGGCGAGGGCGTGCGCAGCGCCCGCCGTCCCGGCGGCGCCCACGTCTTCCTCGGCCGCATCAGCGTGATCTGCTCCAACCAGGATGGCGCGCTCGCGACCCTCGTCAACGCCGTGTCCAAGCACGAGGGCTCCGTGTCCAACCTCAAGATTACCAACCGCCAGCAGGACTTCATGGAGGTCCTCGTCGACGTCGAGGTCCGCGACGTCCGCCACCTGTCGGTCGTCATCGCCGGCCTGCGCGTGGCGTCCGGCGTCACCCAGGTCGAGCGGGCCAAGGCGTGAGGGCGCGAAAGGCCAGGGCCCTGCCCTGGACCCGCCAGGGCCAGCCGCCCTGGACTGGCTTCCTTCAGGGATGCGTTCCAAGGGCGCAGCCTTTGGCGGAGTCCAGAAGCGGAGCCTCTGGCCTTCCTTCCTCCGGGCCCGCCGCATGATCATCGGCATCGGCTCCGACCTGTGCGACATCCGCCGCGTCGAGCGCGTCCTGACCCGCTTCCGCGACCGCTTCCTCGAGCGCGTCTTCACCCCCGCCGAGCGCGCCAAGACCCTGCGCCGCACGCCTGCGCTGCACGCCTCGACCCTGGCCAAGCGCTTCGCGGCGAAGGAGGCCTGCGCCAAGGCGCTGGGCACCGGCTTCGCGCTTGGCGTGTTCCACTCCGACCTCGGCGTGGAGAACCTGCCCACCGGCCAGCCGGTGATGGTGCTGACCGGCGGCGCGCTGGAGCGCCTGCGCGCGATCACGCCGCCCGGGCTCGTGGCGCGCGTGCTGCTGACCATGACCGACGAGCCGCCCTACGCCTTTGCGCAGGTCACCATCGAGGCGGTCCCGGACACCTTGCCTTGACTCCGCGGGGGTCGCCCGGCTTGATCCGGCCACCTCGCGCCCGGCCCATTCCGGCCCGGCGCACCGCACGGGCCGCGCGCACATGACCTTCCGAGAGCCGACCTCATGGCGGTGAGCAAGAACGCCGCCCGCCCTGCCGCCGGCGGCCTGGTCGACAACGCCAAGACCATCCTCTACGCCGTGCTGATCGCGGTCGGCATCCGCACCGTGGCGTTCGAGCCGTTCAACATCCCCTCGGGCTCGATGATCCCGACGCTGCTGATCGGCGACTACCTGTTCGTCGCCAAGTACGAGTACGGCTACAGCCACTTCTCGCTGCCGTTCTCGCCGCCGATCTTCTCCGGCCGCATCTTCGGCTCGCTGCCCGCGCGCGGCGACGTCGTCGTGTTTAAGTACCCCGGCGACACCTCCGAGGACTACATCAAGCGCGTCATCGGCCTGCCGGGCGACCACATCCAGATGCGCGGCGGCCAGCTCTACATCAACAACGTCATGGTCCCGCGCACCTCCGTCGGCGACTACGTCACGAACGAGGGCGGCATCTCCGTCCAGCGCCACGAGTACCTGGAAACCCTGCCCAACGGCGTGCGCCACTCGATCCTCAAGGAGACCGAGAACGG
>JBPBQX010000206.1:0-2355 GCA_050955025.1 Janthinobacterium lividum
CCGCACTGCACGACGATCCAGCTCGCCGTGGTGCTCCGGCCCCTGCACGAGCGCTTCGGCGTCCGGCGCGTGGTGGTCACGACCTTCCAGGCCGTCTCCGACCTGGGCCGCGAGGGCATGGACGAGCTGTTCACCTCGACCAAGGGCAGCTTCGTCAACGACCCGGCCAAGTCCGAGCAGTTCACCAAGCCGATCACGTTCAACCTCATCCCGCACATCGACCGTTTCCTGGAGGACGGCTCGACCCGCGAGGAGTGGCGGCTCGCGGTGGAGATGCGCAAGGTGCTCGACCCGGAGGTCGCGGTGTTCGCGACCTGCGTGCGCGTCCCCGTGTTCATCGGCCACGCCTTGTCGGTCAGCGTGGAACTGCGCGACCCGGCCAACGCCGGCGAGGTGCGCGACCTGCTGCGCAACGCGCCCGGCATCGTCGTCCAGGACACCCGCGAGGACGGCGGCTACACCACGCCGATCGACTGCGTGGGCGAGGACGCGGTCTACGTCAGCCGCCTGCGGCGCGACGTCACCGTGCCGAACGGGCTGGGCTTCTGGTGCGTCACCGACAACCTGCGCAAGGGCGGGGCGCTGAACGCCGTGCAGATCGCGGAAAGCCTGGTGGGGCAGGGGCTGCTGACGGAGCGGAGCTAGCAAGGTCGGGCTCTGCCCGAACCCGCAAAGGGTCCGAGGACCCTTTGATCCCTTGACTTAAGGAGGGCGATCCAAGGGCCCAGCCCTTGGCGGAGTTTGAGGCGGAGCCTCAACCTTGCTTGCACTTTCCCCCTTCATTGACGATGTACAGCCTGCCGCATAGGAACGTGCGGAACGATGTGGAGGCCCTCGGGGCGACGATGAAGACGCTGCAGGACCCCCGCATGGTCGGGCACACGAGCGACGGCCGCCTGGTGCGCCGCCCGCTCTCGCCGCACCTCCAGGTGTATCGCTGGCCGATCACCATGGCCGCCTCCATCCTCAACCGCATGACCGGCGTGGCGCTCTCGGTGGGCTCGCTGCTGCTTGTCTGGTGGCTGGTGGCCGCCGCCGCCGGCCCGGAGGCCTTCGCCACGGTGCAGGGCTTCGCGGGCTCCTGGATCGGGATGCTGCTGCTGCTCGGCTGGACCGCCTCGCTGTTCTACCACCTGTTCGGCGGCATGCGGCACCTGGTCTGGGACGCGGGCTACGGCTTCGAGCAGAACACGCTGAACCCGGTGACCTGGGTCGTGCTCGGCCTGACCGCGGCCTCGACGGTCCTGGTGTGGGCGGTCGGTCTGTCGGTCTGGTGACATGAGCGCGAAGGAGACGGCCGTGGACGACGTCGGCATCCAGATCAGGCGCTCCGAGCTGGGCCGTGCCCGCGGCCTGGGCAGCGCCAAGGCGGGCGTGGAGCACTGGTGGGCGGAGCGGCTGACCGCGGTCGCACTGGTGCCGCTCACCGTGTGGTTCGTGATCTCCGTGCTGCGCCTGCTCGGCGCGGACCAGCCGACGGTGGCGCACTTCATTGCCCGTCCCTGGAACGCGACGCTGCTGATCCTGCTGGTGGTGATGACCTTCCACCACATGCAGTTGGGGTTGCAGGTGATCTACGAGGACTACATCCACCAGAGGGGAACCTTGGTCGCATCGCTCGCCACGAAGGCGGCGTGCCTGGTTCTCGGGCTGCTCGCGGTGCTGGCGGTCCTCAAGCTCGCACTCTGATTTCCCGCCGGACCTCCTCCGGCCCCTTCCGCCCGATGGACCCGTCATGAACGCGATCAGCAAGCCGGCCGGCGCCTACCCGATCATCGACCATACCTACGACGTCGTGGTGGTGGGCGCGGGCGGCGCCGGGCTGCGCGCCACGCTGGGCATGGTGGCGTCGGGGCTGAAGACGGCGTGCATCACCAAGGTGTTTCCCACGCGCTCGCACACCGTCGCGGCGCAGGGCGGCATCGGGGCCGCGCTCGGCAACATGGGCGAGGACGACTGGCGCTGGCACATGTACGACACCGTGAAGGGGTCGGACTGGCTCGGCGACCAGGACGCGATCGAGTTCATGTGCCGCGAGGCCGTCCCCGCCGTGCACGAGCTGGAGCACCTCGGCGTGCCGTTCAGCCGCACTGACAGCGGCACGATCTACCAGCGCCCGTTCGGCGGCCACATGAAGGAGTACGGCAAGGAGCCGGCGATGCGCGCCTGCGCCGCCGCCGACCGCACCGGCCACGCGATCCTGCACACGCTCTACCAGCAGAGCCTGAAGCACAACGCCGAGTTCTTCGTCGAGTACTTCGCCCTCGACCTGATCATGGAGGAGGGCGCCTGCCGCGGCGTCATGGCCTGGAACCTGGAGGACGGCTCCATCCACCGCTTCCGCGCCCAGGAGGT
>JBPBQX010000207.1:0-2077 GCA_050955025.1 Janthinobacterium lividum
CGAACTGGCGCTCGTCGCCGCCGCCGATGCGGACGTCGCCGTAGTCGAAGTCGAGCGTCAGCGCGTCGATCTGCTGCATCTTGCCGTAGTCGTCGGGGCACTCCAGCCGGCTGAGCTGCAGCACGGGCGTGGCCTCGCGCTCGACGATCACCTGCTCGCTGGCGGCCGCGCGCACCGCGACCGGCTCCGGCCGGCGGGCGCGGGGCTGCACCACGGGGGCGCGCGCCCTGGTCTGGCGCAGCTTGACGCGGCCGACCTGGCCGGTGGCGGCGTCCACGTACCAGGGCCCGGTGGCGCCCAGCAGCACGGCGGACTTCGGCGGCAGGCGCGGCGGCATGTTGGCCGGGAAGATGCGCTCCTCGCCTGCCACCAGCTTGCGCCCGGTGGCGGACCACCGGCCCTGCCCGGAGCGCAGCAGAATCGCCAGCAGCTCGGCCAGTTTCGCCGCCGACACGCCGGCCCGCGGCGCCTCGCCCCCGCCCAGCAGGGCGGCGATCGTCCGGTCGGTTTCGGCCACGCCGGGCTCGGCCGCGACCTTGCGCGGCGTGGTGGCCTCGCTGCGCCCGGTGCGCTCGCCGATCCAGAGCGGCGAGACGAGGCACGCCAGCGCGCCCGCGCCGGCCGCCACGTCGTAGACCAGCCGGCGCGGCTCGGCCTCCGCCGTGGGGCGCGGCGTCTCGGACAGGCCGCCGAGGAAGTTCTTCTGCTCCACGCGGCGCAGTGCCGGGTAGCGGTCGAGCGCCGCGAACGCCGTCGCGGCGAGGTGCACGCAGGCGCGGATCTGGCAGGTGCACTGGCTGTCGAACACCACGCGGTGCGCGCGCACGGCGGACACCAGCGTGGCGGTGCGCTTGACGCCGCGCTCCTCGACGGACGCCGTGATGGCGTCCTCGCTGGCGCGGACCTGGACGGCGCCCAGCAGCACCAGGCTTCGCCCCCGGGTCAGGGTGCGTGCGTCGAAGGTGCGGCCGAGGTCGTCGGAAGAGAAGGGTGCGAGCATCTGGCCGCCCTTGTCGCACGATTCACGCGGCGCTCAAGCAGGTCACGTTCGCCGCCGTCGCCATCGTGTTCGGCCATGGGGGCGTTCCGCCCTGGCAGCGCCGCAACAACCGCGGCGAAACCAACCAGCCGGGTGGTGCGACGTCGCACGCTGGGCCTGCCGGGGTGTAGGGTTGCTGGCACGCTCGACGGAAGGCCGGCCTTCCCAGCGGGCCCGGTTTCCCCGTCCAAGGCAGGGCATTCCTTGCGCCAGGTCGGGCCCGCATCGTCACGCGCCTGGAATCGCTGCGGATTTCGTCCACCTGCGCGATTGACTCCCAATGATTGCAGGAGGATGTCGGCCGGATCTCATCCGCGACTCGGCCATTGCGACGATATATTCAGCGATTACAATGACTTGAGGCAAAAGCCCGTTTGTTGGGCAACCCGTCGGAGCTGGCGGAAATCCGCCGCTTGGGCCGCACTGTCCAGAGCCTGCCCACAGACTTATCCACAGCCCTGGTGGATGAAACGGCCCTGCCGTCGCCGCCGCGGGACGATCCGTGAACAGGCGTGTCGCCGGGACGCTCCCGCGGCGCCGCCGCAGGCACTATATCGCGTCCATGCCATCCGATCCGCGTTCCACGGCCACCGACATCCCGCCTGGGGAAGCCGCTCCCGCATCCGTGCCGCCGACGGGCCTGGACCGGGCGGCCGACGCCGGCCTGTCGTTCGAGGCCGACCCTGAGGACGCGCCCCGCACGCTGAAGGGCGTGGGCGTGATCGAGCGCGTCCTGCTCACCATGCCGCTGAGCCCGGGCGTCTACCGGATGCTCGATGCCAAGGGCGAGGCGCTGTACGTCGGCAAGGCGCGCTCGCTGAAGAAGCGCGTGTACTCGTACACCCAGATCGCGCGGATGCCCGAGCGCCTGCGCCGCATGGTGTCCGAGACCGTGTCGATGGAGATCGTCACCACGCATACCGAGGCCGAGGCGCTGCTGCTCGAGGCCAACCTGATCAAGCGCCTCAAGCCGCGCTTCAACATCGTGCTGCGCGACGACAAGTCCTACCCGTGGCTCATGCTCACCGAGGGGCACGC
>JBPBQX010000208.1:0-2028 GCA_050955025.1 Janthinobacterium lividum
ACGACCCGGAAAGGTCCGCGGACGTCTCGGCCAGCTTCGCCCGGATCCGCCGGGGGCCGTGATCCCCTTGCTCAAGGGATGCGTTCCAAGGGCGCAGCCTTTGGCGGAGCTCGAGGCGGCGCCTCGACCTTGCTTCCTTCTTGTGGCGGTGTGCGCCCTGCGCTAGGACCCGCGGCTTGTCCAGGGCTTCGGGCGTGCGTGCGGGCGTGGTGGAATTGGCAGACACGCCAGATTTAGGTTCTGGTGGCGCAAGCCGTGGGGGTTCAAGTCCCTCCGCCCGCACCATCCGCGCCGTCCGGGCCGCAACGAGGAAGGTCTCCCGGCCGATGCAGGTCACCGAAACGCTCTCCGAAGGCCTCCGCCGCGGCTACACCGTGGTGGTGCCGGCGTCCGACATCGAGGGCAAGCGCGCGGCCCGCTTCGGCGAGCTGGCGCGCACGCTGCGCATCCCCGGCTTCCGCCCGGGCAAGGTGCCCGCCGGCGTGGTGCGCCAGCGCTACGGCCGCGAGGTGATGGCCGAGGTGCTGCAGCAGAGCGTGGACGACGCCACGCGCCAGGTGCTCACCGACCGCGGCCTGCGCCCCGTCGGCGAGCCGCGGATCGCGCTGAAGAGCACGCTGGAGCCGGGGCCGTCGGCGACCGACCTCGAGTTCACGGTTGACATGGAGCTGCTGCCTGAGATCGCGCTGCCCGACTTCGGCGCGCTGAGCCTGGAGCGGCTGAAGGCGGAGCCCTCGGACGAGGCGATCGACAAGGCGCTGCACGAGATCGCCAAGCGGCAGCGCGAGCTGGTCGACATGACCGAGGACCGCGGCGCGCAGGCCGGCGACGTGCTGGTAGTGGACTTCGTGGGCAAGGTGGACGGCGTGGCGTTCGACCGCGGCGCGGGCGAGGGCATGAACGTCGAGATCGGCGGCGCGGGCTTCATCCCCGGCTTCTCCGAGCAGATGGAGGGCCTGCGCCCGGGCGAGCAGCGCGTGATCAACGTGACCTTCCCGGCCGAGTACCAGGAGGCCACGCTCGCCGGCAAGGATGCGACCTTCGACATCGACTGCAAGGCGATCAAGGTGGGCGTGGAGCCGACGCTGGACGACGCGCTGGCGCAGAAGCTCGGCTTCGACGAGGGCATGGCCAAGCTGCGCGAGGTGCTCGCCGGGCAGATGCAGCGCGAGTACGACGGCCTGAGCCGGATGCGCCTGAAGCGCGCCCTGCTCGACGCGCTGGCCGAGCAGGCCTCGTTCGAGGCCCCGGAGACGCTGGTCGAGTCCGAGTTCCGCCAGATCTGGGACCGCGTGGAAGCTGACATGAAGGCCGGCAACGCCGACGACGAGGACGCGGGCAAGGACCCCGAGGTGCTGCGCGCCGAGTACCGCGCCATCGCGGAGCGCCGGGTGCGGCTCGGGCTGCTGCTCAGCGAGGCCGGGCGCGGCGCGGGCGTCACCGTGGGCCAGGACGAGATGGTGCGTGCCATGCGCCAGGAGGCCGGGCGCTACCCCGGGCAGGAGGCGCAGGTCATGGAGTTCTTCCGCAAGAACCCGCAGGCGAGCGACACGCTGCGCGGGCCGATCTTCGAGGACAAGGTCGTGGACTACATCCTCGAGCTGGCGAAGATCGAGGAGCGCGTGGTCACGCCGGAAGAGCTCGCCGCGGACGCCGAGGCGGCCTGAGGCAAAGGTCGGGCCCTGCCCGAACCCGCCAGGGCGAGCCGCCCTGGACTGGCCTTACTTAGGGAAGCCGGTCCAGGGCGGCTCGCCCTGGCGGAGTCCAGAGGCGGAGCCTCTGGCCTTGCTTGCTTCCTGCCCCTGGACGTGGCCCCTCCGTGGCCTAATCTGTGCAGGGTTCGTGATGGCGTGTCCCGTTCCGGGGACCGTCCTGCCCAAGGATGCCGAGTATGAGGGATCGTGATCCCGTCGAGGTCTACAACAGCTCGCTGATCCCGATGGTGGTCGAGCAGACCGCCCGCGGCGAGCGCTCGTACGACATCTTCTCCCGCCTGCTCAAGGAGCGGATCATCTTCCTGACCGGCCC
>JBPBQX010000209.1:0-1980 GCA_050955025.1 Janthinobacterium lividum
GACCGCCCCCCCGCCTCGCGCCAGCCCGCCCCGCAGCGCCGCCCTGCCGGCCGCCGCCACCTACGCGCTGGCCCTGGCCGCCACGGTGCTCTGCGCCCTGTGGGTGTTCGACCAGCCGCGCATGGTCTCCCTCGCCCTGAACAGCGACACGCTCCTGCCGTTCTCCTTCGCCTGGGACCTCGCGCACATGCCCGGCGCCTGGCGCGGCCACGAGCTGGCGCGCATCCCGAGCCTGGTCCCCGACCTCGCCGCCCTCGCCGCGATCGGCGCCGCCACCGGCGCCGTGCGCCCGACGGTGCTGCTCTACGGCATCGCCCAGGCGCTCGCCTTCGTCCACGTCGCGGCCTTCCTCGCCGCCCGCCTCGCCGGCCCCGACGCCGCCCCCCGCCGCTTCCCCCGCTTCGCCGCCGCCTGCGCCCTGATGTCCGCAGCCCTCGCCGCCCTCGTCGCCCTGGAAGGCGCCAGCGCCACCGGCGTCGTCCTCAACGCCTTCCTGCCGATCGACCACTTCGGCCCCTTCCTCGCCGCCCCCCTCGCGGGCTGGCTCGCCGCCGCCCAGCTCCGCCGCACCACCGCCCGCCGCGCCCTCGCCCTCGCCGCCTGCTGCAGCCTCGCCTTCCTGTCCGACCTGCTGCTGCTCGCCGAGATGGTGCTCCCGCTCCTCTGCGCCTGCGCCGTGCTCGTCCTCGCCCGCCGCACCCCCCCCCGCCGCGCCGCCGGCATCGCCGCCGCCGCCGCCGCCGGCACGTTCGCCGGCTGGCTCGGCTTCCGCGCCCTGCGCATGTCCGGCCTGCGCTTCGAGTCCGCCCCCCGGCTCTCCCCCGCCCTCGTGCGCGCCTCCATCGGCGACTTCCTCGCCCACGCCCCCGCCTACGCCGCCGCCCACCCCGCGGCGCTCGCCGCCGGCCTGCTCCTGCCGCTCGCCGCCTTCGCCGCCTTCCCCTGGCTCGCCTTCGCCCAGGCCCGCCGCGACCCCCGCGCCCGCTTCTCGCAGGACCTGTTCCTCTGGCTCTTCGCCGGCGCGGGCATGGCCGGCGGCCTCGCCTTCACCATGCTGCTCTACGTCGACGAGGCCTCCTACCGCTACCTCGTCGCCCTCTGGGCCTGGCCCCCGGTCTTCCTCGCCGCCACCCTCCTGCGCACCGCACCCCCCGCCCTCGCCGCCGCCGCCGCCGCCCTGGCCGCCTGCGCGCTGGCCGTGCCGGCGGGGCAGGGGGGCTGGCCCCCCGCCGTGCTGCGCTGGGACCAGGACGTCGCCGCCTGCCTGCGCCCGCTCCACGCCAGCCTCGGCCTCCACGCCGGCCTCGCCGGCTACTGGGACGCCCGCGCCATCCAGGCCGCCACCGGCTGGACGATGCAGGTCGACCAGCTCGACGGCGACGGACACCCCTACCTCTGGGGCAACGACCGCGGCTGGTACACCCACGCCCTCGCCGACCCGTCCCGCCCCCCGGACTACGACTTCATCGTCATGCGCGACCTGCCGCCGGCGCGCATCCTCGCCGCCTACGGCCCACCCGACAGCGTCGCCCCGTGCCCACCCACCGAGATCTGGATCTACCGGAACCCCGCCGCGCTGGCCCAGAGGAAGCAAGGTTGAGGCTCCGCCTCAAACTCCGCCAAAGGCTGCGCCCTTGGAACGCACCACTTAAGGAGAGGCATTCCAAAGGCCCAGCCTTTGGCGGGTTTGGGCAGAGCCCATGCTTGCTGTCAGGCCGGCCCCACCGTGACCGGCGTCTCGACGTACTGCCCCGGGAACAGCCGCCGCAGCGCCGCAACCTTGGGCATGTCGAACATCGCGATGTAGGGAAAGTCCGGGTGGCGCGCGAGGAAGTCCTGGTGGTGCTCCTCGGCCGGGAAGAAGCCCCCGAGCGGGTCGACCCGCGTCGCCACCGGCCGCGCGAACGCGTGCGCCGCGTCGAGCTGCGCGATGTAGGCGCGCGCCGCCCCCTCCTGCGCCGCGTCGCGCACGAACACCTC
>JBPBQX010000210.1:0-1877 GCA_050955025.1 Janthinobacterium lividum
CGTTTTTTGTCGTTGTACGCACGCAACGTCTAGCGGTCGGCGAAGTCCTCCACAACGATCCGCCGCCCCAGCATGAAGGCGTCGGCCACGTGGACCAGCGGCGCCAGGTCCACGTCGGAGGCGCCGGACTGCGCCAGCGCCACGAAGCGACGGTAGATCGCGTCGTACTCGGCGCTCGGCGCGTCGGTGTGCGGCCGGCCGTCGCGGGCCAGGACGCGGCCGCCCTCGGACAGGGCGACGGAGGCGCCCTCGGCGTCCACCGCGATGTCCCAGCTCTGCGGGCCGGTCTGGCGCCAGTCGAAGGCGGCCTCGATCTGCGCGCCGTCCGGGTCGGCGAAGGACAGGTCGGCGGCGATGGGCGCGGCGCGGTTGGCGGGGAAGGAGAGCGCGGCCGCCGTGAGGAACACCGGGCGGGGCAGGATCGCGGTCAGGATCGACAGCGCGTTGATGCCGGGGTCGAACACGCCGAGGCCGCCGGGCTCCCAGATCCACTGCTGGCCGGGATGCCAGACGCGCACGTCCTCCTTCCAGGCGATGCGGGCGGCGAGGATGCGCCGGCCGGCGAGGATCGCGCGCGCGGGCTCGACGCCGGGGGCGAAGCGGGAGTGCCAGGTGGCGAACAGCGTGCGGCCGGACGCGGAGGCGGCGGCGGCGAGGGGGGCGATCTCCGCGACGCTGGCGCCGGGGGGCTTCTCCAGGAGCACGTGGCAGCCGGCGGCCAGCGCCGCGGCGGCCAGGGCGTGGCGGCCCTGGGGCGGGGTGCACAGGGCGACGGCGTCGACCGGGGGGCCGGACGCGAGCAGGGTCGCCAGGTCGGGGAAGCAGGGCACGCCGTCGAGCGTGGCGTTGCGGCTGGCGATGGCGGCGAGCTCGATGCCGGGGGTGCGGGCGATCGAGGGCAGGTGCTGGTCGCGGGCGATCTTGCCCAGGCCGACGAGGGCGAGGCGGATCATGACGGGCGCGGGGCGGGCATGGCGCTCAGCGGGCCCAGCGCAGCACGAGGGGGTCGAGGCGGCGCGCGATCCTGAGCAGGCCGGCGCGGGTCTCGGGGTGCAGCGGCACCAGGGGCGCGCGCACGGCGTCGGACGCGATCACGCCGCCCTCGGCCATGAGGACCTTGCAGGCGAGCAGGCCGCACTGGCGGTTCTCGTGGTTGATGAGGGGGAGCCAGCGGGCGTAGGCGGCGGCCGCGTCCTCGGCGCGGCCGTCGAACCAGGCGTCGGTGATGGCGCGGATGCCGTCGGGGTAGGCGCCGCCGGTCATTGCGCCGGTGGCGCCGGCCTCGAGGTCGGCCATCAGGGTGATGGCCTCCTCGCCGTCCCAGGGGCCTTCCACGGACTCGCCGCCGAGCTCGATCAGGCGGCGCAGCTTGTCGGCGGCCTGGGGGACCTCGATCTTGAAGTAGGCGACGTGCTCGATCTCGCGGGCCAGGGTGGCCAGGAAGGCGGCGGGGAGGGGGGTGCCGGCGACGGGGGCGTCCTGGATCATCACGGGGATGTCGATGGCGTCGGAGACCGCCTGGAAGAAGCCGCGGACGCCGATCTCGGGCACGCGGATCGTGGCGCCGTGGTAGGGCGGCATGACCATGACCATCGCGGCGCCGGCGTCCTGGGCGGCGCGGGAGCGGGCGGCGCAGATCGCGCTGCTGAAGTGCGTGGTGGTCACGATCACCGGGACGCGGCCGGCGACGTGGTCGAGCACGCAGCGCATGACGCGGTCGCGCTCCTCGTCGGTGAGGACGAACTGCTCGGAGAAGTTGGCGAGGATGCAGACGCCGTGGCTGCCGGCGTCGATCATGAAGTCGATGGCGCGGCGCTGGCCGTCGAGGTCGAGCGTGCCGTCGGCGTGGAACACCGTGGGGGCGACGGGGAAGACGC
>JBPBQX010000211.1:0-1791 GCA_050955025.1 Janthinobacterium lividum
GCGGGCCGGTCGCCGAGCAGCACGTCGAAGAACTCCAGCCGCTTGACGTGGCGGCCCAGCACCACGAGGCACAGCGTCAGCGGCGTGGACAGGATCAGCCCGATCGGCCCCCACAGCCACGACCAGAAGATCGCCACCACGACGACCGCGATCGGCGACAGCCCCGTGGAGTGCCCGTACAGCAGCGGCTCGACCACCTGGCCCATGACGCCCTCGGTGACCACGAACAGCGCCAGCGTGCAGCCCGCCATCGACCAGCCCGGGTCCACCGCGGCCGCCAGCGCCACCGGCAGCACCGCCGCGATCAGCGAGCCGACGTAGGGCACGAAGCGCAGCAGCGCGCCGAGCGTGCCCCACAGGATCGGGCTGGGCACGCCGATCAGCAGCAGGCCGAGCCCGATGATCACGCCGAACGAGGCGTTGATGCAGAGCTGGGTGAGGAAGTAGCGCGACAGGCGCGAGCCGGCGTCGTCGAGCGCCAGCGTGGTGCGGTGCAGGTCCGAGGAGCCGAACAGCCGGATCAGGCGGTCGCGCAGGTCCTCCTGCTGCATCAGCACGAAGATCGCGACGATGAACACCACGCCGAGCGTCTCCAGCGGCGCCAGCACCGGGCTCGCGTAGCGACGCGCCAGCTCCATCGGGCTGACCGCCGGGGGCTGCACCTCGACCACCGTGGGGGCCGCGTCCGTGCCCTTGCCCTGGGCGGGCGGCGGTGCGGGGGGAGCGGCGGGGGCGTCGCCCCGCGCGGGGCGTGCGGCCGGCGGGGTCGCGCCGCCGAGCGCCGGGCCGATGCGCGCGAGCAGCGTGTTCATGCGGCCCACGGTCATCGCGCGCGCGGAGTCGACCTTGTGCTCGATCGTGGTCTGGTACTGCGGCAGGCCGTCGGCGAGCGTGGCCACCTGGAGCCCGATCAGGCCGCCGAGCATCAGGATCGTGCCCAGCGCCAGGACCACGGACAGGATCACCGCGAGCACCCTGGGCAGGTGGAGGCGCCGCAGCAGGCGCACGAGCGGCGCCAGCACGAAGCTGAGCAGGATCGACAGGGTGATCGGGATCAGCACCTCGCGCGCGAGGTAGAGCGCCGCGACCACGACGACGCCGACGGCGAGCCCGAGCAGGCCTTCCGGCTTCAGCGACTCGGCGGCGGGGACACGGGCCTTAGGCAGGCGGCTCTCGGCGGACTCGGACACGGCGCGCTCCCGGACGGCGGCACCGTCATCGCGCCGCGGGACGGCCCCGGCGGCGTGCCGGCCCATAAGGCTACCGCCCGGTTAGGATTTCGCAAACAGGTGAAATCCGGCGCCTGCCCACAAGCCCCGGTTGAACGCCGCCCCCTTCCCTTCGTGTGGGTTTCCAAAGGCGAGCCTTTGGCGGAGCTCGAGGCAGAGCCTCGACCTTGCCTTGCTCAGTCGTGCTTCGGCGCCGCCGCGAACGCCGACTGCGCGGCCGGCGCCGCCTCGGTCTGGAACCGCGCCTGCCACTCGCGGTACGGCATGCCGTAGACGATCTCGCGCGCGTCGGGGTCGGCGATCGTGATGTCGCGCGCCGCCGCCTCCTCGCGGTACCAGCGCGACAGGCAGTTCCGGCAGAAGCCCGCCAGGTTCATCAGGTCGATGTTCTGCACGTCGGTGCGCTCGCGCAGGTGCGCGACCAGGCGGCGGAACGCGGCGGCCTCCAGCTCGGTGCGGGTGGCCTCGTCCATGTCGGGCGTCATCGTGTGCTCCCTGGGCCGCGGGGCGGTCCGCTTCGGCCACGGCGGTAGATGGCACTCGCCACCGCGTCGCGGAACCC
>JBPBQX010000212.1:0-1630 GCA_050955025.1 Janthinobacterium lividum
GCCGGCGGCATCATGGCGCTGCTCGGCGAGCTGGACCGCGCCGGGCTGATCCACCACGACGTGCCCACCGTGCACGCCCAGACGCTCGGCCACGCGCTGGCGAAGTGGGACGTGGCCACGCCGACGGCCGCGCCCGAGGCGCGCCACCTGTTCTCCGCGGCACCGGGCGGCGTGCGCACCACCCAGGCATTCAGCCAGGAGAGCCGCTACGACGAGCTGGACCTGGACCGCAGCGCCGGCGTGATCCGCGACAGCGAGCACGCGTTCAGCCGCGACGGCGGCCTGGCCGTGCTCTACGGCAACATCGCCGAGGACGGCGCCATCGTGAAGACGGCGGGCGTGGACGCGGCGAGCCTCGTGTTCGCCGGCACCGCGCGCATCTTCGAGAGCCAGGACGCGGCGGTCGACGGCATCCTCGGCGGCCGCGTGGCGGCGGGCGACGTCGTCGTGATCCGCTACGAGGGGCCGAAGGGCGGGCCGGGCATGCAGGAGATGCTGTACCCGACGAGCTACCTGAAGTCGAAGGGCCTGGGGAAGGTCTGCGCGCTCATCACCGACGGGCGCTTCTCCGGCGGCAGCTCCGGCCTGTCGATCGGCCACATCTCGCCCGAGGCGGCCGAGGGCGGCGCCATCGGCCTGGTGGAGGAAGGCGACCGCATCGAGATCGACATCCCCAACCGCTCCATGCGCGTCGCCGTCGATGACGCCGGGATGGCCGCGCGCCGCGAGCGCATGGAGGCCCGCGGCCTCGACGCCTGGCGGCCGGTCGGGCGCAACCGCGTGGTGTCCACCGCGCTGCGCGCCTACGCCGCCCTGGCCACCAGCGCGTCCCGCGGCGCCGTGCGCGACGTCGACCAGCTCACCCGCCCGGCCACCGCGCGCACCACCGCGCGGCCGGACGACGTGGCCCTGGCCACCCTGGCGCGCGACGGCCTGTCGGCCACCGCCACCGCGCACGACCCCGCCTCCGGTACCCCGCCTGCGTGACGCCCCGGCGCACTTCTTGCGTGAGGTAGGCGCATGAAGGTCGTCGTGCTCGGAAGCGGCGTGGTCGGCGTGACCACGGCCTGGTATCTCGCCCAGTCCGGCCACGAGGTCACCGTGCTCGACCGCCAGCCGGCCGCCGGCCTGGAGACCTCCTTCGCCAACGCCGGCCAGGTCTCCCCCGGCTACTCCGCGCCCTGGGCAGCACCCGGCATCCCGCTCAAGGCCCTGCGCTGGATGGCCATGCGCCACAGCCCCTTCGTGCTGTGGCCCGGCGCCGACCCCGCGCTCTACCGCTGGCTCGTGCTGATGCTGCGCCAGTGCACCGAGGACGCCTACCACGCCAACAAGGCGCGCATGGTCCGCCTCGCCGAGTACAGCCGCGACTGCCTCGACGACCTCCGCTACGCCACCGCCATCGACTACGACGCCCGCCAGCAGGGCACGCTGCAGCTGTTCCGCACCCGGAAGCAGCTCGACCACGTCCACGAGGACACGGAAGTGCTCGACGAGGGCCAAGTCGCCTACGAGGTTCTCGACGAGGCCGGCTGCGTCGCCGCCGAGCCCGCCCTCGCCCTCGTGCCCGGCCGCGTGCTCGGCGGCCTGCGCCTGCCCGGCGACCAGACCGGCGACGCCTTCAAGTTCA
>JBPBQX010000213.1:0-1538 GCA_050955025.1 Janthinobacterium lividum
CGCGCTTCATGACGGGAAGCCGGCAAGGCCGGGCTCTGCCCGGACCCGCCAAAGGGCTCGCCCTTTGGAAACCATGACTTCGGGCCGGCGGCACGCCGGGCGGTCCGCGACAGGCCCGCGGTATGGGTCTGTCGGGCGTGCCGCCGGCGTGAAGCGGGCGCCGGTCCAGGGGCGCCCCGTCCGGTTGCCATTCCGGCGATCCGGGCGGATCGTCGGAACCTTCGGCCACTTCCGCCCCTGGCGAGTCCGGGGCAGCGCCCCGGCCTTCCTCACGCCTGGTCCGGGTCGGCGACGCTGCCGTGCGCCAGGCTGAACAGCATCGACAGCGCCGGGTAGATCCCCGCCGCCACCAGCGCCTCGAACACCGCGGGCGACGCCGGCAGCAGCCGCCAGGTCAGCAGCGAGGTCAGCGCCCATCCCAGCGCCGCCGCGGCGGCCGCGACCGCCGCGAACACCAGCCACACCAGCGCGAAGCCCGTGCGCACCAGCACGCGGCGCCAGCGCACCGCGACCCCGTGCGTCAGCAGCAGCGTCAGCACCGCCGTGCCCACCGGCGCCAGCCCCAGCAGGTCGCACAGCAGCCCCAGCGCGAACACCAGCAGCGGCGGCATCGAGGTCGGCCGGAACAGCGACCAGAAGAACACGCAGGCCAGCGCCGAGGCCGGCTGCAGCTGCACCTGCCCCGGCAGGTCGAACGGCGCGGACAGCGCCAGCAGCAGGGCCGCGCTCACCCCGCCCGGAAAGGACGCACGCGCCAGCGCGTCGAGCCGGCGCCACAGCGTCGGGCGCGGGCGGATGCCCGGCGTGCGGTCGTCCGGCCCGCTGCCGATGCCGCGCTCCACCGCTCACCGCTTCCGCTCGGACCCGCGAGCCGCATCCGGGCGGCCCGGCACCTCGGGCGGCTGCAGCCCGGTCAGGCCGTAGTCGAAGATCCGCACGATATCGAGGTGGTCCAGGTGCGCGAACGGCACCACCTCCGGCGTGTTCGACGTCGTGTAGTGCACCACCCCGATCGGCAGCCCCGCCGGGAAGGCGTTGGCCTCCGACGTGGTCAGCACCCGCTCGCCCTCCACCGGGTGCGTGCCCTCGGCGTAGTACATCAGCCGCGGGCGCGGGTTATTGGTGCCGACCAGCAGCGCGCGGGCGTGGCTCGTCTCCAGCGTCACCGGGATGCGGCTGTTGATGTCGGTGAGCAGCAGCACGCGCGCCGAGCGCTCGCCGACCTCGCTCACCCGCCCCACCAGGCCGTCCGCGTCGAGCGCGATCTGGCCCTTGCGCACCGCATGGTTCGGCCCGACCGAGAGCAGCACCGCACGCGCGTACACCCCGCCCGCGTCGGCCACTACGCGCGCCGTGACGTAGGACGGCGCGGGGTCGGGGATCCAGTGCAGGTCGGCCTTCAGCGTGGCGTTCTCCGCCTCCAGCGCCACGGCGACCGCGTACCAGCGCCTGAGGCGGTCGTTCTCGTCGCGCAGCCGCGCCGTCTCGGACTGCAGCGCCACCAGGCCGCGCAGGTCGGCCACGCCCTGGCGCATCCC
>JBPBQX010000214.1:0-26643 GCA_050955025.1 Janthinobacterium lividum
TCGACGAGGCGGAGAACCGGCTGCACGCGCAGAAGGGCGTGCTGGCGTGGGCGCTGGGGGCGGCAAGGTAGGCAGCAAGGCCGGGCTCTGCCCGGACCCGCCAAAGGCTGGGCCTTTGGAATGCCTTCCCTCAGTATTGGATTCCAAAGGCGAGCCTTTGGCGGAGTTTGAGGCAGAGCCTCAACCTTGCTTTTTCTGGGAGCGGCGGATGGTCGAGATGAAGGTGTCCAACACCGAGGAGGGCCCGGTCGCCCCCGGCTGGGTGGACCAGGAGCTGGACGAGATCTTCGCGGGCCTGCCGGGCGTGTCGGCCGGGCACCAGGCGCAGTACGCGCAGTGCCTGGCCGGGAGCCGGGTGGGCGACGTGGAGGCCTCGCACGACCGGTGCCGGGTGGCGCTGCTGGCGGCGCTGGACGCGGACGGGGTGGAGGCGGGGGTGCGCGAGGGGCTGGGCGCGCGTCTGGAGGCGCTGGAGGCGGAGCTTACCGCGCGGACGTAGTGGCGGAGGGTGCGGCGGGCCCCCATCTTGGCGCGATGACAGACACTCCCGCCTTCCTGGACAGCGCCCGCCCCGACGTGCCCGACATCGTCGTGCCGCGCGGCATATACCCGTTCTTCCTGCCGAGCCGGCCGGTGCGGGGGCGACTGATCCGTCTCGGCGCGCTGGCCGACGCGCTGCTGACGCGCCACGACAACCATCCGGCGGTGACCGCGCTCGCGGGGCAGGCGCTGGCGCTGGCGGCGGCGCTGGCCTCGGCGCTGAAGTTCCGCGGCTCGTTCAGCCTGCAGGCCAAGGGCGACGGGCCGGTGCCGATGCTGCTCGCCGACTGCACGGAGGCGGGAGCACTGCGCGGGTATGCGCGCGCGGACGACGAGAAGCTGGCGGCGCTGCTGGCGGAGGCGCCGGAGCCGAGTGCCGCGCAGCTGCTGGGCGGGGGGTATCTGGCGTTCACGGTGGACCAGGGGGCGGATCTGGAGCGCCACCAGGGGATCGTGTCGATCGAAGGCGACACCCTGTCGGACATGGCGCTGCACTACTTCGAGACCAGCGAGCAGATGAAGTGCGTGGTGCGCCTGGCGTGCGCGCGCGGCGTGGACGGGTGGCAGGCGGCGGCGCTGGTGCTGGAGCAGGTCGCGGGCGAGGGGGGCATCGACCCGCAGCTCAGCGAGGCGGCGCAGGAGGAGGCGTGGCGCACGGCCACCGTGCTGGCGGCGACGCTGACGGACCGCGAGCTGCTGGACGAGGGGATCGAGCCGGAGGTTCTGCTCTACCGGCTGTTCGGGGCGGAGGGCGTGGCGGGCGACCTGCCGCGGGCGCTGGCCTACGGGTGCCGGTGCTCGCGCTCGCGCCTGGCGGGGATCCTGGAGGGGTTCCCGGCGGAGGACCTGGACCACATGGCGGTCGGCAGCGACATCGTCATGACGTGCGAGTTCTGCAACTACGACTTCAGGTTCGCGCGGGATGGGGTGCGGGGGAGCGAGGCGTAAGCAAGGTTGAGGCTCTGCCTCAAACTCCGCCAAGGGCTGGGCCCTTGGATCGCCTTCTCTTAAGGGACGGGGATCCAAGGACCCCAGGTCCTTGGCGGGTTTGGGCGGAGCCCATGCTTGCCTGCCGTCGCCCCGCTTGCCACCTTGCGCGCCCGCCTGCCAGGAGCCTGCCATGATGCTGCGCCGTTTCGCTTCGCTGGGGCTGGTGCTGGTTCTGGCGGGCTGCGGCGGGGGCGAGGGCCCGCCGCCGGTGTTCGCGCCGCTGACCTACGACTACCTCAGGCCGATCCGGCTGAACGTGGCGACGCTGGACGTCGAGGACCACGCGGTGTCGTCCGGCGACGACGTGGCGGCGCAGGCGCCGGTGCCGCCGGCGCAGGCGCTGACGCAGATGGCGCACGACCGGATCTTTCCCGGCGGGTCGTCGGGGCGGGCGGTGTTCGTGATCCAGGACGCGGCGATCCACCGGCGCGGGGACACGCTGGCGGGGAGCCTGGCGGTCAGGCTCGACATCGTGGGGCCGGGCGGGCAGGCGGCGGCGTTCGCCGAGGCCAGGGTCGCGCGCTCGTCGACCACGGACGAGGGGGATCTGCGCACGCGCGAGTACGCGCTGACGCGGCAGATGATGGCGGACATGAACGTGGAGTTCGAGTTCCAGGCGCGCCGGGCGCTGAAGGCGTGGCTGCAGCCGGAGGGCGACGTGCCGGCGGCGGTGTCGGTGCAGCCGCTGGACGGGTCGCAGGGCGCGGTGCCGGTGGGCGGGCCGCCGCCGGCCGCGCCGGGATATGGCGCGCCGGTGGGCGCTGGGCAGGCGCCGGACGCGGCGGGGCGGGCGATGTCGCCGCCGCCGGGGAGCCTGGCGCTGCCGTCGGGGTATCCCGGGGCGCCGTACACGGGGAGCGGCGCGGCGGCGTCGCCGTACCCGCAGGGGTATGGGGCGCCGGGCGTGCCGTACCAGGCGCCCGCCACTCCTTACCAGGGTGCGCCGGCCCCGTACCCGGCGCCGGCGGCGGCGGGGCCGTACGGGCAGGCGCCCTATGGCGCGGCGCCCTACTCGTCGCAGCCGTATGCGGCCCCGGCGTACGGCGCGCCGTCGTATGCCGCGCCGCCTGCCGCCGCGTCGCCGTATGCGGCGCCCGCGTACGGGGCGCCGTCGTATGCGCCGCCGGCCGGGGCGCAGTCCGGGCCGCTGCCGCTCACGGAGTGACCGGCGGGCTGCCCGCATCGTGACTTCCCGCGGGCGCGGCGCGGGTTCATAGCGGCGGGGTGGCGATCCTTTCACATCGGCGGCTTCTGGCGGGGGCGGCGTGCGTGCTGCTCGGGGCCGGTGTTGCGCGTGCGGCGCCGCCGGACACCTCGGGGCTGGGGTTCTCGCCGCAGCCGGGGACGTCGCTGCCGCTCGACGCGGTGCTGCGTGAGGCGGACGGGCACGCGGTGGTGCTGCGCGACCTGGTGGGGGCGCGGCCGGTGCTGCTGGCGCTGGGGTATTTCTCGTGCCCGGCGCTGTGCGGGGTGGTGCGCGACGACTTGTTCGCGGCGCTGGGCGGCAGCGGGCTCGTGGCGGGGCAGGACTACACGCTGCTGTTCGTCAGCATCGATCCGGCGGAGGGGCCGGCCGACGCGGGCCGCGCGCTGGGCGACGACCTGGCGCGATACCCGCTGCCCGGGGCGGCGGGGGGGTGGCACTTCCTCACCGGGGACGCGGCGGCGCTGGCGTCGGTGGAGGACGCGATCGGGTACCGCAGCCGGTTCGACGCGGCGCTGAAGCAGTTCCTGCATCCGGCGGGGGTCGTCGTGGCCACGCCGGCGGGGGTGGTCTCGGGCGCGCTGATGGGCGTGGGCTACCAGGCGGGGGACCTGCGGGCGGCGGTGGTGCAGGCGCGCGCGGGGGGGCTGGAGCAGGCGATCCAGCCGGTGCTGCTACTGTGCTTCCACTACGACGCGGTCACGGGGCGCTACAGCCTGGAGGTGCTCAAGGTGCTCCGGCTGGGGGCGATCCTGACGATCGCGCTGATCACCGGGCTGTTCGGGCTGCTGCGGTGGCGCGAGGGGCGGCGGGCCTGAAGGCAAGGTTGAGGCTCTGCCTCAAACTCCGCCAAGGGCCGGGCCCTTGGATCGCCTTCCTAGGTCAAGGGATCAAAGGGTCCTCGGACCCTTTGCGGGTTCGGGCAGAGCCCGACCTTGCTTGCCGGTGCCGGTACTGGCTGGCTGCCGTTGTTCGTCGAGAGGATTGTCCATGCGCCGCCGCACCCTGCTGCTGTCTGCCGCCGCGATTGCCGCCTGCCCCGGGGCCGGGCGGGCCGCGGAGGACGCGCTGGCGCGCGCGGTGCAGGCGCCGGGGCGCAGCGCGAAGTTCGTAGCGCGCGACGGGGCGCGGCACCCGCTGGAGGAGCTGGCGTTCTTCGGGGTGGGGCCGGAGTCGAGCGTGGTGGAGATCTGGCCGGGCGGGGGGTACTGGACGGAGATCCTGGCGCCGCTGCTGCACGACCAGGGGACGTTGCGCCTGGCGATGGCGCCGGCGGACGGCGGGGCGGCGGACGTGCACTTCGCCAAGGCGACGGCGCCGATGCGCGAGAAGCTGGCGGCGGACCCGGCGGTGTACGGGCGGGTGATGCTGACGGAGCTGGGGCAGGGGCACGACGCGCTGGCGCCGGCGGGGAGCGTGGACGTCGTGCTGACGTTCCGCAACCTGCACAACTGGCTCGGGCAGGGGGACGCGCCGGAGATGCTGGCGGCGATCCACGCGGCGCTGAAGCCAGGCGGCGTGCTGGGGATCGAGGACCACCGGGGGAGCGCCGCGCGGCCGCAGGACCCGAAGGCGGAGAGCGGCTACGTGCGGCAGGACTACGCGGTGGCGCTGGTGGAGCGCGCGGGGTTCGAGCTGGCGGGGTCCTCGGAGGTCTCGGCGAACCCGAGGGACACCGCGGACTGGCCGAAGGGGGTGTGGACGCTGCCGCCGGTGCTGGCGATGGGGGAGCAGGACCGGGCGAAGTACCTGGCAGTGGGAGAAGCGGACAACTTCGTGCTGAAGTTCCGCAAGGTGGGGTGAGGAGGAAGCAAGGTTGAGGCGCTGCCTCAAACTCCGCCAAAGGCTGCGCCCTTGGAACGCATCCCTAGGTAGCGGGATCAAAGGGCCTCGGGCCCTTTGCGGGTCCAGGGCAGCGCTCTGGCCTTTCCTTCCTCGGTGGTGGGCGCAAAATTCTTCGCGAGGAGCCATCACGCTTCAGTGATCGGTTAACCTTCCGGGGTCATTGTCTCACATCATGAGACACACCCCGGCGACCTCATCCCCCTTCTCCTCCGGCTCGCGGGTCGCGTCGTGACCGGCGCCGTGCTCACCCCCAGCAGCAAGGTGCTGTTCCAGCAGGGGCATGCGCCGGTGGCGATCGAGTCGATCGCGAGCGGGATCGGGCCGGGCGAGCAGCCGGGGCTGAACATGGCGCTGTTCAGCCACACGGGCGTCGCCTACCCGCTGCAGGCGCTGTCCTACGACCCGTCGGGCGAGATGGGGATCACGGACGGCGCGGGCGCCACGGCGCTGGGGCTGGACGCGAACAACCCGGGCGGCACGGTGGTCGAGACCTCGGCGGACGGGTCGCAGGTGGGCGCGGTGATCAACACGCAGGACCTGACGCAGGGCGGCACGGTGCCGTTCGGGCCGATGGCGCTGCTGACGCAGTGGCAGGCGCCGGAGACGGTGGCGCCGTTCGCGGACCCGGCGAACGGGGCGCTGGTGGCCCAGCTCGACCTGTCGCTGCCGTACTCGGAGCTGCCGGGCGGGCCGGGGGCGCAGACCTCGTCGAACCAGGTGGTGCTGTACCTCGGGCTGACGGACACCGTGAGCAACCGGCAGATCGCCTACGGCGAGATCCTGTTCGACAGCCGTGGCAAGCCGTCGCCGTTCTTCGGGGCGGACAACGGGGTGGGCGGCACGGGGGCCGCGATCGTGGCGCAGGCGGCGGGGGCGAACTCGCGCTACGACGTGGCGGTGCCGGGCGCGGCGTCGTTCCAGGGCGCGGCGTGGACCGGCAGCCAGCATTTCGCGCTGGAGATCACGCCGGGGACGCTGGAGAACGCGATCACCGCGTTCAACAACACCAGCGGGCCGGCGGCGCCGTTCTCCACGGACCTGTCGCGCTACATCCTGACCAACGTGTCGGTGGACGCAGAGGTCGAGTATTTCGGCCAGGCGAACAGCTTCAGCTACTCGGTCAGCAACATGACGCTGTCCGAGGAGGCGGCGCCGCTCACGGCGGCGCAGGTGGCCGCGGCGCCGGATGCCGCGGCGTCCTCGGTGGGCCAGGCGGCGGCGGTGCCGGCGGCCAGCGTGTCGGCGTCGCTGGCGTCGGTCGTGGTGCCCGCGGGCCCCGTGACGAGCGTGACGGCGGGCGCGGGGCCGGAGACGATCGTGGCCTCGGCCGGGACGTCCTACGCGGTGCAGGCCGGGGCGGGGACGCTGACGTTCCTGGGCTCGGACACCGCGTCGACGGTGACGGGCGGCGCGGGCGACCTGGACGCGAGCGGCGGCGCGGGGCGGCTGACGGCGTTCGCCGGGTCGGGCTCCTCGACGCTGGTGGGCGGCGCGGGCGGCGGCAACGTCCTGGCGGGCGGGTCGGGCAGTGCCACGCTGGTGGGGGCGTCCGGCGGGTCGGGCGACCTGCTGATGGGTGGCAGCGGCAGCGCGCGGATGTTCGCCGGCGGCGGGCACAGCACGGTGTTCGGCGGCGCGGGCGCCTCGATGCTGGTGGCGAGCACGGGCGACGACCTGCTGGTGGCGGGGCAGGGGCAGTCGGTGGTCTACACCGGCTCGGGCAGCGACACGGTGTGGGGCAGCCCGACGAGCGCGTCGCAGACGGTGGTGGTGGCGGGCTCCGGCCTGGCGCTGGTCGCCGGCGGGGTGGGCTCGGACACGATGTACGGCGGCTCGGGGCTGTCGACGCTGGCGGGCGGGTCGGGCGACCAGCTCATGGTGGCCGGGTCGGGCGGCACGCTGGTGTTCGCGGGCTCGGGGTCGGACACGGTGTTCGGCGGGCCGTCGGGCGGCACGGCGACGGTGGTGGGCGGGGCGCATGCGGCGCTGGTGGTGCTCGAGGCGGGGGCTGCTACGGTGCAGGCCGGCTCGGGCGGCGACACGGTGTTCGGCGGCACGGGCGGCGACGCGATCGACACGGGCGCGGGCGACACGGTGGTGCAGCTTTCGTCGGCGTCGAGCCAGGCGGACGCGGTGACGTTCGGGTCGGGCGGGGCGGCGGTGAGCGGCGGCGGGGCGGCGCACGCCTTCCTGTTCGGCGAGGTGGTGGCCGGGCTGGACGTGATCTCGGGGTTCCGGGTTGGCCTGGACAGGCTGGTGATGGCGGCGCCGCAGCGGGCGGCGGCGCTGGCCGGGGCGCACGACAGCGCGTCGGGGATGATGCTGCCGACGGCGCACGGCGGGAGCGTGGTGCTGCAGGGCGTGCATTCCGGGGGGGCGGCGCTGTTCGGGTGAGGCAAGGCCAGGGCTCTGCCCTGGACCCGCGAAGGGTCCGAGGACCCTTCGATCCCTTGACTCAAGGGGCGCGTTCCAAGAGCGCAGCCTTTGGCGGAGTTTGAGGCGGAGCCTCAACCTTGCCTGCGTGCGTCAGAAATGTGACCGGGCTCCCCTGTGTTGCGCGGGCGTTTGCGCCTATATATCGGCTGTCTTTGTGCCGAGGTTGCCGTGGCGTTGTTCCAAGCGCGTCCCTTTCCGGTGCTCTTTCGGCACTGGGCAGCCCGAACCGCGTTGTGCGGGGCGGTAAGCAGGGAATGCGATCATGGCGACAGGTACGGTTAAGTGGTTCAATGGCCAGAAGGGCTACGGGTTCATCCAGCCCACGGACGGCTCGCAGGACGTGTTCGTGCACATCAGCGCGGTTGAGCGTTCGGGCCTCGGCGGGCTGAACGAGGGCCAGAAGCTCAGCTACGACCTCGAGCGGGGCCAGCAGGGCAAGACGTCCGCGGTGAACCTGCAGGCGGCCTGAGCCAGTCGTGGCCGGCGGCACGGGGGATCGTCCCCGCGTCGCCGGCCGCACCGCCCCGGGAGGGAGCAGACGTGGCTGGACACAGGTATGCCGTTGGCGACAACGTGGAGTTGCGTCGCCGTCCGTATGATCGATCGGTGCTGGAGAGCGTCTACACCGTCGTGCGGCTGATGCCCAACGACTCGCCGGATCGGGAATATCGGCTGCGCAACAGCCGGGACGGTCACGAGCGGGTCGTCGTGGAGAGCGAGCTGATCGCGCGCTGACCGGATCGGGGCGGCGCGCAGGTGGTTCGGCCAACGCCGGGCATAGGGCGCGGCGCAGAAGGAGTGTTCGATGGCGTTCAAGGTGAACTACGGACTGCAGAAGGCGGAGCGGACCCGGGCCAAGCAGGCCAAGAAGGAGTCCAAGCTGCGCGAGCGCGAGGCGCAGGCCGCGTCGGGCGGGAGCAGCGCCAGCGAGGAGCCGGCGGCCGAGGGCGGCGCCGAGCAGGCCGAGCCGACGGCCGCGGCGACGCCGACGGAGTAGAGGGTTTGCCGCCCGGGGTGGCGCGCCAGGGGCGTGCCGTCCGGGCGGGTCAGGCGTCGGCGGGATCGTCGGGCGTCACAGGCCGCAGGGCAAGCCGGCCGGCCTCGGTCAGGGCGTAGCGGCCGCGGGATTCGCGGCGGAACCAGCCGTAGACGTTGCGGGCGGGGATGGTGCCGGGGTCGAGGCCGGCGGCGCGCAGCCCGGCCAGCGTGAGGCTGCCCGGGGCCAGGGCGGCGGCGCAGCGCAGCGCGTTCTGGCGGTAGGCGGTCATCAGCGGCCGGCGTGTCGAGCCGCCGGTGGCGGGGTCGCCGGCGCGGGCGGCGTGCTCGCGCAGCAGCAGCCTGCGGCGTTTCGGGTCGGGGCGGGGGCGGTACGGCTCGGGCTCGGCGAGGGTCGTCACCGTGCCGGACGCGGCCACCGAGAGCAGGCCGAAGCCGAGCAGGCGGCAGAGGCGCACCACGCCGGCCTGGCGGCGGCGGCTCTGGCGGCGGGCGCGGGTGGCGAGCCAGACCTCGTCGGCCATGGGCATGCGGTCGACGCCCTGCAGCAGCAGCTCCAGCGAGAACCCCAGCTTCAGCTCGGCGATGACGAGGCGTGTGGGTGCGCCGTCGCGCACGGCGACCACGTCGCAGCCGCGGATCTCGCCCTTCACGACGTAGCCGCGCGCGGCGAGGAACGCCTTGACCGGGGCGTAGAGGGCGGTCTCGGCCAGGGTCGTGGCGGGTTGCGGCGCGGCCGGGGCATCGGGCGACGGAGCGGCAGGCGTGCGGCGGCGGCGGGTCATGGCGGCGGCACGGGCCGGCGCGGCGCTGCTGCGGCGGGACAGGGGGACGGGCGATGGGCTGGACGGGCGCGGACATGCCGGACGGGCGGGGGCGCACGGCGCTGGTCACCGGGGCGACGCGGGGGCTCGGGCTGCACGTGGCCGAGGGGCTGGCGCGCGGGGGCATGCGGGTGGTGCTGGCCGGGCGCGACCGGGCGGCGGGCGAGGCGGCGGCGGAGGGGATCCGGGCGAGGAGCCGCGGCGGGGGGCACGAGGCGGCGGTGTCGTTCGCGTCGCTCGATCTGGGCAGCCTGGCGGATGTCGCGTCCTTCGCGGAAGGGTTCGCGGCGGAGTATCCGCGGCTGGACCTGCTGGTCAACAACGCGGGGGTGATGGCGATCCCGGCGCGCCACGCCACGGCGGACGGGTTCGAGCGGCAGCTCGGCGTCAACCACCTCGGGCATTTCGCGCTGACGGCGCGGCTGCTGCCGGTGCTGCGACGGGGGGAGGCGGCGCGGGTGGTCAGCGTGGCGAGCCTGGCGCACCTGCGCGGGCGGATCGATTTTGCCGATCTGAACGCGGAGCGGCGCTACGGGGCGTGGCGGGCGTACACGCAGAGCAAGCTCGCGGTGCTGATGTTCGCGCGGGAGATGCAGCGGCGCAGCGTTGCGGCGGGGTGGGGCGTGGCGAGCCTGGCGGCGCATCCGGGGATCGCGCGCACCGCGCTGTTCGAGACCGGGCCGGGGACCGGGCGGCGCGGCGGGTGGTCGCCGGAGCGGCTGCTGATGCGCGTGGGCGGGCGGCTGTTCGCGCAGGGGGCGGAGCGGGGGGCGTTGCCGATCCTGTTCGCGGCGGTGGCGCCGGGCGCGGAGCCGGGCGGCTACTACGGGCCGGACGGGTTCCGCGAGATGACGGGCGATCTGGCGCCGGCGCGCGTGTCGGCGGCGGCGCAGGACGCGGCGGCGGGGGCGCGGCTGTGGGCGGAGTCCGAGCGACTGTGCGGGGTGCGGTTCGGGGCGGCCTGACGGGGCGGGCGGGCGCGGGTTGCGGGGTCGGCGCGGCGTGTGCATGGGAGCGCGGCCCGGTTCGCGGGCGGACCCAGGACACAGGAGCGCTCGATGGAGCCGATGAAGCCGATGGAACCCATGAAGCCGATGGAGCCGATGAAGGGCATGGAGCCGATGAAGCCCATGGAGCCGGTGCCGGACCACGGCTGGTGGCCGGACGGGCTGGGCGCGCCGTCGTCGAGCGGCTCGCAGAACGGCATGCGCTACGCGTTCTTCGGCGACAAGCATCGGCTGGCCATCGAGACGGACGGCAAGGTCGTCGTCTACGACAGCGGCGACCACCGCATCAACGGCGTGGCGCAGCAGGACGGCGGGACGCGCAACCTCGCGTTCAGCAGCGACGACGGGCCGGTGCGCGTCGAGGATCTGCACGAGGCGAAGTGATTTCCCGGGCGGCGTCGGGATGCTCGGCACCGTTCACTTCGGCGCGAGCGGCGGGGCTGCGGTAAGATAGTGTGCGAGGCTTCTCGGGCAGGGCGCATACGCCCGCACCCTGCGCGCGCTGGTGCGGCGGGCAGTGCTCTGCCCGCCCGCCGGTGGGTGGCCGGGTCGTGGGCTCCTCCCCGTGCCGCGGCCCGGCCACCCCAGCGCGGCGAAGGACAGTCGAGGTTTTCCGCCCGCACCCCGGCGCGCGCCCGTTGCCGGCGGCGCGGGCCCGTCCTGGGGCGTTGGCCGGGCGCGGATCGCTCCCATGTTGCCGGGATGACGGAAGTTCCAGCGGGCGCGGCGCTGCGCGTGATCGACCTCGAGACCACCGGCCAGGGATTCGCCGACGGCGGCGTGGTCGAGGTGGGGTGGCAGGACTTGGCGCGCGACGCCGGCGGGGCGTGGGCGCTGCGCGGCGGGCCGGGGGCGCGGCTGGTGCGGCCCGAGCACCCGATCAGCGCGCAGACCTCGGCGATCCACCACATCGTCGACGAGGACGTGGCGGGCGCGGCGCCCTGGCAGGAGGTGGCGCCGGAGGTGCTGCAGCCGGAGCCGGCGCCGCTGGCGCTGGTGGCGCACCGGGCGTCGTTCGAGCAGCGCTGGTGCCGGCCGCAGTGGTCGGGCGGGGCGCGCTGGATCTGCACCTACAAGTGCGCGCTGCGGCTGTGGCCGGACTCGCCCACGCATTCCAACCAGGGGCTCCGCTACGCGCGCAGGCCGGCGGGGCTGGACCGGGCGACCGGGCTGCCGGCGCACCGGGCGGGGCCGGACGCGTACGTCACGGCGTTCCACGTGCGCGACATGCTGGCGGTGGCGGATGTCGAGCAGCTGCTGGCGTGGTCGGACGAGCCGGCGCTGCTGGTCAAGGTGCCGTTCGGGCCGTGGCGGGGGCGGCGCTGGGCGGAGCTGGGCGAGGACGCGCTGGAGCAGATCCTGGCGGGCGGGGCGGGCAGCAACGTGGACATGGCGTTCACGGCGCGGCACGAGCGGGCGCGGCGGGACGGGGCGGTGGCCGAGCCGCCGGTGCAGAGCGCTCTGGGGCTGTGAAGGAAGCAAGGTCGAGGCTCCGCCTCGAACTCCGCCAAAGGCTGCGCCCTTGGAACGCGCCCCTTAAGTAGAGGGATCAAAGGGCCTCCCGGCCCTTTGCGGGTTTGGGCAGAGCCCATGCCTGCTTGGCCTTGGTGGGGTAGGCACCGCGCCCGCGCGTGTCTATCACCGGGCGGAGGCGATGGGCCTTCCAACCTGCGCGAGTGCCGAGCCATGACAGACACCCCTCCCGACCATCTCGCGTCCAACCCGCGCAGCCCGTTCTACGACGAGGCGGTGCTGCAGCGGAGCGTGGGCGTGCGGTTCAACGGGGTCGAGAAGACCAACGTCGACGAGTACTGCGTGAGCGAGGGCTGGGTCCGGCTCACGGTGGGCTCGAGCGTCAAGCGCGACGGCACGCCGATGACCATCAAGCTGCAGGGCACGGTGGAGCCGTACTTCCGCAGCGTGGCGGACGGCGGCGCGGCACAGCCAGGACCCGCGGAGGCGTAGCGCCGGGCTCCGGGTGGGACGCCCCGGGGGTGGGCGGGTGGCGGTTGTGCGCCACATCAGCGAACCGGCGGCCTGCCGGGCGGCGCAAGCAGCGAAGAGAGAGATGTCGGACCTTCTGGTGAACACGCGGCCTGCCCCGGCGCCCGCCGACCATCCCGCGGTGTCGTCGGGGCGGGTCGGCGTGCTGCTGATCAACCTCGGCACGCCGGATGCCACGACGTACTGGCCGATGCGGCGCTACCTCAAGGAGTTCCTGTCGGACCGCAGGGTGATCGACACCCCGCGCGCGCTGTGGTGGCCGCTGCTCAACCTGGTGATCCTGACGATCCGGCCCTCGCGTTCCGGGGCCAAGTACGCCTCGATCTGGGACCGGGAGCGCAACGCCTCGCCGCTGGCGGTGATCACGCAGGACCAGACGGCGGGGCTGCGCGGGCGGCTGGAGCGGCCAGGGGGGCGGCTCGTGGTGGACTACGCCATGCGCTACGGCAGCCCGTCGATCGCGTCGAGGCTGGACTCGCTCAAGGCGCAGGGGTGCGAGCGCATCCTGCTGGTGCCGCTGTATCCGCAGTACGCGGCGAGCAGCACGGCGACGGTGTGCGACAAGGCGTTCGAGCACCTGATGACCATGCGCTGGCAGCCGGCGATCCGCGTGGTGCCGCAGTGGAACGAGGACCCGGTGTACATCGATGCGCTGGCCGAGTCGGTGCGCGAGGGGCTGGCGGGGCTGGATTTCGAGCCGGAGATGGTGCTCGCGTCGTTCCACGGGGTGCCGAAGCGGTACCTGATGGAGGGCGATCCGTACCATTGTTTCGCGGCCAAGACCGGGCGGCTGCTGCGCGAGCGGCTGGGGTGGGACGAGACGCGGATGCGGACCACGTTCCAGTCGCGGTTCGGGCGCGAGGAGTGGCTGCAGCCGTACACGGACAAGACGGTGGAGGCGCTGGCGCGCTCCGGGGTGAAGCGGATGGCGATCCTGGCGCCGGGGTTCGTGGCGGACTGCCTGGAGACGCTGGAGGAGCTGGGCGAGGAGAACCGCGAGATCTTCGAGCACCACGGCGGGGAGCGCTACGCCTACATCCCGTGCCTCAACGCCACGCCGCGGGGGCTCGACGTGCTGGAGCACGTGGTGCGGCGGGAGCTGGGCGGGTGGGCCTGAGGAAGCGCGGGCAAGGCTGAGGCCCCTCTTCAAGCGTGGGCCTCAAGCTCCGCCGAAGGCTCGCCTTCGGAGCCGTTGACCAGGGGTTTGCGGGCGCTTGTAGTGCGGGGATGGCTGACGCCGGCGTGGATCGGGCAGTCCGGGGGGATGGCGGCATGTGGCGCATCGTAGGGCTGGCGGGGTGTCTGGCGTGCGGCCCGGTGCTGGCGGCGGAGCCGGCGCCGGCGGAGTGCGTGGCCAGCCACGTCGAGAGCTGCGTCGCCACGATGAAGAACGTGTTCGGGACGCCGGAACAGACACGCGAGTACTGCGCCAAGGCCGCGCACAAGGCCTGCGACCCCGAGGCGCCGGACCCGCAGTAGCGGGGCGCCTTCCTCGGGGCGGGTTTCCAGAGGCCCCTGGCCTTTGGCGGGTCCGGGCAGGGCCCGGCCTTGCCTGCTTCAGCCCGGCGCGAGGGGCGAGTCGGCGTACTGCGCCAGGAGCTGCGCCGGGTCGGCGAAGATCGCGATGCAGCCGGCCTCGCGCAGGCCTGCCTCGGGGAAGCCGCCGCAGAGCACGCCGACGCTGCGCAGGCCGGCCTTGGCGGCGGCCTCGGCGTCGTAGGGGGTGTCGCCGACCACGATGGCGTCGGAGGCCTCCAGGCCGGGGATGGCGGCGAGCGCGGCCTGGAAGATGTCGGGGTGGGGCTTGGACTTCTCGGCGTCGTCGGAGGTGGTCTCGGCGTCGATCAGGTCGCCGATGTCGGCGAGCTTCTTGTAGGTCTTGAGCTCGTCGGACTTGGCGGAGGAGGCGAGGATGATCTTCGTGCCGTCGGCGCGGATGCGCTCGAACAGGGCGCGGACGTCGGGGAAGGCCTCGATGCGGCCGAGGTAGCGCTGCTTGAGGATCTCGCCGCGGCGCTTCTCCAGGGCTTCGCCCTGCTCGTCCAGCTCGTCGGGGGACAGGAACACCGGCATGAGCTGGTCGCCGCCCTTGCCGATCTGGCCGCGCAGCTCGGGGAGCGCGATCTCGTGGCCGATCTCGGCGAAGGCGTCCTGCCAGGCGCGGGCGTGCTGGTCGACGGAGTCGATCAGGGTGCCGTCGACGTCGAAGATGATGGCCTTGGGCATGGCGGAGGCTCCTCGAGGGAATGGGGGCGGACGGCACGCAGCGCTTCGCGCGTGCGGCGAGGCCGCTAGGGCCGGGGAACGGCGCGGTCCGGCCGACCTGGCGACAGGCGCGTCAGGGCTTGCGGATGTAGCCGGTGCCGTCGGCGGCGCGGGCGGGGTGGTCGGCGTAGCGGCCGTGGTCGGGCACGGCGAGGCGGTCGAAGTCGGCGGCCAGGGCGTGCAGGCTGCGGCGCAGCTCCGGGCCCTGCAGGGCGGGGCCGTGGCCGGTGATCGCGCGCTCCGGCTCCAGGGCGGCGAGGGCCGTGACCGAGGTGCGGGCCAGCTCCCAGTCGGCGGTGTAGTACATGGGGGGACCGTGCAGCTCGGGCGCCTGGGTCAGCACGGCGTAGGCGGACTCCTGCGCGGTGGCGATGAAGGCGTCGGCGGCGAGCAGGGTGCGGTCGGACTCGCGCCACAGCGAGACCTGGCCGACGGCGTGGCCGGGAGTGTGCAGCCAGCGCCAGCCGGGCATGGAGGGCACCGAGCCGTCGGCGGGCAGGGGGCGCAGGCGGGCGCCGAGGTCGATCGGGCCGCGCGGGTAGAGGGGCGAGAGCAGCGACATCAGGCCGCCGCCGACGCCCGGGTCGGGCGGAGGGTAGCCGGCGCTGCCGTCCAGGTAGGGGTGCTCGAGCGGGTGGGCGTAGACGGGGGCGTCCCAGCGCTCGGCGAGGTCGGGCAGGCCGCCCACGTGGTCGAAGTGGCCGTGGGTGAGGATGATGCAGGCCGGGCGGCTCGCGGGCCCGAAGCGGGCGGCGGCGGCGGCGACCAGGCGGGCGGTCATGCCGATCACGCCGGCGTCGACCAGCACCCAGCCGCGGTCCGGTGCGCCGGGTGGGCCGAAGAACGCGACGTTGACGAGCGCGAGGCGCGTGTAGGCGAGGTCCTCGGTGACGGCGTGGACGCCATGGTCCGTCGTGGCGTCGGCGAGGGCGGACGGGTCGAGAGGCACCTGCTGCGTCACGTCGAGGCTCCTCCGGCTGCGGCGCAGGCAGAACGCGGCGGTAGCCGGGGGTTCCCCGCAAGACGCGATCGTGACAGCGCAGGCTGTGGCGGCAGGGCAACGAGGGTGCGGCAGATGCGCCACGGCGGGTTGCCGTAGGGCGGGGCGGGCTGTCTGATGGCGCACGGGATTCGGGGAGCGGGGCATGCGCCTGGGTGTGTGGCTGGCGGCCGGCGCGGCGTTCGGGGCGATGCTGCTGCTCGACACGCAGGCGGTGCTGGAGCTCGGGTGGATGGCGGCGCTCGGGCGGCTGGGGGCGTGGCCGCAGCGGCTGCTGATCGGGCTCCTGGTCGCGGCCGTGGCGAGCCGGCTGGTGGCGGCAGGGCTGCGGCGGCGGCAGGCGGCACGGCCGCGGGCGCGGGTGGCGGTGCGGCGGGCGGCCAAGCCGGCGGCGGTCCCGGTGAAGGCGGCGCGCAAGGGGGCGCCGGCGCCGAAGGGGCGCAAGCCAGCGGCACCCGGCGTGGCCGCCGCCAAGCCGCGTGCCCCGGGGCGGCCGTCGCGCGCCTAGGCTTCGCCGCATGGGGTGGCGGGCCGGGGGCAATGCCGATAAGAGCGGCGGCGGCGCGATCGGGCGCAGCTGGCGGGGGCATGGCGGGCATGGCGGACATCACGGAGCGGCTGGGCACGCTGGAGGCGGAGAACAGGGTGCTCCAGGGCGTGGTCGCGCATCTGCTGGCGCTGCTGGAGACCGGGTCGCCGTTCGGGCCGGTCGACGCGAGCAACACGGCGCACTGGTCGTACGACACCGGCGACGAGGCGTCGCGCGCGGCCTACGAGGCGTTCAAGGTCAGGCTGAAGCTGGCGCGCGAGACGGTCGACGCCAACGGCTGATGCACGTCGGGCGTGCATGATCCTGGTTTTCGGGTCGAGGATGGGGTATCAGAGGTTAACGGACCGTTAACGGGCGCTGGTGGCGCGCCGGACGGGATTTCCGTTCCCGCCGAGAGAATCCCGGCTCCCCCTTCGTGACCGGGAGTTCCGTGATGGCGATCGACCTCGATACCGTGCTGCTCGACCGCGTGTTCCAGCCGGCGGCCGACAGCGTGTGCGACCGGGCCAGCTGCTTCGACCTGTCTCGCGCGGCGCTGGCCGGCGTGGTCGCGCTGCAGGCAGCGGTGCTGGCGCGGCAGGCCGTCGTCGATCCGAGTGCTCCGGCGCTGGGTTTGGTCGTCGTCGCGAGCCTGGTGCAGTTCTGGGCGGTGGGGCGGGTTCTGCGCCAGATCCGCAGCGCGGAGCGCCGGCTGCGGCCGGGGATGATGAACGTCGCGCGCGTCACCCTGCGCCCGTTCCGCATGGTGTGGCTGCTGGTGGCGTCCGGGTCGGCCTGCCTCCTCACCGGGATGCACGAGGGCGTGGCGTCGCTGTGCCCGGTGGCGGCGAACGTGCTGTGGGTCGTGGCGGTGTATCTCATGTCGTGCGTGGCCAGCGTGCCTTCGGCACGGGTCGAGCGACGGATGGTGGCGCAGGGAGCCTAGGGCAGGGAGCAAGGTCGAGGCTCTGCCTCGAGCTCCGCCAAGGGCGGGGCCCTTGGATCGCCTTTCCTGAAGGAAGGCTGCGCCTGGTTCAGGCGGCCAGGGGGCGGGTCAGGCGCTGGATCAGGCCAGGGACCGCGGCGGCGGGCTTGGGGGGGCTGAACAGGTAGCCCTGGGCCTCGCCGCAGCCTTCCCGCCGCAGAAGCGCGAGCTGCTCCTCGGTTTCCACGCCCTCCGCGATCACCGCGATGCCGAGCGAGCCGCCGAGCGCGATCACGGCACGCACGATGGCGAGGCTCTCGTCGGTGTCGGTCAGGTTGCGGGTGAAGCTCTGGTCGATCTTGATCTTGTCGAACGGGAAGTGGTGCAGGTAGCTCAGCGAGCTGAAGCCGGTGCCGAAGTCGTCCATCGAGACACGCACGCCCAGCGCCTTCACCTGGTGCAGGATCGACAGCACGGCCTCGCTGTCGTGCAGCAGGACCGACTCGGTGACCTCGACGTCCAGCCGCTGCGCCGGCAGCCCGGAACGCGCCAGGGCGTCGGCCACCTCGGCCGCAAGCGCGCGGTTGCGGAACTGGATCGGCGAGAGGTTGACCGCGACCTTGACGGTGGCGGGCCAGGCGAGGGCGTCGTCGCAGGCCTGGTTCAGCACCCAGGCGCCGATGCGGCCGATCAGGCCCAGCTCCTCGGCCACGGGGATGAACTCGGCGGGCGAGACCAGCCCGCGCTCGGGGTGGCGCCAGCGGACCAGCGCCTCGAAGCCGCACACCTCGCCGCGCGGGATCGACATCAGCGGCTGGTAGTGGACCTCGAACTGGTTCTCCTCCACGGCACGGCGCAGGTCGGTCTCGAGCAGGCGGCGGTGCTGCATCCGCGCGTTCATCTCCTCCTGGAAGAAGCGGTAGGTGCCGCGGCCCTCGGCCTTGGCACGGTACAGCGCGAGGTCGGCGTTCTTGAGCAGCTCGTCCGCACCGGCCTGCGGGTCGCCCGTCACCGCGATGCCGATGCTGGCGCCGGTCTCGATGCGGTGGCCCATCACCTCGAACGGCTCGGACAGCGACGCCATCAGCCGCTCGGCCAGCACGGTCGCGTCCGTGGGCTGCTGGGCACCGGTCTGCACCACGGCGAACTCGTCGCCGCCCAGGCGCACCACGGTGTCGGACTCGCGCGTGCAGTCCAGCAGGCGCCTGGCCACGGCGAGCAGCAGCGCGTCGCCCACGGGGTGGCCCAGCACGTCGTTGACGGCCTTGAAGTCGTCGAGGTCGAGCTCGAGCACGGCAAGCCCGCCGCCGGCGCGCAGCTCGCCCAGGGCCTGCTCGGTGCGCTCGCGGAACAGCACGCGGTTGGGCAGGCCGGTGAGCGCGTCGTGCCGCGCCATGTGGGCCAGGTGCGCCTCGGCGCGGCGGCGCTCGGAGATGTCCTCGTAGGTCGCGACCCAGCCGCCGCTCGCCATCGGGCTGTGCGTCGCCGCGATCACGCGCCCGTCCTCGAAGCCGTGCGTGAACGAGGCCGGCCCCTCGCCGGGCGTCGCGCCGGACGCGAAATGGCTGGCGTTCAGCACGTCCGGCAGGGCCTCGGAGGCGGCGGCGCCGACGCGCGGCTTGCCGAACATCTCCGCGAAACGGTGGTTGTAGACCTGGAGCACCCCGCGCTCGTCGAACATGCACAGGCCCTGCGACATGTTGTTCAGCGCCGCCTCGAACCGCGCCTCCTGCGCCGAGGTCTCGTGGGCGTGGTTGGAGGCCTGGGTTTCCATCAGCGCCTGGATCCGCGCCATGCTGCCGGAGATGCTCGCCTGCATGGTGCGCAGCGAGTCGAGCAGGCGCCCGGTCTCGCTGCGCCCGCCGCCCACGATCTCGTTGTCCAGCTTGCCGCCGGCGATGGCCGTCGCGATCCGCACGGCGCGGCGCACCGAGGGCACGATGGCCTGGCTGAGGACGAGGGTGATCGCCAGGGCCGCGAGCAGCGAGGCGCCCATCGCGATCCAGGTGCGTCGCGCCGTGCGCTGCACCAGAAGGTCCACGGCACGCCGGTCGCGGTAGCCGTCGCCGGCGTAGATCTCGACCGCGGTGTCGAAGTCGGCCTCGATGCCGTGGATGTAGGCGAGCAGCTCGGCGTCGGGCACGGTGCCGATCATGCCGCCGACCGACACGATCCTGGGGCGCAGGTGGGTGGAGATGGCGCGCGCGCCCGGCGATATCGCACGCTCGTTGGCCACGTCGAGGTCGTCGACGGCGCTGTCGATGCGCTGGCGCAGGTCGGGCACCTGCCCGGCAGGTATCTGGCCGGGCAGCGCCAGGTCCCTGGACACGCCGAGCAGCGTGTTCTGCGCCGAGCGCAGGTAGCTCATGGACATGAAGGCCTTGTCGTAGATCTGCGCGGCGGTGGTGCCGAGCTCGACCTCGGCGCTCCTGGCCAGCAGGCCCACGACGATCGTGATGAACGTCAGGCTGAGGCAGCCCAGGAGGATCCTCGCGCGTATCGACATGGCCAGCCTCCGATCCCGCGCCGCACGACGCCACCGTCTCCGCCGTTGCCCACGATGCGGGGAGGCACCTTTCCGCAGCCTTAACGGCGTGCGGCGGCCTACTGCACCGTGACGGTCAGCAGCATCCTCGGGTGGATCTCGCAGCGGACCTCGAAGGTGCCGGAGGTCGGGAAGGCGACGTCGACCTGCTGGCCCGGCTCCTCGCCGCTCGGGGTCGAGAAGCCGAGCGCCTTGACGTAGATCTGGTGCAGGAACTCGTCGGCGTTGACGAAGCGCACGACGTCGCCCCGCCCGATCGTGAGCGTGTCCACGGAGAACCGGCGGTGCTCCTGCGTGACTTCCACGGTACGGCCGGCGCGGGCGAGGACAGGCGCCGCGGCGGCCAGGGCCGCGACGGCGAGCAGGGCTGCGGGACGGCGCATGGGCGTGCTCCAGGAGCATCGGCCGGACCGGGCGCGGGGAGGCGGCCGGGCGGTCGGGATGCTCGCCAAGGTGGGTGGGAGGCGGGCGCGGGCCGGGCGCTATCGGGTGACGATGTCGCGGTGCATGGGCGCCAGCAGCGCCACCAGGCGGTTCTGCGTCGAGGACGCGATGCCGAGCCGGTCCATCGCGGTCTGCAGGTCCTCGGCGAGCGCGTTGAACTGCGCCGTGTGCAGGTGCAGGCCGCGGTGCGCCCTGGCCATGTCCTGGCCGCGGTAGTCGCAGCCGCCGCCGGTGATGTGGCAGATCTGGTCGTACAGCAGGCGCCGGAGTCGGGGCACGTTGGCGTCCGCGAAGGTGTCCTTGATCCGGTCGTCGGCGAGCCACGTCGCCGCGGCGGCGTCGACGATGCGCGACACGCCGTCGTGGCCGCCGAGGTCGGCGAACAGGGTGTCGGCGCCCTGCGCGAGGCCCGCGGCCGGGAGCAGGGCCAGCGAGGCGGCGAGGGCGGCCGCGCGGAGGCCGCCTGCGGCGGACCGTGGCGCTGCGGACCGTGGCGCTGCGGACCGGGGCACGGGGCGCGGGGCGCGGGTGGCCGGGAGGCGGGGCATGAGGTGGACCTCTGTGCTGGGGGCCATCGTCAGAAGCCGGCCTGGAGGGAGAGATAGACGCTGTTCTGGACGCGCTGCGTCGCGATGCGGCCGAGGTCGGCGTAGGCCAGGGTCGCGGACAGGTGCTTGCTGAGGAACCAGACGGCGAAGATGTCGAAGGCGTCGTCCTCGCGGGCGAAGCGGAGGTTGTCCGGCTTGGTGCGGAACTCTGCGCCGAACGCCACGTGGCGGCTCAGCAGGTAGGCGGCGGACACCTCTGCCTGCGGGCTGTAGCCGGCGTGGCGGTCGCCGCCGAAGCCCAGGATGCCGAACTGGTTGGCGCGGGTGGCGCGCACCGTGGCGTTGAGCAGCAGGCTCTGCGCCAGGAACAGCTTGGTGGCGGCGACGTAGAAGTCCGTGCCCTGGGCGGATTTCGCGCCGATCGCGGCCAGGATGGCGCGCTGGTTGTTCACCTTGTGCTGCACGCCGACCGCGACCTGCGGCAGCCAGCTGTCCTGGTCGTAGACCGTGTTGCCGAACACGCGGACCTTGGCGCCGTAGACGTCCTGGTCGAAGGTGAAGCCGTTGGTCAGGCCGAGCTTCGAGCCCGTGCTCCCGGTGTCGAACCACTGGCGGGTGTAGGACAGCTCCACGCGGTCGTAGAGGCCGATCGCGGCGCCGGCGGTGTCGAGCGAGAAGTCCGGCAGCTCGACCCGGGTGTAGTGCGCGTTGGCGCCCACCGCGTCGCGCGTGCCGTAGCCGGTGATCATCGCCCACGGCACCAGGCCGCCTCCGCCCGCGCCCTCCAGGCTGGTCACGCCGGCGGTCTCGAGCAGCTTGCCGCTCTCGGGCGCCCAGCTCGGCACAGGGGACTGCGCGGCCGCCGGGCGGGCCAGGAGCAGGAAGGCGCACGCGAGGAGAAGCAGCCGGACGGTCATTTTGGACCCGCGACGTTGTTCGCGAGAACGCTACAGGCCGGGGATGAACGAAAGGCTAAGCGGGGCGGTCGCGGGCGGAAGCAAGCATGAGGCTCCGCCTCAAACTCCGCCAAGGGAAGCCCCTTGGATGGCTTCCCTAAGTCAAGGGATCAAAGGGTCCTCGGACCCTTTGCGGGTTTGGGCAGAGCCCATGCTTGCTTGCTATCGGCGTGGCCCCGGCCCGGCTGCCGCCGTGCCGAGGCGCTGGACCAGGGCCTGGACCCCGTCGAGGTCGACGTTGGCGTAGGCGATGCGCAGGAAGTCGTCGGTGCCGCCGAACGCGGGGCCTGGCAGGCAGCCGATGCCGTGCTCCAGGGCTAGGTGGCGCACGACCTCCCACGCGGTGGCGCAGGGGAACGGGTGGCGCAGGAAGGCGAAGTAGGCGCCCTGCGAGGCGATCGGCCACGCCGGCAGGCCGTCGAGGCCGGTGCGCAGGGCGTGGCCGCGGCGGTTCATCTCGGCGCGGTTGTCGGCGCGCCAGGCGGCGGTGGCGTCGATGGCCCAGGCGAGGGCGAGCTGCGCCGGGCGCTGGGCGCAGACGTGCAGGCAGTCCAGCACCTTGGGGATCTCGGCGAGCAGGGCGTCGGGGCCGGCCAGCGCGCCGACCCGCTGGCCGGGGACGGCGTAGGCCTTGGAGAAGCTGTAGAGCTGGATCACGTGGGCGGGCCATTCCGGGGCGCGCAGCAGGTCGTGCACGCGCGCCTGGCCGTCGGGCAGGAAGTCGCGGTAGGTCTCGTCGAGGATCAGCCAGGCGCCGTGGGCACGGCACAGCGCGGCGATGGCGGCGGTGGTGTCGGCGGGGCAGATCGCGCCGGTGGGGTTGTTGGGGGTGACGAGCACCACCGCGCGCACCGGGCGGCGGCCAGGCTCGGCGAGCAGGCGCTTCAGGGCGGCGGGGTCGGGCACGAAGCCGCGGGACTCGTCGCCGGGCAGGGGGCGGGCCTCGATGCCGAGCTGGCGCAGGGTCATCTCGTGGTTGAAGTACCAGGGCTGCGGCAGGACCACGGCGTCGCCGGGGCCGGCGATCGCGGCGATCGCTGCGAAGAACGCCTGGTTGCAGCCGGCGGTGACGGCGACGTTGGCGGCGCGCACGGGGGCGTCGTACAGCGCGGCGAGGTGGGCGGCATAGGCGTCGCGCAGGGCGGCCTCGCCGAGGATGGCGCCGTAGCGGGCGTTGCCGGGGGTCGCGGCCTCGCGGCCGAGGCGGTCGAGCAGGGCGGGGGGCGGCGGGTAGCCGGGCACGGCCTGGCACAGGTCGATCAGCGGGCCGGCGCGGTTGTCGTACTCGCGCATCCAGCCCTGCACGGCGGGGATCGGCGGGGCGCTGGTGGCCACCACGAGCGGGTTGAGGTGCATGGGCGGGGTCCTGCGGCGGCGTTCCGGCGGCGCCGGGGTCGCGCCGGTGATCCGGGTTCGCGCGCGGCACGGGAAGACACGGCTGCGTGAGGCGAGGCGGCCCGGCGTGCGGGCTTCGCACGCCAGGCGGTCCGGCGCAGGCTCGCCACGGCGCGTGCGAAAAATAAGACATCATGTCCACAAAGTAAGAAAATGTCCGCCAGACGGGCCGTATGCGTAGTAATGATGGAATCCAGAGGTCGAGGAGTTGCAGCAGAGGTCAGTTGGATATTGACAGTTGCAAAGAAGTTCATGGCGCCGGCGAACCAGAAACGCGGTAACATGCTATGTCCCATATGGCGCACGTCGAAATTCTTCGGCGGACGGGTTGCCAGGGAGCAGGCAAAATGACGTTTGTTGATCGGCTGTCGGCTCAGTCTCGCATGACAGACAACGAGAGCCGGCACGGATTTCCCGGATTTCCGCACGATATCGAAGGCGGTTGGACCGGGGGCAGCTATCGCAACCTGCGGATGCACATCGACGAGAATGCCCGGACGGCCTGGTGCCGCATGAAGCCGGAGGGCCGGCCGAGCTACACGCACGGGTTGATCGGCGACCTGTACCGGATGCAGGACGACCTCGGGCGCTGGTTCGCGGCGCGCGTCGTGGCGCAGGGACGGCCGGTGCAGTGGTTCGTCATGGCGTCCGACGTGCCGGGGATCTTCAACCTCGGCGGCGACCTTGCGCATTTCGCGGACCGCATCGAGGCGCGCGACCTGGCCGCGTTGCAGCACTACGGGCGGCTCGCGGCCAAGGGGGTGTTCCTCAACTCCACGGGCTTCGGCCTGCCGCTGGTCACGGTGGCGCTGGTGGCGGGCGACGCGCTGGGCGGGGGGTTCGAGCACGCGCTCGCCTGCGACGTGCTGGTCGCGGAGCGTTCCGCGCGGCTCGGGTTGCCGGAGATCCTGTTCAACCTGTTCCCCGGCATGGGGGCGTACAGCTTCCTCAGCCGCAGGATCGGGCGGGCCGCGGCCGAGGCGATGATCCTGTCGGGGCGGATATACACCGGCGAGGAGCTGCACGCGGCCGGGGTCGTCGACGTGCTCGCCGAGGACGGGCACGGCGAGGAGACCGTGCGCGAGTACGTCGCCCGGCACGGCCGCAAGTTCAACGCCCACCACGCGCTCCACCGCGCCCGCAAGTGCGTCAGCCCGGTGCCGCTTTCCGAGCTGCTCGAGGTCGTCGACATCTGGGCGGAGACGGCGATGGGGCTGACGCCGGCGGACCTGCGCAAGATGCTGCGCCTGGCCCACGCCCAGGACCGCAGGCTGGCGGGGGCGGGCGCGCCGGGGCTGCGGCGGGAAGCGGCGGCGGGGTGATCGCGGCGGTCGCGCGCCCGGGGGACGGGCAGGACGGGGTCGAGGCCCTGCCTCGGGCTCCGCCGAGGGCTCGCCCCGGGAAACCCTGTCCCGGGCAGGGGCTTGCGGCCGGGCCGGCTGATCCTTGGTCGGCGGCCGCGGACATCTGCTATGAGGCGGAGGCGCAGGATGGTGGACGTCCGGTTAACCCCGGGCGTCTATGCTCGCGCGACAGGCACATGCGAACGCATCCGCCAAGAGGGCCTGGCCGCCATGATGACGATCCTGATCATCGACGACAGCATGACCAACCGGAAGATCTACTCGAGGCTCGCCGCCTCGCTGCAGGCCGACGTCCGGACGGTGTGCTTCGACCGCTCCACCGCGGCGCTGGAGTGGCTCGCCGGGAACTCCGCCGACCTGGTCATCACCGACTTCAAGATGCCGCAGATGGACGGCGCGACCTTCACGCGGCGCCTGCGCGAGCGGCCGTCGGACGGCGACATCCCGGTGATCGTGGTCACCGCCTACAGCGACCACGCGTTCCGCATGGAGGCGCTGGAGGCCGGCGCCACCGACTTCCTGCTCACCCCGGTGGACCACTACGAGTTCGTCGCGCGCGCCCGCAACCTGCTCAAGCTCAGGAGCCAGCAGCGCATCATCCAGGCGCGCGCCGAGACGCTGCAGGACGAGCTGGTCCGCACGCGCGAGGCGCACGAGGCGCTGGCGCGCGACAGCCGCGAGGCGCTGGCCGAGATCATCGACACCATGCCGGCGCTGATCAGCGCGGCCGCGCGCGACGGCTCGTGCCTGTTCATCAACGAGGGGCTCGCGCGCTTCGTGGGCCGGGCGCGCGGCGAGGCGGAGCGCCTCGGCCTCGACGCGCTGTTCGGGACCGCGCACGCCCGCACCAGCCAGGCGCTGAACGAGCTGGTGTTCGAGAGCGGGATCGCGCTGGCCTCGCGCGAGGAGACGCTGGTCGACCGCGGCGGGCAGGCGCGGACGTTCCTCACCGCGCGCACGCCGCTGCGCCGCGCGGGTGCGGCGGTGGTCGGCGTGCTGACGACCTCGCTCGACATCACCGAGCGCAAGGCGGCCGAGGAGCGGCTGAGCCATCTCGCGCACCACGACACGCTGACCGACCTGCCGAACCGCGCGCTGCTGCGCCAGCGGCTGCGCCAGGCGCTGGCGCGGGGGCGGCGCGGCGACCGCTCGTTCGCGCTGCACTTCATCGACCTCGACCGCTTCAAGGCGATCAACGACGCGCTCGGGCACCATTTCGGCGACCAGGTGCTCGTCGCGGTGGGCGAGCGGCTGACGCGGATGATGGCGCCGGGCGACACGGTGGCGCGGCTCGGCGGCGACGAGTTCGCGATCCTGCAGTGCGGCGTGGCAGGGCCGGACGACGCCGAGGCGCTGGCCGGCAGGATCATCCGCGACATGGCTGTGCCGCTGGTGTGCGAGGGGCAGGAGGTGACGATCGGCGCGTCGATCGGCGTCACGATCCACCCGCGCGACGGCGCCGAGGAGGACGACCTGCTGCGCAACGCCGACCTCGCGATGTACCGCGCCAAGGCCGCCGGGCGCGACACCTGGCGGTTCTTCGCCGAGGGCATGAACCCCGGGGCGCGCGACGCGATGCGCACCGAGGCCGACCTGCGCAACAGCGTGGCGCGCGGCGAGCTGCTGCTGCACTACCAGCCGCAGGTGGACCTCGCGACCGGGCGGATCGTGGGCGCGGAGGCGCTGCTGCGCTGGGCGCGGCGCGGGCACGGGCTGGTGCCGCCGGGCAGCTTCATCGCACTCGCCGAGGAGACGGGGCTGATCCTGGTGATCAGCGAGTGGGTGCTCAGGGAGTCGTGCCGGCAGGCGGCGGCCTGGCACGCGGCCGGGCTCGGGCCGATCCGGCTCGGCGTGAACCTGTCGCCGGTGCAGTTCCGCCGCCAGAACGTCTTCGACCTCGTGGTGCGCACGCTGGCCGAGACCGGGCTGGCGCCGGAGCTGCTGGAGCTGGAGCTGACCGAGAACATCCTGATGGAGAACGCCGACGACGCGGTCGTCGCGCTGCAGCGGCTGCGCTCGGCGGGCGTGATGCTGTCGGTGGACGACTTCGGCACCGGCTACTCGTCGCTGAGCTACGTCAAGCGCTTCCCGCTCAACCGGCTCAAGATCGACCAGTCGTTCGTGCGCGGGCTCGGCACGGACGTGAGCGACACCGCGATCGTGCAGACGATCCTGGAGCTGGGGCACCTGCTCGACCTCAAGGTGATCGCGGAGGGCATCGAGAGCGAGGCGCAGATGACTTGGCTGCGCCAGGAGGGCTGCGAGGAGGGGCAGGGCTTCCACTTCAGCCGCCCCGTGCCGGCGGCCGAGTTCGAGGCACTGCTGCGCCGCCAGGTCGCGCCGGCACCGGCGGCGCTCGCCACATGAGGCTCGTGCCGGGCGGGGGGGCGGGCCTGAGGCGGGCGATGCTCGTCGGCGGCGGCGGCGGGCTCTGGCGGCGGACCTGCGCGGCGTCGGGCGGCGAGGGCGAGATGGCGCGCAACCGCCTGGCGTTCGGCAGCCTCGGCGTGGCGTTCCTGCTGGCGCTGCACCGTGGCGCGGTGCAGGCGCCGCTGGTGCTGCTCGCGGTCTATGTCGCCGCCGCGGTGGCGATCATGGCGCACGTCCTGGTCGCGCCCGCGCGCTATCGCGTGCGGCGCGTGGTGGCGATCGTGGCGGACTCCACGATCCTGTCGTGCGAGCTGCACATGGGCGGCGAACCGGTGGCGCTGTTCTTCTGCCTCTATCTCTGGATGGTGTTCGGCAACGGGTTCCGCTTCGGCGTGGACTGGCTGCGCGTGGCCACGGTGGCCGCCTGCCTCGGCTTCCTGGGCGTGTGCCTCTCCA